>NZ_JBSFDP010000006.1:0-214846 GCF_053593975.1 Streptomyces sp. NPDC002004
GGCCGCTGCGCAGCCGGGCCACCACATCGGCCGCGCCCGAGTGCTCGGCGGCGTCCAGGACGGCCTCCGCCCCTGTGCCGGTCCGGGCCGTACGGCCCGGGTCCGGGTGGCTCAGCCCTCGCTGACGCCGAGCTTCTCCAGGATCAGCTCCTTGACGCGGGCCGCGTCGGCCTGACCCCGGGTCGCCTTCATGACCGCGCCGACCAGGGCGCCGGCCGCGGCGACCTTGCCGCCGCGGATCTTGTCCGCGATGGCCGGGTTGCCCGCGATGGCCTCGTCGACGGCGGTGCCGAGGGCCGAGTCGTCGGAGACGACCTTGAGGCCGCGCTTCT
Source organism: Streptomyces sp. NPDC002004 (assembly GCF_053593975.1). Classification (NCBI taxonomy): domain Bacteria; kingdom Bacillati; phylum Actinomycetota; class Actinomycetes; order Kitasatosporales; family Streptomycetaceae; genus Streptomyces; species Streptomyces sp. NPDC002004. Next base: position 333 of record NZ_JBSFDP010000006.1, read on the forward strand.
CGACGACCTGGTCCGGGTCGCCCTCACCGGCGAGGACACCCTCGATGACCTGACGGGCCAGCTTGTCGTTGAGCTCGCCCCCGGACACCAGGGCCGCGACACGGGCGACCTGGGCCGGCGTGATCGGCAGGGAGCCGAGCTCGACGCCGTCCTCGTTGGCGCGACGGGCCAGCTCGCCCATCCACCACTTGCGGGCCGAGGCCGCGTCCGCGCCCTCCTCGATGGTGGCGGCGATCAGGTCGACCGCGCCCGCGTTGAGGATCGACTGCATGTCGTGGGCACCGATGCCCCACTCCTCGCGCAGCCGGTTGCGGCGCGTGCGCGGCAGCTCCGGCAGGGTGCCGCGCAGTTCCTCGACCCACGCACGGGACGGGGCGACCGGCACCAGGTCGGGCTCCGGGAAGTACCGGTAGTCCTCGGCCTCCTCCTTCACCCGGCCGGACGTCGTGGAGCCCGTGTCCTCGTGGAAGTGACGGGTCTCCTGGATGATCGTGCCGCCGGAGGAGAGCACCGCGGCGTGCCGCATGATCTCGTAGCGCGCCGCACGCTCCACCGAACGCAGCGAGTTGACGTTCTTCGTCTCGCTGCGGGTGCCGAACTTGTCGCTGCCCTTCGGCATCAGCGACAGGTTCACGTCGCAGCGCATCTGGCCCATCTCCATGCGGGCCTCGGAGACGCCGAGCGCCTTGATCAGCTCGCGCAGTTCGGCCACGTAGGCCTTGGCGACCTCGGGGGCCCGCTCGCCCGCGCCCACGATGGGCTTGGTGACGATCTCGATCAGCGGGATGCCGGCGCGGTTGTAGTCGAGCAGCGAGTGCTGCGCGCCGTGGATACGACCCGTCGCGCCGCCGATGTGCGTCGACTTGCCGGTGTCCTCCTCCATGTGGGCGCGCTCGATCTCCACGCGGAAGACCTCGCCGTCCTCGAGCTGGACGTCCAGATAGCCGTTGAAGGCGATCGGCTCGTCGTACTGCGAGGTCTGGAAGTTCTTCGGCATGTCCGGATAGAAGTAGTTCTTCCGGGCGAAACGGCACCACTCGGCGATCTCGCAGTTCAGCGCGAGGCCGATCCGGATGGCGGACTCGACGCCGGTCGCGTTGACGACGGGGAGCGAGCCGGGCAGGCCGAGGCAGGTGGGGCACGTCTGGGTGTTCGGCTCGGCGCCGAGCGTCGTCGAACAGCCGCAGAACATCTTCGTCCTGGTGCCGAGCTCGACATGGACCTCCAGGCCCATGACGGGGTCGTACGACGCCAGCGCGTCCTCGTACGACACCAGGTCAGTCGTGGCAGTCACGGTGAAACTTTCCCTCTCAGCCCAGCAGGACGTCGTCGTCGCCCAGGCGCTTCAGCTCCCGGTAGAGGATGGCGAGGCCGGTGACGATGGCGGCGGCGGACACGACGGCGTCGATGAGCTTGAGCGTGTCGTGCTCGCTGCGGGCCTTCTTGGCCTGCTTGACGACGCCGATCGCCCCGAAGCCGGTCGTGGCCATGGACAGATACGTACCGGTCTTGGACTTCTTGAAGCCCTTGGCCTTGGTCAGTGCACTCACAGCGAGGGAGCCTCCTCCAGCAGCGGGTGACCCCAGCGTTCCACGAAGGCCGCCTCGACGGCAGCACCGACCTTGTACAGGCGGTCGTCCTTCAGCGCCGGAGCGATGATCTGCAGACCGACCGGGAGGTTGTCCTCCGGCGCCAGGCCGCACGGCAGCGACATGGCGGCGTTGCCGGCCAGGTTGACGGGGATGGTGCACAGGTCGGCGAGGTACATCGCCAGCGGGTCGTCGGTGCGCTCGCCGATCGCGAACGCGGTGGTCGGCGTCGTCGGAGAGACGATCACGTCGACCTGCTCGAAGGCCTTCTCGAAGTCCTGGCTGATGAGCGTCCGGACCTTCTGGGCGGAGCCGTAGTACGCGTCGTAGTAGCCGGAGGACAGGGCGTACGTGCCGAGCATGATGCGGCGCTTGACCTCGGGGCCGAAGCCGGCCTCGCGGGTGATCGAGGTGACCTCCTCGGCGGAGCGCGTCCCGTCGTCGCCGGTGCGCAGGCCGTAGCGCAGGCCGTCGAACCGGGCGAGGTTCGAGGAGCACTCGGACGGCGCGATCAGGTAGTACGCCGCCAGCGCCAGGTCGAAGGACGGGCAGTCCAGCTCGACGATCTCGGCGCCCAGCTCCTTCAGCAGTTCGACGGACTCGTCGAAGCGCTGCACCACGCCGGCCTGGTAGCCCTCGCCGCGGAACTGCTTGACCACACCGACGCGCATGCCGTCGACGGAGCCGGTGCGGGCGGCCTCGACGACCGGCGGGACCGGGGCGTCGACGGACGTGGAGTCGAGCGGGTCGTGACCCGCGATCACCTCGTGCAGCAGCGCGGCGTCCAGGACCGTACGGGCACAGGGACCGCCCTGGTCCAGGGAGCTGGAGAACGCCACCATGCCGAACCGGGAGACCCCGCCGTAGGTCGGCTTGACGCCGACGGTGCCGGTGACGGCGGCGGGCTGGCGGATCGACCCGCCGGTGTCGGTGCCGATGGCGAGCGGCGCCTCGAACGAGGCGAGCGCGGCGCTGGAGCCACCGCCAGAGCCACCGGGGATCTTGGTGAGGTCCCAGGGGTTGCCGGTCGGTCCGTACGCGCTGTTCTCGGTGCTGGACCCCATGGCGAACTCGTCCATGTTGGTCTTGCCGAGGATGACGACGTCGGCTTCCTTGAGCTTCCGGGTCAGCGTCGCGTCGTACGGCGGGATCCAGCCCTCGAGGATCTTGGATCCGACCGTGGTCGGAATCCCCTCGGTGGTGAAGATGTCCTTCAGCGCCAGCGGTACGCCGGCCAGCGGGCCGAGCTTCTCGCCGCGCTCGCGCTTGGCGTCGACGGCGCGCGCCTGTGCGAGGGCGCCCTCACGGTCGACGTGCAGGAAGGCGTTGACCTTCTCGTCGACGGCCTCGATCCGGGCGAGGTGCGCCTCGGTGACCTCGACGGCCGTGAGCTCGCCGGAGGCGATCTTCCCGGCGATCTCGGCGGCGGTGAGCTTGATGATGTGGCTGTGGTCCGTCATGACGGTCAGTCCTCCCCCAGGATCTGCGGCACCTTGAAACGCTGCTGCTCCTGTGCCGGGGCGCCGGAGAGCGCCTGCTCGGGGGTGAGCGACGGACGGACCTCGTCCGCGCGCATGACGTTCGTCAGCGGCAGCGGGTGGGAGGTCGGCGGTACGTCTTGGTCGGCGACCTCGGAGACGCGGGCGACCGCGCCGATGATGTCGTCGAGCTGGCCGGCGAAGTGTTCGAGCTCTTCGGCCTTCAGCTCCAGACGCGCCAGCCGGGCGAGGTGGGCAACCTCCTCGCGCGTGATGCCAGGCATGCAGCGATCCTCAGGGGTGAGTGTGTGTGGTTTGGCCCAATCCTATGGGGCGCGGCCACGTGCCCGCGAAACGCTTTCCCTCCCGGCCCCGCGGGACAGGTGCACGCCTCGGCCGTCCCCTGACCCGGAGGGCCGTCGCACCGGCTTCGGCGAGGGCCTCGCGGCACGCCGTCTCCGGGGCGAGGCGGTCCGTTCCGTCACCGCTTCGGCGCAGGGGCCACGGACCGCACCGACCCTCGTCCCCACCCTGAAGACCGCGGCCGGGGTGCCATGGGGGCGCGCAAAGTCATCCCGGCCGGAGGCCGGGATCCGAGTCGGCTGCCGCCGCGGGCAATGCGGCACGCGGCCGCTGCCACCCCCGGGCCCCTCGGGCCCGGAGCCATGCCGTGGTCTCGTCGGGGGGCATGGCCGCGGCGACGAGCCACCCCTGCACCGCATCGCACCCGAGATCCCGCAGCCGCTCCCACGTCTCGTCGTCCTCGACCCCTTCGGCGACGACGAGCAGCCCCAGCGAGTGGGCGAGATCGAGGGTGCACCGCACGATCTCCGCGTCCTCGGCGTCCACGGCGAGGCGCGCCACGAACGACCGGTCGATCTTCAGCTCGCTCACCGGGAGCCGCCGCAGATGCACCAGCGACGAGTACCCGGTGCCGAAGTCGTCCAGCGACATCTTCACTCCGTGCCCGGTCAGCCCGGCGAGCGTGTCGGCGGCCCGCTGCGGATCCTCCAGGAGCACGTGCTCCGTTATCTCCAGCTGGAGCGCCCCCGGCGGGACCCCGTGCCGGGCGAGCCGCGCGGCGACGGCCCCCGCGAAACCGGGGGTGTGCACATCGCGCGGAGAAACGTTCACGGCCACGGGAACCAGAAGTCCCTGCGCGCGCCACCGGGCGACCTGAGCAAGCGCGGTCTCCAGCACGTATTCCGTGAGGTGCGGCATCAACCCGGAGGACTCGGCGATGGCGATGAACTCGTCCGGCGGCACCTTGCCGCGCTCCGGGTGCACCCAGCGGACCAGTGCCTCCAGGCCGGCGACCTGCCCGTCGAAGCGGACCTTCGGCTGGTAGTGCAGCTCGACCTCGCCCGCGTCCAGCGCCCGCCGCAGGTCGCCGAGCAGACCGAGCCGGTCCGGCGTGTTCGAGTCCCGCTTGGACTCGTACACCTCGACGCCCGTACGGTCCCGCTTGGCCTGGTACATCGCGACATCGGCCCGGCGCAGCAGCCCCTCGGCGTCGAGCGCGTGGTCGGGGAAGACGGCGAGTCCGGCGCTGGCCTCCAGGACGAGGGTGAGCCCGTCGAGGTCGAGCGGGGAGCCGAGCGCGGCGACGAGGGAGCGGGCGACACGGGTCGCGGAGGTCGTGGAGTCGGCGACGGGGAGCAGCACCGCGAATTCGTCGCCGCCGAGCCGTGCGGCCTCCGCGCCCTGCGGCAGGGCGAGGCGCAGCCGGTCGGCGATCTGCAACAGCAGCCGGTCACCCGCGAGATGCCCGAGCGTGTCGTTCACCGATCGAAAACGGTCCATGTCGATGAGGATCAGGGCGGAGCGCGCACCGATGCGTTCCGCTTCGTCCAGCGCCGTCCATGTCCGCTCCAACAGCCATTGCCGGTTGGGCAGTCCGGTGAGCGGGTCGCGCAACTGCTCCTCGGCGCGCGCGCGGGCGATCCACAGGGTGGAGTCGAGGGCGATGAGCGGTACCGCGAACAGCGGCAGCAGGACGGGCAGCGCCACCGCGACGACACAGATCAGCGGGGCGATGCCGAGCAGCGCGACACCGACGAGCCCCTGCCTGGCGAGGGCGGTGCGGGCGACGGTGGGCAGGCCGCCGGTGCGTGGCGCGTGCACGTACCAGAGCAGCAGTCGGGTGACGACGAGGTACGCGGCCGCCACCAGGACGAGGTCGGGCACCGCGTACAGGTCCCAGCCGTGCGGCTTCCAGGGGCTCTCCACCGTCGGCACCTGGCCGAACACCGCGAGCACGAGGGCGCCCGCGCCGATGCCGAGTATGTCGACGGCGCCGTGCAGCACGCCCTGGCGCCAGCGGTGGCGGCGGGCCACGCCGACCAGGACGACGACGGTGAGGCTCACGAGCCCCGCCGGCACCCAGCCGTAGAGCAGCAGGACCGCGAGGGTGAGCGCCGCACCGGAGCCCGTGCCGCCCCACCAACGGTCACGGCCGAGGGCCACCAGATGACCGACGATGACACCCGTGAGCACCGCGAGGGACCAGCCTGCCGTGCCCGAAGGGAAGAGCGCGTGGCTGGTGGTGACGGCCTGATAGAGACCGGTGACGAGAACGAGCGTCGCCAGGGCGACGATGGTCAGGGGCAGGAGCGGCCAGGTGCCCTGTGTGTCCTGCTCCGTTCCGTCCGCGACCTGTTCGGTCGGCCTTTGGTCGCTTTTGACGGTGTCTCGCCGTTCCGAACGCAGGGGCGATCCCCATCGCCGTCCACTGGACCCCCGGCGCAAGCGCAGCCGTGAGTCCGAGGCGGCACTCTCGGTCGGTTCCATTCCCGTCCCTCTCACAGCCGGCGGTGCCCACGCCACGCGGCCCGATGCCCTCGACCACCGTCATCGGCACCGCGTCTGAAAACCCGTCCCCCGCACTCGCGAGGAGCAGGGGATGCCCCATCCGCAGCAGGACACGGCAGGCGCACACCTCAACAGTAGGCCGCAGAAGGCTTCCACGGGCAGCGGTCGACAACGGTTGCCCGAATGCGCCCCGGCCACCCGTATGCAACTGATATGCGCCGAACGAGCGGCCTTCAACCACTACTGGTCGGTCGTAAGCGCGCCTATTCGCCGGTGGGCAGGGCGACTTCGGCGGCGGCGTCCGCGCCCTGTTCGAGGAGGACCGCGAAACCGTCCTCGTTCAGCACAGGGACCTTCAGTTGCATGGCCTTGTCGTACTTCGAACCCGGATTCTCACCGACGACGACGAAAGAGGTCTTCTTCGAAACCGATCCGGTCACCTTGGCGCCGCGGCTCTGCAGAGCCTCCTTCGCACCGTCCCGGGTGTGGTGCTGCAAGGTGCCCGTGACGACGACGGTGAGACCTTCGAGGGGGCGCGGGCCGCGCTCCTCCCCTGCGCCCTCGTCCTCCGTGCGGACCCCGGCGGCCCGCCATTTGCGCAGGATCTCGCGGTGCCAGTCCTCCTCGAACCACTGCTTCAGGGAGGCCGCGATGGTGGGGCCGACGCCCTCGACGGCGGCGAGCTCCTGCTCCGTGGCCTGTTCGATGCGGTCGATCGAGCCGAATTCGCGGGCAAGGGCCTCCGCGGCGACGGGCCCGACATGGCGGATCGACAGGCCGGTGATGATGCGGGCCAGCGGACGCTCCTTGGCGGCCGCGATGTTCGCGAGCATGGCCACCGCGTTCTTCCTCGGCTCGCCCTCCTGGTTGGCGAAGACCGTGGCGACCTTCTCCTCGCCGGTGTCCGGGTCGCGCTTGGGCAGCCCGCTGTCCTGGTCGAGGACGTACGCCTTGATGGGCAGCAGCTTCTCGACCGTCAGGTCGAAGAGGTCGCCCTCGTCGGCCAGCGGCGGCTCGGAGGGCTCCAGGGGCTTGGTCAGCGCGGCGGCCGCGACGTACCCGAAGTGCTCGATGTCCAGGCACTTGCGCCCGGCCAGGTAGAACAGCCGCTCGCGCAGCTGGGCGGGGCAGCTGCGGGCGTTCGGGCAGCGCAGGTCGACGTCGCCCTCCTTCATCGGCCGCAGCGGCGTACCGCACTCGGGGCAGTCGGCGGGCATCACGAACTCCCGCTCCGTGCCGTCCCTGAGGTCGGCGACGGGGCCGAGGATCTCCGGGATGACGTCCCCGGCCTTGCGGATCACCACGGTGTCGCCGATGAGGACGCCCTTGGCCTTGACCACGTCCTGGTTGTGCAGGGTGGCGAACTCGACCTCGGAGCCCGCCACGTGGACCGGTTCCACCTGGGCGTAGGGCGTGACCCGGCCCGTGCGGCCGACGCCGACGCGGATGTTGACCAGCTTGGTGTTGACCTCCTCGGGCGGGTACTTCCAGGCGATCGCCCAGCGCGGCGCGCGCGAGGTGGAGCCCAGCCGGCCCTGGAGGGGGATCTCGTCGAGCTTGACGACGACGCCGTCGATCTCGTGCTCCACGGAGTGGCGGTTCTCGCCGAAGTACGCGATGAACTCGCGGACGTCCGCGATCGAGTCGACCACCTTGTTGTGCCGGGCCGTGGGCAGGCCCCATTCGTGCAGCAGCTCGTACGCCTGCGACAGGCGGTCGATGTCGAGGCCCTCGCGGGCGCCGATGCCGTGCACCACCATGTGCAGCGGCAGCGTCGCGGTGACTCTGGGGTCCTTCTGGCGCAGCGACCCCGATGCGGAGTTCCGGGGATTGGCGTAGGGCTTCTCGCCCGCCTCCACGCGGCGTGCGTTCAGCTCCTGGAACGCCTCCATCGGGAAGTAGACCTCGCCCCGGATCTCGACCAGCGCGGGGACGCGGTCGCCCGCCAGCCTGTCCGGGATCTCCGCGATCGTCCGGACGTTGGGAGTGATGTCCTCGCCGGTGCGGCCGTCGCCGCGGGTGGCGGCGCGGGTGAGCCGCCCGTTCTCGTACGTCAGGTTGACCGCGAGGCCGTCGACCTTCAGCTCGCACAGGAAGTGGTGGTCGGTGGTGCCGACCTCCTTGGCCACGCGGTCCGCCCAGGCGGTCAGCTCCGCGTCGTCGAAGGCGTTGTCCAGAGAGAGCATCCGCTCGCGGTGCTCGACGGCGGCGAGGTCCGTCGCGTACGCCACCGCGACCTTCTGGGTCGGCGAGTCCGGCGTGCGCAGCTCGGGGTGCTCCTCCTCCAGCGCCTCCAGCGCGCGCAGGAGCGTGTCGAACTCCGCGTCCGAGATGACGGGCTGGTCCTTCACGTAGTACCGGAAGCGGTGCTCCTCGATCTGCTCAGCGAGCTGCGCGTGCTTCTCCCGTGCCTGAGCGGGCACCGATGCGGACTGTGCGTCCTTGTCGCCGGCCACCGTGTCGTCCTCCCGTTACTCTGGGTTGTCCGCGAGGGATCTCGCCGCCCGGACGCAGTGGGCGAGCGCCCTGCGCGCATACTCCGGGGAGGCCCCCGCGAGTCCGCACGACGGGGTGACCACGACCGCTTCGCCGAGCAGCCCCGGCTGCAGCCCCAGCCTGCGCCACAACGTCCTGACACCCATGACGCTACCGGCAGGGTCCGACAACGGGCCGTCCGTGCCCGGCACGACACCGGCGAACAGCCTGGTGCCGCCCTCGACCGCCTCCCCGATCGCGTCGTCGTCACGTTCGGTGAGCAACGAGAAGTCGAACGAGATGCCCGCGAACCCGGCGCGCCGCAGCAGGGCGAAGGGCACGTCCGGAGCGCAGGAGTGCACGATCACGGGGCCGTCGTGGACCGCGACGACGTCCCGCAGCGCGGCCTCCACGACCTGCCGGTCCACGGCCCGGTGCGTCCGGTACCCGCTCGCGCTCCGCACCTGACCGCGCAGCACGGCCGTCAGCGACGGCTCGTCCAGCTGGAGCACGAGCTCCGCGCCCGGCACCAGCCTGCGCACCTCGTCCAGATGGGTCCGCAGACCCTCGGCCAGCGACCCGGCCAGGTCACGGCACGCACCCGTGTCCGAGAGCGCCGCCTCGCCGTTCCTCAGCTCCAGGGCGGTGGCCAGCGTCCACGGCCCGACGGCCTGCACCTTCAGCGGGCCCTCGTAGCCCTGGGTGAACTCCTCCAGCGCGTCCAGGTCCTCGCCCAGCCACGACCGGGCGCGCCTGGTGTCGCGTCCCGGCCGGTCCCCGATCCGCCAGCCGCTCGGCTCCACGCGCGCGTAGAGCTCGACCAGCATCCCGGCGGTGCGCCCGATCATGTCGGCGCCCGGCCCGCGCGCGGGCAGTTCCGCCAGATACGGCATCCCCTGTCCGGGCTCGAAGCTCCCGGTCACCGTCTTGGCGGCCTCCCGCGCGTCGCCGCCCGGCATGGACCCGACCCCGGTGGCGCCCCGGACCCTGAACTCGCTGTTTTCGCTCACCCGGGCAGCCTATGCAACCCGCCGACGGCTCGTCGCGCCCGTCCGTCACGGCTCGAGGGCGGCGCACCGTGGCAGCGTCCGGCTACCTCCCGGGGCGTACGGTCAGATCGTTGACCTCGGCGTCGCGGGGCAGGTCGAGGGCCATCAGGATCGTCGTGGCGACCGATTCGGGGTCGATCCAGCGGGACGGGTCGTACTCCTTGCCCTCCTGCTGGTGGACCTTGGCCTGCATGGCGCTGGCGGTACGGCCCGGGTAGACGGAGGTGACCCGGACGCCGTTGGCGTGCTCCTCCTGGCGCAGGGAGTCGGCGAGTGCCTTCAGGCCGTGCTTGGAGGCGGCGTACCCGGCCCAGCCGGCGTGGGCGTTGAGGCCGGCGCCCGAGTTGACGAACAGCACATGGCCCTGGGTGAGGCGCAGTTGGGGCAGGAAGTGCCGGGTCAGCTCGGCGGGAGCGATCAGGTTGACGTTCAGCTGGGTGTGCCACAGCTTCGGGGTCAGCTCACCCACCGTGCCCAGCTCCACGACACCGGCGATGTGCAGCAGGGAGTCCACGCGGTCCGGGAGGCTCTGGTGGGAGAACGCCCAGGACAGCCGGTCGGGGTCGGCGAGATCGCCCACCAGGGTCGTGGCCCCGGGGTGGGCGGCGGCCAGTTCCTTGGCGCGTCCCGCGTCGCGCGCGAGGAGCACGAGGTCGTCCCCCCGCGCGTGGAGTCGGCGCGCGACGGCCGCGCCGATACCCGAGCCGGCCCCGGTGATCACATGAGTTGCCATAGGGGCCATGGTCGCATCACTCGATGCCCGGCCCCGTCGCGGGAGCCGCGTGCGTCCCGGCTTCCAGGTAGGCGAGCGCACCCGCCGGGTCCTCAGCGAAGAACACCAGCTCGGTGAGCGGCACGGGCAGGAATCCTTCCTCCTCCATGCGCCGGAACTGCGTCTGGAGGCCGTCGTAGAAGCCCGCCGTGTTGAGCAGCACCACCGGCTTGGCGGTGTGCCCGTGCTTCTTCAGCTCCAGGATCTCGGTGGCCTCGTCCAGCGTGCCGGTCCCGCCCACCATGATCACCACGGCGTCCGCCTTCTCCAGGAGCAGCGCCTTGCGCTCGGCGAGGTTCTTCGCGATCACCATCTCGTCCGTGCCGGGGCGCGCCTTCGCCGCGAGGAAGTCCACCGACACCCCCACGAGGCGGCCGCCGGCCTCCTGCACTCCGTCCGCGACGACCTTCATCAGCCCCACGTCGGAGCCGCCCCACACCAGCGTGTGGCCGGCCTTGCCGATCAGCTCGGCGAAGTCGCGGGCGGGTCCGGTGTAGCGGTCGTCGAGGTCGGCGGCGGAGAGGAAGACACAGATGTTCATGACCTCCACCGTAAGGGGAAGAAACGGCTCCCCCGACGCGCTGTGCCAGACATGACCAAAGGACACAGCATCACCATCGAGCAGGGCGCCCAGCACGTGCGTGTGGTGCGCGACGGGCGCGTCCTGGCGGACAGCCGTCGCCCCCTCGTCCTGCGGGAGACGGGCTGTCCCGTGCGCTACTACCTGCCGCCCGAGGACGTACGGACGGATCTGCTGACCCCGTCGGAGACCCACACCGTCTGCCCCTTCAAGGGGACGGCGTCCTACTGGTCGCTGCCGGACGCGAGCGATCTGGTGTGGGCGTATCCCGACCCGAAGCCGGACGTGGCACAGATCAGGGACCATCTGTGCTTCTACGACGTGGACGTGGTGGCCGGCGACTGACCCGCGCGCGGGAGCGCCCGGTCCGCCGGGCTCCGGGCGCTCCGGCCGACGACCCTCCGCGGCGCACCGGGCGACGGTCCGTCAGCCCACCGCCTGGAAGGTGCGCCGGTAGGCGACCGGCGACACACCCAGCGAGGAACGCATGTGCTGGCGCAGCGAGTTGGCCGTGCCGAAACCGGCCCGGTGGGCCACCAGGTCGATCGGCAGATCGCTGGACTCCAGCAGCTGACGGGCGAGTTCGATGCGCTGCGCGGTCAGCCAGCGCCCGGGGGTGGTGCCGGCCTCCTCCCGGAAGCGGCGCGTGAAGGTGCGCAGGCTCATCCGTGCGTGACGGGCCATGTCCCCCAGCGACAGGGGCTCCTGGAGCCTTTCGAGTGCCCACGCGCGCGTGGGGGCCGTCGTCGCGGTGGTGGGCTGCGGGACGGGCCGCTCGATGTACTGCGCCTGCCCGCCGTCGCGCCAGGGCGGTACGACGCAGCGGCGGGCGACGTGGTTGGCGACCTCGGTGCCGTGGTCGCGGCGCACCAGGTGCAGGCAGAGATCGACGCCGGCAGCGACGCCGGCCGATGTGAGGATGTCGCCGTCGTCCACGAAGAGGACGTTCTCGTCGAGGTCGACGCGCGGGAACGTACGCCGGAAATCCTGCGCGACGCGCCAGTGCGTCGTCGCGGGACGCCCGTCGAGGAGGCCTGCGGCTGCCAGCACGTACGACGCCGTGCAGATCGAGACGATCCGGGTGCCCGGACGGATCCCGGCGAGCGCGTCGCGCAGCGGCCCGGGAAGCGGTCCGCCGGTGGCGAGCGCGCCCAGCTCGTACGTCGGCGGGATGACCACCGTGTCGGCGGCCGCCAGCGCCTCGGGGCCGTGTTCCACGCCCACGGTGAAACCGGCCTCGCTGGTCACGGGGAGTCCGTCGGCGGTGCACACGACGACCTCGTACAGCGGCCGCCCCGCACTGTCCTCGGCGTTGCCGAAGACCCGCGAAGGGATGCCGAGCTCGAACGGAATGACGCCTTCGAGCGCCAGGACGGCCACACGGTGCATGGCCAGATTCTGTCACATCATGGCCAAACTGCCAGCACTGCGGCCCGGCTCCCCGGGCGAGCCTGGAGGCACGCAATCCCGGGGGTGCGCCGCGGGAGCAAGGTCCGGCGCACCCCTGCACGACCAGGAAAGAGGCAGAAGATGAAGATGCGTGCCGTGAGCCCCCGCGCGTGGGGCGGCCCCGAGGTCCTCACCGAGGTGGAGGTGGACCGCCCGGAGCCCGGGCCCACCGAGATCCTCGTCCGGGTGCACGCGGCGGGCGTCAACCCGGTCGACTGGAAGTCGCGCGAGAGCGGGGGCTTCGGCATGTGGGGCACTCCCCCGATCCTCGGCTACGACGTCTCGGGGACCGTCGAGGCCGTCGGCATCGGCGTGACCCTCTACCGGCCCGGCGACCAGGTCTTCGGCATGCCGCACTTCCCGCAGCAGGCGGGCGGCTACGCGGAGTACGTGGCCGCACCCGCGCGGCACTTCGCGCGCAAGCCGGACGCCATCGACCATGTGCAGGCGGCCGCGCTGCCGCTCGCCTCGCTCACCGCCTGGCAGTCCCTCGTCGAAACGGCCCGGCTGGCTCCCGGGCAGCGCGTGCTGATCCACGCGGCGGCGGGCGGCGTCGGCCATCTCGCGGTCCAGATCGCCAAGGCGCACGGGGCGTACGTCATCGGCACGGCTCGCGAGGCGAAGCACGGGTTCCTGCGCGGTCTGGGCGCCGATGAACTGATCGACTACACCACGACGGACTTCACCGAGGCCGTCGAGGACGTGGACGTCGTCCTCGACTCCCTCGGCGGCGACAACGGCCGGCGCTCGCTGAAGGTGATGCGCCGCGGCGGCACCCTGGTCTCGCTCCCCTCGCCGGACTCCGCGCCGCTGGCCGAGGCCGAGGCCCTGGGCATCCGTGCCGGGTTCACCCTGGTCGAGCCGGACTACGCGGGCCTCCAGGCGGTCGCGCGCCTGGTGGAGGAGGGACGCCTGCGCGCGGAGATCGACACGGTGCTTCCGCTGGCGGAGGCCGCGAAGGCCCACGCGTACGGCGAACAGGGCCGCACGCAGGGCAAGATCGTGCTCAGCGTGGCCGAGTAGCGCCGGGCGGCGTCGCGCTCCGGGCGACGGCGGACGTCGTGCGCGTGGTCGTCGCGATGGTCGCCGAACCGACCACCCGGGTGTCGTCGTACAGGACGATGGCCTGGCCGGGCGCGACGCCGCGTACGGGCTCGTCGAACGTGACCCGCAGCTCGCCGTCGACCAGCTCCGCGGTCACCTCGGTCTCGCCGCCGTGTGCGCGCAGCTGGGCCGTGTAGCTGCCGGGGCCCGAGGGCGCGGTGCCGCACCAGCGGGGCTTGATCGCGGTGAGCGCGCGGACGTCGAGGGAGGCGGCGGGACCGACGGTGACCGTGTTGTTCACCGGCGAGATGTCGAGGACGTAGCGGGGCTTGCCGTCCGGGGCGGGGGTGCCGATGCGCAGGCCCTTGCGCTGACCGATCGTGAAGCCGTACGCCCCGTCGTGCGTACCCAGCGTGGCGCCGGACTCGTCGACGATGTCGCCGGGCGAGGTGCCGAGGCGGCGGGCCAGGAATCCCTGGGTGTCGCCGTCGGCGATGAAGCAGATGTCGTGGCTGTCGGGCTTCTTGGCGACGGCGAGCCCGCGGCGCTCGGCCTCGGCGCGGATCTCGTCCTTCGTGGTCACGGTGTCGCCCAGCGGGAACAGGGCGTGCGCGAGCTGCTGGGCGTCGAGAACCCCGAGGACGTAGGACTGGTCCTTGGCCATGTCGGAGGCGCGGTGCAGCTCGCGGGAGCCGTCCGGGTTCACGACCACCTTCGCGTAGTGGCCGGTGCACACGGCGTCGAAGCCGAGCGCGATCGCCTTGTCGAGGAGCGCCGCGAACTTGATCTTCTCGTTGCACCGCAGGCACGGGTTCGGGGTGCGGCCCGCCTCGTACTCGGCGACGAAGTCCTCGACCACGTCCTCGCGGAACCGCTCGGCGAGATCCCAGACGTAGAAGGGGATGCCGATGACGTCCGCGGCCCGGCGGGCGTCGCGCGAGTCCTCGATGGTGCAGCAGCCGCGGGCGCCCGTGCGGAACGACTGGGGATTGGCCGAGAGCGCCAGATGCACTCCGGTCACGTCGTGCCCGGCCTCGGCGGCGCGGGCGGCGGCGACGGCGGAGTCCACGCCGCCCGACATGGCGGCGAGGACACGGAGGGGACGCTGCGGGGTCTCAGTCATAGCCCTACCAGGGTACGGGGCGCCGGGAACCTCGGCGGCCGCGTGTCCGTTGGGAGGGTCGACAGGGGCCGGAAGGGGCTGGGAAGAGGCGCGTACGACATCGGGGGTGGGTCGGATGACGGGGGAGGCGATCCGGAGCGGGACCGGGTCCGCGGGTCCGGGCGGCGAGCGGCGGATCGGCCGGCGGGGCGTCCTGATCGGCGGAGCGGTCGCCGTGCTCGGCTCGGCGGCGCTGGCGCGCGACGAGCTCGCGCATCTGTGGTGGCGGCTGCCGGGCGTGGAGAAGCGGCGCAAGGCCGGCGAGGTGGATTTCCGGGGTGCCCAGTGGGTGGCCGCGTCCACGATGAACTACCGACGGGCGGACCGGCCCGCGGACTACCCGATCGACCGCGTGGTCATCCATGTCACCCAGGGCAGTTACCCCTCCACGCTGAAGGTGTTCCGGGACCCGGGACACCAGGCCGCCGCGCACTACGTCGTGCGCAGGGACGGGCACATCGCCCAGATGATCCGCGAGCTGGACGTGGCCTTCCACGCCGGCAACCGCGCGTACAACGAACGCAGCGTCGGCATCGAGCACGAGGGCTTCGTCGAGAAACCGTCGTCGTTCACGGACGCGATGTACGCGGCATCGGCCCGGCTGACCGCGGCGATCTGCGCCCGGTACGGGATACCGGTCGACCGGGAGCACATCGTCGGACATGTCGAGGTGCCGGGCACGGACCACACCGATCCCGGCCCGCACTGGGACTGGGACCGCTACATACGCCTGGTGCGGCGGGCGCGTACGGCCATCGCCTGACCGGTCCCCGGCACAGGCCGGAAGGACGACCGCGGCGCAGGCCGGGAGGCCGCCCGGCGCACGGTCAGGGGCGTCAGGTGAGCCCCGCCGTCCGGGCGCGCTCCACCGCCGGGCCGATCGCCCGGGCCACCGCCTCGACGTCGCCCCGGGTCGAGGTGTGGCCGAGCGAGAAGCGGAGGGTGCCGCGCGCGAGGTCGGGATCGGTACCGGTGGCGAGCAGGACGTGGCTCGGCTGGGCCACCCCCGCCGTGCACGCCGAGCCGGTCGAGCACTCGATGCCCTGCGCGTCCAGCAGCAGGAGCAGCGAGTCCCCCTCGCAGCCGGGGAAGGTGAAGTGCGCGTTCGCGGGCAGCCGGCCCCCGCTGTCGGGGTCGCCGCCGAGGATCGCGTCCGGCACCGCCTTGCGCACCGCGTCGACCAAGTCGTCCCGCAGGGCGCCGATCTCGCGGGCGAACCGCTCACGGTTCCCGGCCGCGATCCGGCCCGCCACGGCGAACGCGGCGACGGCCGGGACGTCGAGCGTCCCGGAGCGGACGTGCCGCTCCTGGCCGCCGCCGTGCAGCACCGGCACGGGGCCGTACTCGCGGCCGAGCAGCAGCGCGCCGATGCCGTACGGGCCGCCGATCTTGTGGCCGGAGACGGTCATCGCGGCGAGCCCTGAGGCACCGAAGTCGACGGGCACCTGACCGACGGCCTGGACGGCGTCGGCGTGCAGCGGGACGTCGAACTCGGCGGCGACGTCGGCGAGTTCACGGACCGGCATCAGGGTGCCGATCTCGTTGTTGGCCCACATGACGGTGGCCAGGGCGACGTCGGCGGGGTTGCGGGCGATGGCTTCGCGCAGGGCGTCGGCGTGGACACGGCCATGGGCGTCCACGGCCAGGTACTCGACGTTTGCACCCTCGTGCTCGCCGAGCCAGTGCACGGCGTCGAGCACGGCGTGGTGTTCGACGGGGCTCGCGAGGACCCGGGTGCGGGCCGGGTCTGCGTCTCTGCGCGCCCAGAACAGGCCCTTGACGGCGAGGTTGTCCGCCTCGGTCCCGCCCGAGGTGAACACGACCTCGCTGGGCCGGGCGCCCAGCGCCTCGGCGAGCGTTTCGCGGGACTCCTCGACGGTGCGCCGCGCCCGGCGTCCGGCGGCGTGCAGTGAGGAGGCGTTGCCGGTGACGGTCAGCTGGGCTGTCATCGCCTCGACCGCCTCCGGAAGCATCGGAGTGGTCGCGGCGTGGTCGAGGTAGGCCATGGTGCGCACGATTCTACGAGCCCCGTACCGGGGTCGTGCCCGGCGCAGGGGTGCACCGGAGGCTCGCGCGCGGCAGGCGGTGGGCTCCGCGGGTCAGCCCGCGACGCTCCACGACAGGGTGTGGTCGGCGGAGACCAGCGTGGCGAGGACGATCAGGTCGGCCACACCGAGGCCGAGTCCGAGCAGGGCCCGTCCGCGGCGCGAGGTCCCGCGCCACAGCGCGAGGCCGGCGAGCACGATGGCGACCGGGCCGAGGAAGAGATTGAGGACGAGGAGGCCGAGCAGTCCGAGGACGAAGGACGCGACGGCCATGCCGTCGGCCTCACCGGCGCGGGTGCGGCGCTTGGCAGGTCGTGCCGGGCCGGCCACGTCGGTGTGGGTGGCGGAGGCGTTCGGAGCGGTGAGTTCCATGACGTGACTCCAGAAAGGAGGGGTGTTCAGTGGGTGTGGCGGCGCCGGGCGTGGCGCTCGCGGAGGGCGAAGACAACGAGCCAGACGCCGATGACGGCGGCGGCGAGCAGCGTGACGGGGAGCGGGGCATGGGCGACGGAGCCCATGGCGACACCCAGCAGAAGGAGGGCTGCAACGAGGAACAGCATGTGATGCCTCTCAGATGCCTCTCGGGAAACGGATGCCTCTTCGGATACTGACCCGCGGACCGGTCGGCCCACGGAAAGCTTCGGAAAGCTTCGGTGAACAACTGTGGTTACAACTGTTCACTGACTACTGAGTCTACCCCCTCCCCCGACTTCCAAATTCCGGAGAACAGTTGTTAACTGCATGGCATGAGTCACACTCTCGGCATCCGGCAGGCCCAGAAGCAGAAGACCCGGCAGGCACTCCTCGACGCGGCGCTCGCGCTGCTGGCCGAGCAGAGCCTGAGCAGCCTGGGCCTGCGCGAGGTGACCCGGGCCGTGGGGGTCGCGCCGACCGCCTTCTACCGCCACTTCCGCTCCATCGCCGACCTGGGCGTCGCCCTCGTCGAGGAGGCCCTCGGGAGCCTGCACCCGATGATCGGCTCGGCCCTGGCGGCCAGCGGCGACAGCGGCGAACGCATCGACCTGTCCGTCGAGCTGATCGCCCGCCATGTGCGGGAGTACCCGGAGCACGTACGGTTCATCGCCCGGGAGCGGCACGGCGGGGTGCAGCCGGTGCGCGAGGCGATCGACGGGCAACTGGCCCGGTTCGCCGAGGAGGTGAGCGCCGAGCTGGCCCGGCACCCCGAGTCGGAGGGCTGGAGCGACGACGATCTGCTGATGCTGGCGGAGCTCTACGTCAACCACATGGTGATGACGGCCAGCGCGTTCCTGGACGCAGGACCCGAGGAACAGGAGCGGCTGGCGAGCGTGGCGCGGCGGCAGATGCGACTGGTGAGCCTGGGGCGGCGCCACTGGCTGGACTGACCCCGGCTCAGCCCGGGGCGGCCGTCCCGTCCACCGGGGCACCCGGTGGAGCGCACACCCCGCCCGCCGGGGCCCCCTGCGCGTACAGCCGTGCCGTCGCCGCCGCCGCGCGGGCGAGTTCCGCCCGGGCCTCCGGCGGGGACAGCACTTCGAGGCGTTCGGCGAAGGAGAGCAGCGAGCGCACCTCGCGGATGTCGCCGTATCCCAGGCGGACGGTCACCCACGGGCCGCGGCCGTCGTCGTCGGGCGGGGCGGTCAGACGGGAACCGTTGAGACGGCGGAACATGTCCAGGCGGTCACGCCGGACCCGGGCGGTCACCTCGATGCCGACCGGCCGCTCCTCCACCTGCTGCTTCAACACGGCCCACACATCGGCCAGTTCGACGCCGGTCCGGCGGCGCACCGGCTCGTCGCCAGACGTCGCCGAGAGCACCCGGTCGGCGCGGAAGAGCCGTGGGACGCCCCCGTGGTCGGCAACGAGGTACCAGACGCCGGCCTTGGCGACCAGGCCGTACGGGTCGACGGTGTAGCACGTCGCCTCGGTCCGGCTGCTGTGCCGGTAGCTCAGCCGCAGACGCCGGTCGGCGAAGACCGCGTCCTGGAGCACGCCGAGGTCCACGGGGGGCTGCGGTCCGCCCATCCAGCGGGTGGCGTCGACAAGGATGCGGCGGCTCGCCGACTCCGCCACGGGACGGTGCGGTGCGGGGAGGGCGGCCATCACCTTGCGCAACGCGGAGCCGAGCGCGGCGTCCAGGCCGAGCGCGGAGTGTGCGCCGTCGGCGGCGAGGACGAACAGGGCGCGCGACTCGTCGGCGGTCAGACCGGTGACGTCCGTGCGGAAGCCGGGCAGCAGGGCGATGCCGCCGTGCCGGCCGCGCTCGGCGTAGACCGGGACGCCCGCGGCGGAGAGGGCCTCGATGTCGCGGTAGATGGTGCGGACGGAGACCTCGAGGCGTTCGGCGAGGTCGCGCGCGGGGATCCGGCCACGGGTCTGGAGCAGCAGCAGAATCGACAACAGCCGGTCGGACTTCACGGGTTCAGTATCGCGTCGGCCCGGGATCGGCCCGATCCGGGCCGCAGGGCCCGACGCGGACCCGCCGGGTGGTGCGCCGGGGAGGCGGCCGACGAGGTGTCCGGGAACGCCGTCGCCTCCCCTGCCGATTCAGGAGAGCTTGGCCCTCGCGAGCTGCCGGGACTGGGCGACCAGCCGGTCCGCGCTGTCCCAGACCTCGGCGTCCTCCTCCAGGAAGCCGCCGGCCAGGTTCCGTGTGGTGATCGAGACACGCAGCGGTCCCGGCGCCGGCCGGCAGCGCACGTGCACGGTCAGTTCGACGGTGGGCACCCAGCCCATGAGGCCGATCTCGAACGCGGTCGGCGGCAGCGCGTCCACCGCGAGCAGCAGCGAGAGCGGGTCGGCGTCGCGTCCGTCCGCGAGCCCGAACCAGGCCCGCATCTCCCCCTTGCCCGAGGGTGCGCCGAGCGCCCAGCCCAGCGTCGAGGGGTCCAGCTTGAGCATGAGTCGTCCGGCGATCTCGGAGCCGCCCGGCAGGGGACCGTTCTCCGGGGCGTCCTGCGGTCCGAAGCACTGCTCGACGGGCGGGATCGCCGGCGGCACGGCGGTGGTGCGGACGTCGTCGGGCAGCGCGTCGAGGTCGCCGTACGAGGCGAGGACCCGGATGCGCTCGACCTCCGTGCCGTCGGCGTCGTACTGGAACAGCGAGGCCTGACCGGTGGAGAGCGTGCGGCCGGTCCTTACGACATCCGTGCGGATCACCGCGGGGCCGGGCTGCGAGGCGGTGAGGTAGTGCGCGGAGATGGTGAACGGGTCGGGGTGCGGCAGTGCGTCCGCGAGCGCCCGCCCGAGGACGGCGAGCAGATAGCCGCCGTTGACGGCGCCGAGGATGGTCCAGCCGGCCGAGAGCTCCAGGTCGTAGACGCCGGGCTCGCGGCGGGTGACGGCGGTGTCGCGGTCGAACTCGCTGTCACCGATCGATGCCTGTACCGATGCTGCTTGTGCCATGCGGGCACCGTACAACACAAAATTACTAAGCGGTAGCTTTCTTCGGAGGGGCTACGGCTCACACCACCTCGTCCGCCTCCATCGCCGCGGACCGCCGGTTCCACGCCCGGGGCGCCCGCCAGTGGAAGCGCATCGCGAGCAGCCGGATCAGGAAGGCCGTGACGACGGCGAATCCGCTCGTGACCGCGTTCAGCACGTCGTAGCGAATGCACAGCACGACGATGGTGGCGCCGATGACGGCGGGCACCGCGTACAGGTCGCGGTCCCAGCGGACCAGCGACGGGACCTCGTTGGCGATGATGTCGCGCAGTACGCCGCCGCCGACCGCGGTGGCCAGGCCGAGGACGGCCGATGCGGTGAGGCCGAGCCCGTAGTCGTACGCCTTGGTCGTGCCCGTGACGCAGAACAGACCGAGCCCCGCGGCGTCGAAGACGTTGACCGCGACCTGGATCCGTTCCACCTCGGGGTGCAGGAAGAACACCAGGACGGCCGCGACGAGCGGCATCAGGAAGTAGCCGAGGTCGTTGAACGCGGCCGGCGGCACGGCCCCGATGACCAGGTCCCGGAACAGCCCTCCGCCGAGCGCCGTGACCTCGGCGAGCACGGCGATGCCGAAGACGTCGAAGTTCTTGCGGACGGCGAGCAGGGCGCCGGAGATCGCGAAGACGAAGATCCCGACGAGGTCGAGCACATGCTGGACGGAGGGGGTGAACAGTTCGTGGAGCACCCGACATTTTTACGCATCGCCGGGTGCCCCCCGGACACGTGCCGCTAAAGCGCGGGCTTCCCGGTAGTGAACAGCCACGTCCGGAACAGATCGTCCAGCCGCTGTCCGGACACCTTTTCCGCGAGCCGCTCGAAGTCCGCGGTCTCCGCGTTCCCGTACCGGTGGACCCTGGTCCAGGTGCGCAGCAGCCGGAAGAACGCCTCGTCGCCGATCCGCTCGCGCAGCATCTGGAGGGTCAGCGCACCGCGCCGGTAGACGGCGGAGGCGAACATCGTGTCGCGCTGCGGGTCGCCGACGGTGACCTGCCAGAAGGGGTCGTCGGCCGGCTTGGAGTCGTAGTAGGCGCGGGCGAGGTCGTGTGCGGTGGCACGGCCGCGGTGCTCCTCCCACAGCCACTGGGCATAGCTCGCGAAGCCCTCGTTGAGCCAGATGTCCTTCCAGCGGTGGACCGAGACGGAGTCGCCGAACCACTGGTGGGCCAGCTCGTGCACGATCGTGGTCTCGTTGCGGACGGCCGAGTAGGCGGGCTTGCTCTGCACCTCCAGCGAGAATCCGGCCTGCGGCATGTCGTCGACGATGGCGCCGGTCTCCTCGAAGGGGTACGGACCGAAGAGCTTCGACCAGTAGTCGGTGGCCTCGGCGGTGACCCCGTACACATCGACGGTCTCGCTGTTCTCCAGCTTCGGATCGATTGCGACGTAGATCGGCGTCCCGGCGGGTGTCCGCCCGGTCCGTACGTCGAACTTCCCGATGGTGGCGGTCGCGAGGTACGTCGCCATCGGGCGGCTCTCACGCCAGTGCGTGACGGTCTCGTCGCCCTTGGTGCGCGTCGACACCAGCCGCCCGTTGGACACACCGGTCAGGCCCTTCGGCGCCTTGATCCGGATGTCGTACGTGGCCTTGTCGGAGGGGTGGTCGCTGGACGGGAACCAGGTGGAGGCCGCATTCGGCTCACAGGCGACGAAGACGCCGTCGGCCGTCTTCATCCAGCCGTAGGGGGAGCCGAAGATGATCGGGCCGCCGAGCGGTTCGGGGACGCCGCCGTAGGTGACGGTCACGGTGAAGGTGCGGCCCCGGGACAGCGGGCCGCGGGGAGTGACGCGTATCTCGTCGCCGGTGCGGGTGAAGCGGGCCGCTCTGCCGTTCACCTCGATCGACGAGACGTCCAGCTTCTGGAGGTCCAGGTCGAAGGACGAGAGGTTCTGAGTGGCGCGCGCGGTGATCGTGGTGCGGCCGTCGAGGCGGGCGGTGTCCGGGTCGTACGCGACGTCGAGCGCGTAGTGGCGCGCATCGAAGCCACCGTTGCCGAGCTGGGGGAAATAGGAGTCGCCGATGCCGTCCGCGCCCGGGGTGGGGGCGGAGGACGCCGCGATGGTGAGGAAAGAGGCCGCCGCGGTGGCGACGGCCGCCCAACGTGCCGAACGGGAGAGTGCCATGAGTCATCCCTTCGCGCGTGTTCCGATGTGTCGGACACGCAGACTCTGCACTCTCCCGTCGGGACATGTACATGACTTTGCCAACTCGTCATGCCTCAGCGGTCGGTTGACTCCTGACCCTCGGACGGCCCGTCACTCGCGGAGGACTCACCGCCGTCGGCGTCGGTGGAGGCCTCGGTGTCCGCGGCACCATCGGCGGCCTCGGTGTCCTCGACTACGGACTCCTCGGCTACGGACGCCTCGGCAGCGGGCTCCTTGGCTCCGGACTCCTCGGCAGCGGACCCCTCGGTGGACGGCTCGCCCTCCACCGCGGCGGCCACCGCAGCCGACGTCTCCGCCGACTCCGCCAGCACCTCGTCCGGCACCAGTTCGCCGGCCGCCTTCGCGGCGGACAGCAGCACCGTGTCCTGCGGCGCCTGGTCCTCGAAGTTCTCCGGGTGGTGGCAGGCCACCCGCTGGCCGGGCTTCAGCTCCAGCATCGCGGGCTCCGTCGTCCGGCAGATCTCCGTCGCCTTCCAGCACCGGGTGTGGAACCGGCAGCCGCTCGGCGGCGCGATCGGCGAGGGCACGTCGCCCCTGAGCAGGATGCGCTCGCTCTTGACGCCGCGCCGCTTGGGGTCGGGGATCGGCACGGCCGACATGAGCGCCTTGGTGTACGGGTGCATGGGCGCCGTGTACAGCGAGTCCCGGTCCGCCAGTTCGACGATCTTGCCGAGGTACATCACCGCGATCCGGTCCGAGACGTGCCGGACGACGGACAGGTCGTGCGCGATGATCACGTACGTGAGACCGAGCTCCTGCTGGAGGTCGTCGAGCAGGTTCACGACCTGGGCCTGGATGGAAACGTCCAGCGCCGACACCGGCTCGTCGGCGACGACCAGCTTCGGGTTGAGGGCGAGCGCCCGCGCGATGCCGATGCGCTGGCGCTGGCCGCCGGAGAACTCGTGCGGATAGCGGTTGTAGTGC
The DNA here is from genome assembly GCF_053593975.1 of Streptomyces sp. NPDC002004. NCBI lineage: Bacteria > Bacillati > Actinomycetota > Actinomycetes > Kitasatosporales > Streptomycetaceae > Streptomyces > Streptomyces sp. NPDC002004. The sequence goes on from NZ_JBSFDP010000006.1 coordinate 23,300, forward strand.
TCGGGGTTGAGGCCGACCACCGACAGCAGCCGCTGGACCTCCTTCTTGATGCCGCCCTCGGGCTTGACGCCCTGGAGCTTGAAGGGGGCCCCGACGATCGTGCCGATCGTGTGCCGCGGGTTCAGCGACGAGTACGGGTCCTGGAAGATCATCTGCACATCGCGGCGCAGCGGACGCATGCCGCTCGTGCTGAGATGCGTGATGTCCTTGCCCTGGAACTCGACCGTGCCGCCGGTGGGCTCCAGCAGCCGTGTGATCAGCCGGCCCATCGTCGACTTGCCGCAGCCGGACTCGCCCACGACGCCCAGGGTCTCCCCCGCACGCACGTCGAAGTCGATGCCGTCGACGGCCTTCACGGCGCCGACCTGGCGCTGCATCAGGCCCTTCCGGATCGGGAAGTGCTTCTGCAGCCCGGTCACCTTGAGCAGGGTCTCGCCGGGGGCGGCGTCCTTGGTGAGGGTGGCGCCGCCGCTCTGTGCAGGAATGGTCACCGCGGAGTCCTTGTGGTTCTCGCTCACAGCTTCGGCGCAATCTCTTCGGTCCAGATACGCTCCCGCTCCTCCTGCGACATGTGGCAGGCCGCCCAGTGCCGGCTGCCGACCTCGCCGAGTTCGGGCCGGACGGTACGGGTGACGTTGTCCTTGGGCACGTCGGCGTACGGGCAGCGCGGGTTGAAGGCGCAGCCGGACGGGATGTTGATCAGTGAGGGCGGGGAGCCCTTGACCGGGATCAGGCGTTCCTGCTGGTCGCGGTCGAGGCGCGGCATCGAGCCCAACAGGCCCCAGGTGTAGGGGTGCCGGGGCTCGTAGAACACCTTCTCCGCCGGGCCGCGCTCCACGCAGCGGCCGCCGTACATCACGAGGAGGTCGTCGGCCATCTCGGCGACCACTCCCAGATCGTGAGTGATCATGATGACGGCGGAGCCGAACTCCTTCTGCAGGTCCCGGATCAGGTCGAGGATCTGCGCCTGGACGGTCACGTCCAGTGCGGTGGTCGGCTCGTCCGCGATCAGCAGCTGCGGGTTGTTGACCAGCGACATCGCGATCATCGCCCGCTGGCGCATACCGCCGGAGAACTCGTGCGGATAGCTGTCGACCCGCTTGTTCGGCTCCGGGATGCCGACCCGCTCCAGCATCTCGATCGCGCGGGTCTTCGCCGCCTTCTTCGAGACCTTGTGGTGCGTGCGGTAGGCCTCCACGATCTGGGCGCCCACCGAGTAGTACGGGTGCATGGCGGACAGCGGGTCCTGGAAGATCATCGCCATCTTCTGGCCGCGCAGCCGCCGTACGTGGTCGGGGTCCGCGCCGATGAGCTCCTCGCCGTCCAGCCAGACCTCGCCGGAGATCTTCGCCCGGGCGGTGCGGTGCAGACCCATGATGCCGAGCGAGGTGACCGACTTGCCGGAGCCGGACTCGCCGACGATCCCCAGGGTCTTCCCGGGCCGGACGTCGAAGCTGACGCCGTCGACGGACCTGACGAGGCCGTCGTCCGTCTCGAAGTGGATGCGCAGGTCGCGTACGGAGAGGAACGCCCCCTCGGTGTCCGCCGGCGGATCCGCCACGGGCTCGCCCACTGCCGCTCCGGTCTTGCTGAGTTCAGTCATGCGAGCCTCACCCGGGGATCAATGGCGGCGTACACCAGGTCCACCAGCAGATTGCAGACGACGATGAAGAAGGCGGCCACCAGCGTGACACCCATGACGATCGGCAGGTCGTTGTCCCCCACGCCCTTGACCGCGTAGAAGCCGAGGCCCTGGAAGGAGAAGACCCCCTCGGTGATGACCGCGCCGCCGATGAGCAGACCGAAGTCCATGCCGAAGATGGTGACGATCGGCGTGAGCGCCGCCCGCAGACCGTGCTTGGCGACCACCTTGGACTCCCGCAGACCCTTGGCCCGGGCCGTGCGGATGTAGTCCTCGCTCATGGTCTCCAGCATTCCGGCGCGGGTGAGCCGGGCGTAGAGCGCCGAGTAGAGGAAGGCGAGGCTGCACCACGGGATGAGCAGGTTCCACGCCCAGCCCAGCGGATCGTCGGTGAAGTTGACGTAGTTGATGCCCGTGTCCCAGATCGGAATCTGCACGGTGAAGACGCCGAGGGCGAGCATGCCGGTGAAGAAGATCGGGAGGGAGACGCCGGCCAGCGCCACGCCCATGAAGAAGCGGTCGAGGAAGGTGCCGCGGCGCAGCGCCGAGACCACACCCGTCGCCACACCGGTCAGCACCCAGATCACGGCGGCACCGATGGCGAGCGAGAAGGTCACCGGGATGCGCTCGGTGATCTGCGGCCAGACCTCGATGTGCGACTTGAACGAGTAGCCGAAGCACGGCGCGTCGCAGTGCGTGGCGTCGGGACCGAACTTGTAGTCGGCGCCGGTGAAGATCTGCTTGATGAAGTGCCAGTACTGGGTGTACAGCGGTTGGTCGAACCCGAGGTTCTTCTTCACCGCGGCGATGGACGCCGGGTTGGCGTCCTTGCCCACGTACTGCGCGGCCAGTTGGTCCATCGACTGCCCGGCGAGCCGGGGCACGAGGAAGAAAATCGCAAAGGTGACGGCGCTGACGATCAGCAGCAGCACCACAGCGCCAAACACGCGTCGGATGATGTACGCAGCCACAGCTGTCCGGCACCGGTGCCCGCCGTGCGGGGGTGACCCGCATCGACGGGCACCGGTGCCTTCACCTGCCTTTCAGTCTCTTCAGCCCACCGGGCCCGCTGCTACTTCGCGGAGCCCATCAGCAGGTAGTCGTACATGCCGAGGTAGGCCTGGGTGACCGTGACGTTCGTCGCGGAGGTCGGCCGGAGCAGCAGGTTCTTGCGGTACGTCAGCGGCACGGCCGAGGCGTTCTCCGCCACCATCTTGTCGATGTCGCCCCAGGCCTTGGCACGGGCGGCGGCGTCGGTGTTGGCGATCGCGTCGTTCAGCGCCTTGTTGATCTTCGGGTCGTCGATCTCCTGGACGTTGTTGCCACCGGACGGCTTGATGGCCGAGCCGTTGATGATCTGGTCCAGGAAGCCGAAGCCGGTCGGCCAGTCGGCGCCCCACGCGGTCATGATCATGCCCAGCTTGTGCGCGTGCACGTAGCTCGGGTTGCCCGCGAAGTTCGTGAAGTACTTACCGGTCGGGTAGGACTTGATGTCCGCCGTGATGCCGATCTTCTTCAGCGACGCCTGGATGGCGGTGGCCATGGCCATCTCCGCCGGACGGTCCGAGCGGGCCGTCAGGTTGGTGGAGAAGCCCTTCGGCTTGCCGCACTGCTTGAGCTCGTCCTTGGCCTTGGCCACGTCGCCCTTGTGACCCGCGGTCGGGTACAGGTCGAACTTGCTGTAGCCGTTGACGGTCGGCGGCAGCAGCGTCGTGGCGACGTCACCCTTCGGGTCACCACCGGCGGCGGCCTGGACCGAGGCCCGGTCGAGACCCCACTGCACGGCCTTGCGGCAGTGGACGTTGTCGAACGGCTTCACGTGCAGGTTCAGACCCATGTACGAGGTCGCACCGGCGTAGGAGCCGTCCAGCTGGCTCTTGTACTTGGCGCTCTGCAGGACCTTGGGCTGGGTCTCCGGGGCGACACCGGTGCCACCCGCGTCCGTCGTGATGGCGTCCGACATCAGGCTGTTGTCGATCGTCGGCTGGTTGACCTTGAAGCGGAGCGTGATCTTGTCCGGCAGGGCCTTGCGGATCGGGTCCGTCTTCGGGTCCCAGCTGGTGTTGCGGACGAGGGTGGCGTCCTTGCCCTCCTCGTACGACTGGAACTTGTACGGGCCCGAGGACACGATGTGCTGGACGTAGGAGGCGCCCTTGTCCTTGGCCTGCGGCACGGGGGCGGTCTGCGAGAACGTCGCCAGGTAGTCGAAGTCCGCGAAGGCGTCCTTCAGGTGGAAGACGATCGTCCGGTCGTCCGGCGTCTCGATCGACTTGATGCCGTCCTTGGACTTGTCCTTGTACGGGCCCTTGTACTTGTCGCCGCCCTCGAGGTGCGCCTTGAAGTAGGTCGGACCGTTGGACAGCGCCTCGGGGGCGAAGTTGGAACGCTCGACGGCGTACTTGACGTCCTTCGAGGTGATCGGCGTGCCGTCCTCGAACTTCAGGCCCGCACGCAGCTTGTACGTCCAGGTCTTGGCGTCGGCGCTGGGCTTGCCCAGGGACTCGGCCATGTCCGGGACGACCTGGAGGCCCGCCTTGCCGGCCGCCGGCTTGAAGGTGGTCAGGGTACGCGCGTAGAGACGGGAGAAGTTCTGCACCCAGCCGTAGTACGTGTTGCCCGGGTCCAGCGAGTCCGGCGTGTCGGCCAGCTCGTAGGAGGCCGTGCCGCCCTTCTTGTCGCTCTTGTTGACGACGGACGTCAGCGCGGCGTCTGCCTTGGCGGAGCCCCCCTTGCCGCCGTCATCCTTGGAGCCGTTGCACGCGGTCGCGCCCAGCGTCAGCGCCAGAACAGTGGCGACTGCTGCTGTCACTTTCTTGGTCTTCACCTGAGGAAAGCCCCCTCAATCGGATGGTTGCTGCGGACGAACTGGCTGTTGCCGCGCTTTATTTGCTGCGGGGATCGAGCGCATCACGCAGCCCGTCGCCCAGCAGGTTGAATGCCAGGACCGTGATGAAGATGGCCAGGCCCGGCACGATCATGTACATCGGATCCGCCTCGTAGAGGGGCGTGGCGGTGGTGAGCATGCCGCCCCAGGAGGCCTGCGGCGGAGCGATGCCCACACCCAGGTAACTGAGGGCGGCCTCGAAGAGGATGTTCGTCGGGATGAGCATCGTCGAGTAGACGAGGATCGGTGCGACGAGGTTGGGCAGAAGCTCGCGGAACACGATGAACGGACCGCGGGCACCCAGGCTGCGGGCCGCCTCGACGAACTCGCGCTCACGCAGGCTCAGCGTCTGCGCTCGCACGATGCGCGCCATGTACGGCCAGTTGAAGAAACCGATCACGAAGATCAGGACGGCGATGCGCAGCGGCAGTCCGGTGAGTCCGAACGCCCCGTCCTGGAGCGAAGCGGAGATCGAGATCGCGAAGAGCAGCAGCGGGAAGGCGAGGAAGGTGTCCATGGCCCTGCTGATCAGCGTGTCCACCCAGCCGCCGTAGAAGCCGGCAACCACGCCCATGACGACGCCGATCACCACGGACAGCAGGGTCGATCCGCCGGCGACCAGCAGCGAGACCCACGAGCCCTCGATGACACGGGCGAGGACGTCACGGCCGTACTGCGGGTCGACACCCAGCGGGTGGTCCCAACTGATACCTCCCCAGCCGCCCTTGGGAGCAAGCAGGGCCGGGTCGATGAGGTTCTGGTGGAAGTCGTTGGGGTCGAGGCCGAAGACGGCCTGGATCGGCTTGGCGAGCACCGCCGTCAGAATGAGCAGCAGGACGACGATTCCACCCGCGACGGCCACCTTGTCCCGCTTGAAGCGGGTCCATGCGATCTGTCCGAGGGAACGGCCTTCGATCTGGCTCTGTTTGGCTCCGGCGAGGACTGCCTCGGGCTGCGCCTCGGCCGCGGCCCCGGTGGTCTCGATCGGTGCGGTCACGGGTGACTGCCCCTTCCCGGCCGGAGGTGACCGGCCCGCGCTTGCCGCTGTAGCGGCCCCTACCCGTCTGCAGCGCGAGAGGTCCCGACTCGGGACATTTGATCGCGCAGCTCGCACATGGGGCCGAGCGGCCCGTGCATGCGGGGAGTCTTCAACGCCCCCGTGATCACCCGCCAGATCTGGCCAGGAAAGGATGCGCAACCGTGATGTGGCCTGGAACATTCCGCTATCCGAACACCATGGTCGATAGCTGGAATCGCATGTGACGGGCACGTACGGCGATCCGCGCGGGGGACGGAACCGCCAAGCGGCCGCTCATGGGGGCAAGTTGGCCGATGGACGCCGAGAGGGGGCGGACCCGGGGCAATTAAGGTGAATCAGTACGCGCCGCGCGCCGGGGGATATCCGTATCCGGCGGCCGGGGAGGAGGGGGCGGCGTGGGACTCGCGGTCGTAGAACGGGCGGGCGTTGGCACGCAGCCACATGGCGACGGGGTCGTACTCGTCGGAGAGCGCCACCGTCGACACGGGCAGCCCGTCCGGGACGGCGCCGATGGACTGCTGCATCATCGCCCGTACGGCGTCCACGGCGGGCGGACTCGTGTCGTAGACGTCGAGGCCGATGGCCAGGTACGGGGCGCCGAGCGCGGGCTGCACCCAGGCGCGGCGCAGGGAGCGGACGGCGGGGGTGCGGTGGGCGTTCTGCGTGAGCAGCGCGTAGAACTGGGGGATCTCGATGCCCGGTTCGCCGATCCGCAGCGGCCCGGCGGGCTGCCGGTCGAGGCCGGTCGCGATCCGGCGCAGGTCGAGCCAGGGGATGCCGACACCGCCGCCCGGAGCGTGCGGATTGAGCCAGAGGCCGTACTGGTCGGGGTAGAGGGTGCGGGCCACGTCGAGCACCGGGACGACCTCGTACGAACGGTTCCAGCCGCTCGCCGACAGCTCCTGCGCGGAGGTCACACAGGGGGCGTAGCCGAAGCCGTCGACCTCCATGTTCCCGTACTGCGCGTCGGGCGAGCCGGCCTGTCCGTGCCAGAGCAGCATCCAGATCTGGCCGGACGCGGGGTCGGCGAGGGCGCGCAGCAACGCCTCGTACGCGTCGTAGCGCCCGGGTGTCACCTGGCGCAGCATGTGCTCGACCTGTCCGGCCGCAGCCGTGCCCGACGCACTCACCCTTGACCGCCCCTTCGCGACGCTCTCAACACGCACCCGACCCCGTCATGAAACCAGCTTAAGCGGCGTCCCTGACACCGACTTGACGCACCGGGCCCGTGGTGTCGCCGGTGCACTCGCGAGCGGGTGCCAGGAGAGCGGTCAAGGTCAGTGGCCCCGGTGGTAGAAGGGGCGCACCTTCTGGCGCATCCAGTCGGCCACCGGGTCGTCGGTGATGTCCAGCAGGACGAGGTTCACCGGCCAGGCGGCGGAGGCCCTGCCGAGGGCACGGCCCAGCGCGTCCATCGGCAGCTCCCGGGCGTTTCCCTCCCACGTGGAGAGTTCGACGCCCACGAACAGCACGGGGGCGTCGCCCTCGACGCTGGCCAGGCAGCGGCGGGCGGTGAGGACCACACCGGCGTCCGCGAACTCGGCGGACGCGGCCGACAGGAAGTCGACCGGGTCTTCCTGCCAGTCGGGTTCGCGCAGGTGGACGCGGCCGCCGCCGGCGGGCCCGTCGAGCTCGCTGCGGCCCGTGCGGCACAGCTCGGCGACGGCGGGGGGCGGCAGCGGAACGCCGACGATGCCGTCGGGGTTCACCGCGATGCCGAGCTGGGGCGGCAGGCCGCGCGCGAACTCGACGGCGGGCGCGACGGCGTACGACATGGCGTCGCCCACGACCTGGCGGAACTGCTGCTCGGAGCTGAAGACGGGGACGTAGGCCTGGCCGTCGATCTCGATGGCGGGCAGGTCGAGGCTCCCGCCGTCGGGGCTGCCGCCGTTCGGCAGCGGCACCCAGACGTGGCTGCGGCCGAGGACCTCCACGATCCGGCCGGCCGCCGATGCGGCGGCGCCGAGGGATGCGGCGAGCACCTCCTCCAGTTCGTTGCCGGGCCACCCCGCGTGGGGATGGGGAGCGGCGGCCTGCGCCGGGATGTCCATCTCTTCCTACCACCTGCTCGTAACGCTGCTGCGGGTCGCACCCTAACGCGTCCCGGGTGCGCCGCGGACGCTCCGTCCATGGAATGCGATCGTCCGCAGGGCGTCGGCCGCCCGGCGGTCCAGCAGGACGGCCGAGGCACACCCGCGCGGCAGCTCTCCCCGCTCCACTCCGGTCAGCAGCCGGGCCACGGTCCTGCGGTGCCGCAGGAAGGCATAGTGCGAGACGCCGCGGCCGCGCTCGCGCTGGCCGGCCCGGGCCGTCTCGGGCGGCACATCGAGCAGCAGCAGATGGAGCACGGTGCCGCGTCTGCGCGCCGCACGGCCCAGCCAGCGGCGCACCCACGCCTGTGTACCGCAGTCGTGCACGACGACGCTCCCTCCGGAACCCAGCGCGCGGCGCAGACCCCAGTAGTGAGCGATGCGGACGAGCGGCCGGTACACGGCGTACGGCAGGAAGCGGGGCATGCGGCGGGCCCAGTGCTCGCGCATGTCCTGCGAGTCGACCCGGGCGCCGGCGGCGGTGCGCCGCATCAGCGTCGACTTGCCGCTGCCGGGCAGCCCGGAGACGACGACCACGTCGCCCTCGGCGAAGGACAGCACGGCGGGGCGCCGTCCGCGCAGGTCCCGGACGAGCGGGACGGGTCCGTGCGCCGCGCGCACGCGCCGCTGCCCGGGCAGCGCGACCCCCGCCGTGGTGGCGTACGCCCTGGTCCTGTCCACCGCGATCGGCCTCCCCCTGGGGATACGACTGCTTCCGGACACCTCCGGTGCCTCTCCCCGACGAGTGTAAAGAGAAGGTAATCCGACACAAGGGAGTCGCCCGGTTCCCGCACCCCGCGACCGGGCCTGCGGGGTCGCACGGGGCCGGGCCGGCGGGGCAGCGCGGGGCCGGGACCGCCGCTTCGTGGGTACCGGTCGGATCTGCGACTGCCGCATCGCGGCGAGCCGTGCAATGATGTGCGCGCCAACTGCATACAGGCCGCTTGAATCCGCGCGGGAGAGCTCTCGGCCGTGAGGCCGGGGCGCCGAAGGAGCAAGTTCCTCCCTTGAATCTCTCAGGCCCCGATACCGCGTGGATGAGGCAGATCTGAAAAGCGAGCCCTGTGGCTCCACCCAAGGTGCAAGCCGAGTCCCCGGTGCGGGCTCTTGGCGAACCTCTCAGGTTCCGATGACAGATGGGGAGGATCGTCCTCGCCCGTCATGCATGCCCTGGGAGCAGTACGTAATGAGCAACGCCCCCCGTCACACCGCCCTCGATGCGCTGCATCGCTCGCTGGGCGCCACCATGACCGACTTCGCGGGCTGGGACATGCCGCTGCGCTACGGCAGCGAGCGCGACGAGCACAACGCCGTCCGCACCAAGGCCGGCCTGTTCGACCTCTCCCACATGGGCGAGATCACCGTCACCGGCCCGCAGGCCGCGGCCCTGCTGGACCACGCGCTCGTCGGCAACATCGGCAGCATCGCCGTGGGCCGGGCCCGGTACACCATGATCTGCCGGGAGGACGGCGGGATCCTCGACGACCTGATCGTGTACCGCCTCGGTGAGACCGAGTACATGGTCGTGGCGAACGCCTCCAACGCCCAGATCGTGCTGGACGCCGTCACCGAGCGCGCCGCCGGATTCGACGCCGAGGTGCGCGACGACCGTGACGCGTACGCGCTGATCGCCGTGCAGGGCCCCGAGTCCCCCGGCATCCTCAAGTCGCTCACCGACGCCGACCTGGACGGCCTGAAGTACTACGCGGGCCTGCCGGGGACCGTCGCCGGGGTTCCCGCGCTGATCGCCCGCACCGGTTACACCGGCGAGGACGGCTTCGAGCTGTTCGTGGCCCCTGAGCACGCCGAGAAGCTGTGGCAGGCGCTGACCGAGGCCGGCGCTCCGGCCGGTCTGGTGCCCTGCGGTCTGTCCTGCCGCGACACGCTGCGCCTGGAGGCGGGCATGCCGCTGTACGGGCACGAGCTGACCACCGCACTGACCCCCTTCGACGCGGGCCTCGGCAGGGTCGTGAAGTTCGAGAAGGAGGGCGACTTCGTGGGGCGGGCGGCTCTGGAGGCCGCCGCCGAGCGCGCCGCCACCAAGGCGCCGCGCAAGCTCGTCGGCCTGATCGCCGAGGGCCGCCGGGTGCCGCGTGCGGGCTTCTCCGTGGTCGCCGGCGGCGAGGTGATCGGCGAGGTCACCTCCGGTGCCCCCTCCCCCACGCTGGGCAAGCCGATCGCGATGGCCTACGTCGACGCGGAGCACGCCGTGCCGGGCGCCGAGGGCGTCGGCGTGGACATCCGCGGCGCCCACGAGGCGTACGAGGTCGTCGCCCTGCCCTTCTACAAGCGGCAGAAGTAGCACAGAAGCCGTACAAGGCGCCCAAAACGGCAGAAATCATGCCACGTCACGGAAGTCTCATCACGTCACAGAGGCATCACGCGTGACACTGCGCACAGCAGGGTGCCGGACGCCCGCGCGTCTCATATCCCAAGACCCCTTGTTCATCACCACTCCCCCGCGTACAGGAGAATTCAGGCCATGAGCAACCCCCAGCAGCTTCGCTACAGCAAGGAGCACGAGTGGCTGTCGACCGCCGAGGACGGCGTGTCGACGGTCGGCATCACGGAGTTCGCGGCGAACGCGCTCGGCGATGTCGTCTACGCCCAGCTCCCGGAGGTCGGCAGCACGGTGTCCGCGGGTGAGTCCTGCGGCGAGCTGGAGTCCACCAAGTCGGTCTCGGACCTGTACGCGCCGGTCACGGGCGAGATCGTCGAGATCAACCAGGACGTCGTGGACGACCCGTCGCTGGTGAACTCGGCCCCCTTCGAGGGCGGCTGGCTGTTCAAGGTGCGCGTCACGGACGAGCCGGACGACCTGCTCTCCGCCGACGAGTACTCCGCGTTCTCCGCCGGCAACTAAGGACCACTCACCCATGTCGCTTCTGAACACCTCCCTCCACGAGCTGGACCCGGATGTCGCGGCCGCGGTCGACGCCGAGCTGCACCGTCAGCAGTCGACCCTGGAGATGATCGCCTCGGAGAACTTCGCTCCGGTCGCGGTCATGCAGGCCCAGGGCTCGGTGCTGACCAACAAGTACGCCGAGGGCTACCCCGGCCGCCGCTACTACGGCGGCTGCGAGCACGTCGACGTGGTCGAGCAGATCGCCATCGACCGCATCAAGGCCCTGTTCGGCGCCGAGCACGCCAACGTCCAGCCGCACTCCGGCGCCCAGGCCAACGCCGCCGCGATGTTCGCCCTGCTCAAGCCCGGCGACACGATCATGGGTCTCAACCTCGCCCACGGCGGGCACCTGACCCACGGCATGAAGATCAACTTCTCCGGCAAGCTCTACAACGTGGTCGCCTACCACGTCGGCGACGACGGCCTGGTCGACATGGCCGAGGTCGAGCGTCTGGCCAAGGAGTCCAAGCCGAAGCTGATCGTCGCCGGCTGGTCCGCCTACCCGCGGCAGCTGGACTTCGCGGCCTTCCGCCGCATCGCCGACGAGGTCGGTGCCTACCTCATGGTCGACATGGCCCACTTCGCCGGCCTCGTCGCCGCGGGCCTGCACCCCAACCCCGTCCCGCACGCCCACGTGGTCACCACCACCACCCACAAGACCCTCGGCGGACCCCGCGGCGGTGTGATCCTGTCCACCGCGGACCTCGCCAAGAAGATCAACTCGGCGGTCTTCCCCGGTCAGCAGGGTGGCCCCCTGGAGCACGTGATCGCCGCCAAGGCGGTTTCCTTCAAGGTCGCCGCGACCGAGGAGTTCAAGGAGCGCCAGCAGCGCACCCTGGACGGCGCCCGGATCATCGCCGAGCGGCTGGTCCAGGACGACGTCAGGGCTGCCGGCGGCTCGGTCCTCTCCGGCGGCACCGACGTCCACCTCGTCCTGGTCGACCTGCGCGACTCCGAGCTGGACGGCCAGCAGGCCGAGGACCGCCTCCACGAGGTCGGCATCACCGTCAACCGGAACGCCGTCCCCAACGACCCCCGGCCCCCGATGGTCACCTCGGGCCTGCGCATCGGCACCCCCGCGCTGGCCACCCGCGGTTTCCAGGCCGAGGACTTCCGCGAGGTCGCGGACATCATCGCCGAGGTCCTCAAGCCGGGCTTCGACGCCGAGCAGCTGAAGGCCCGCGTCGCCGCCCTCGCGGCAAAGCACCCGCTGTACCCGGGTCTGAAGTAGTTCGTTTCCTCGGAGTACGTACCGAGTACGTACGATTGTCCGGGGCGCCGTGCACACTGACCGTGCGTGCGGTGCCCCGGACCCTCCGCCTCCTTCTCACCCTTTCCCGCACCCCACACCGGCGGACAAACGTTCCTGCACCACTCGGCGGACAACGGCGTCTACCACTTGTTTGAGGAGTTCCCCGTGGCCATCTCGGTCTTCGACCTGTTCTCGATCGGCATCGGCCCGTCCAGCTCCCATACGGTGGGCCCGATGCGCGCCGCGCGGATGTTCGCCCGCCGCCTGAAGAACGAGGGCCTGCTGGCCCACACCGCCTCCATACGCGCGGAGCTGTACGGCTCGCTGGGCGCGACCGGCCACGGCCACGGCACCCCGAAGGCGGTGCTGCTGGGCCTGGAGGGCGAGTCGCCGCGCACGGTGGACGTGGAGACGGCCGACGACCGGGTGGAACGGATCCGGAGCAGCCGGCGGATCAGCCTGCTGGGCGTGCACGAGATCGACTTCGACTTCGACAAGAACCTGGTCCTGCACCGCCGCAAGGCGCTGCCGTACCACGCGAACGGCATGACCCTCTGGGCGTACGACGCGACGGGCACCGTCCAGCTGGAGAAGACGTACTACTCCGTCGGCGGCGGATTCGTCGTGGACGAGGACGCCGTGGGCGAGGACCGGATCAAGCTCGACGACACGGTGCTGAAGCACCCCTTCCGCACGGGCGACGAGCTGCTGCGCCTCACTCGGGAGACCGGCCTGTCCATCTCCTCGCTCATGCTCGAGAACGAGAAGTCGTGGCGCACGGAGGACGAGATCCGCTCCGGCCTCCTGGACATCTGGCATGTGATGCAGGCCTGTGTCTCCCGGGGCATCTCCCGTGAGGGCATCCTGCCGGGTGGCCTGAAGGTGCGCCGCCGGGCCGCGACCACGGCCCGCCAGCTGCGCGCCGAGGGCAACCCCCACGCGCACGCCATGGAGTGGGCCACGCTCTACGCGATGGCGGTGAACGAGGAGAACGCCGCGGGCGGCCGCGTGGTCACCGCGCCCACGAACGGCGCCGCCGGCATCATCCCGGCCGTCCTGCACTACTACATGAACTTCGTCCCGGGCGCGGACGAGGACGGCGTGGTCCGCTTCCTCCTCGCCGCGGGCGCCATCGGCATGCTCTTCAAGGAGAACGCCTCGATCTCCGGCGCCGAGGTCGGCTGCCAGGGCGAGGTCGGCTCCGCCTGCTCCATGGCCGCCGGCGCCCTCGCCGAGGTCCTCGGCGGCAGCCCCGAGCAGGTCGAGAACGCCGCCGAGATCGGCATGGAGCACAACCTCGGCCTGACCTGCGACCCCGTCGGCGGCCTCGTCCAGATCCCCTGCATCGAGCGCAACGGCATGGCCGCGGTGAAGGCCGTGACCGCCGCCAAGATGGCCATGCGGGGCGACGGCAGCCACAAGGTCTCCCTGGACAAGGTCATCAAGACCATGAAGGACACGGGCGCCGACATGAGCGTCAAGTACAAGGAGACGGCCCGGGGCGGGCTGGCGGTGAACATCATCGAGTGCTGAACCGCCCGCCGCGCCGACACCTGGGATGAGGCGCCCGGCCCTTGGGAACCATTCAGGGGCCGGGCTCCCCCCACACAGTGCGTCAGGAGGCTGTCGGATGCTCCATGGCATCGATGTCAGCGCGTATCAGTCGTCGTTCGAGACCGACGGTCTGGCCTTCGTGTTCGTGAAGGCCACCGAGGGACGGTCGTACATCAACCCCCGGCAACGGGCGCAGGCGAAGCAGGCGCGCGACGCCGGCTGTGTCGTGGGGTTCTACCACTTCCTGTGGCCGGGCCATATCGCCGCGCAGGCCGAGTACTTCGTGACCGAGTGCGCGTCGAGGGAGCACGATGTGCTCGCGGTCGACTGGGAGCGGACCGGTGAGGGCACGCATGCGAGCAACGCCGAGAAGGACGCGTTCCTGCACGAGGTGAAGCGGCTGCGTCCGCACCACCGGGTCGTCCTGTACTGCAACCGCGACTTCTGGCTGAACGTGGACCGGACGTCGCACGCGGGCGACGGGCTCTGGATCGCCGACCCCACGACCGCGGGCAAGCCCCGGATCAAGGCGCACTGGACCTTCCACCAGTACTCCGACCATCCGCTGGACAAGGACGTGGCCAACTTCTCCAGCACCGCGAAGCTCCGGGAGTGGGCCCGGGGCTCGTGAGCCGTCCGGGCCCGCTGCCGGCCCCGGACGGCCCGGTGACGGCGTCCGCCGACTAGCCCCTGAACGCCGCTGTGCGCTCCGGGCCGGCCTCCGCCAGCGCCTTGCCGACGGCCTCGGCGTCCGCCGCGAGGCCGTACACCGGGGTGCCCGGCTGCTGGCGCCACGACTCGTCGATGCCGCCCGCGTCCACGGTGTCGAAGCCGATCTCGTCGATCAGGTCGCGCACGACCCGCTTGGCGGCCTCGTCGTCCCCCGCGACCGGCAGGGCGATACGGCCGGGCGTGCCCTTGGGCTGCGGCTTGTCCAGGATGTCCTGGGCGTAGGTGCCGTTGAAGGCCTTGATGACGGGGTGGCCGATCTGCCGTTCGGTCCAGCGGCTCTCGGTCAGCCCGTCGTCCTCGATGGCGGAGATCCGTCCGTCGCGCTGCTGCGGGTAGTAGTTGTTGGTGTCGATGACGGCGACGCCCTCGGCGGCCCCGTCCAGCAGGCCGCTCGGCAGATCGGGCACGGCCTTCACCGGGACGGTGATCACGACGACCTGGGCGTCCTTGGCCGCCTCGGTCGCCCACACGGGCGTGGCGCCGGTCTCCTCGGCCAGGGGCGCCAGGGTCTCGGGGGCGCGCGAGTTGGCGACGGACACGTCGTGGCCCAGCGCCGTCAGGCGACGGGTGAGATTGCCGCCGATGTGCCCGGCGCCGATGATGCCGATCTTCATGACTTGACCTTCCGGAGGGGAGAACCTTCTCGGTGCTGTCTGCCTGTCGCAGCACTGTCATCGGCAGGTGTCGGTGCTTGTCGGCCCTTGACATCGCTTGTCGGTGTTCGACAGTGCTTGTCGCCACCAGTCGGTGCTGATGTGCGCTTGTCGCTTTCGGCAGTGCTGTCGAAAGTCCACCAACCTCCGGCCGCCATCGGCTATTCCGGCATTCCGCGCCTTCCGGCCTCCCACCACCTCGGTTGACCGGATCCCTACCGTTCGGCGGGGCGCACCCGCGGACGGCGGGCGGCCCGCTCGCCGGGGCGGCGGGAGCGGGGGCCCGGCCGTGGAGTGCCCGGCACGGCACATGCACGCCGAGGGGGTACGCGAAGGGGCGGGCCGGCTGATGCCGTGCCCGCCCCGTCTCTCGCTTCGCCGCTCGTTCGGGCGGCCTACGGAACTACTTGTTCAGGTGGGCCCAGAACTCGTCGAAGGAGAGGAGCTTGTCGCCGTTGGTGTCCTGCTTCGCGATGACGGCCTCGGCCACCGCCTCGGTGGCGTAGAAGTCCCCCATCTGCGCCATGGCGCTCTTCCACTCCGCCGCCGTGATGAAGCCGTCGCCGTTCGCATCGAACCGGTCGAACGCCTTGCGTGCTTCCTCGATGTCCGCCACCGGATCCGCCCCTTCTTGGTGCCTTGTTGACGGGGGTCAGATTAACGGCCCGGAGAGGCGGCCGGCGCGGGGGCCACCCGGTCCGCCGTGCAGCACGGCGGAATGCGGGCCGGGGACCGCAGGACCGGAGCGGAGTACAGGGGTACAAAGGTCACTTGTCCGGATATTCACGGCCCGCGAGGGTGCGTCGGCCTGCGGCGCCCGCGAAGTGTCACGGCGCGGACGCGGGCAACACCGAACGGGGCGAGGGGGATGCGCGCGGCCGGATTCCGACCGGTGGACACAGAAACGCCGTTCACCACCCGTTCACCCAGGAATCGCGCATTCCACCCCCGCGGGAGCCGCGGACATCCCGTCGAACATCGACCACTATTCCGTAGACCGGAATATCCAATCCAATTCCGGCCGTGTACAGGCGAGTTCCCGTCAATCCGGCGGTCAGGTGTTCGTCACTCTCCGCCCTCGCGGTCTAACGTTCCGCGTACCGCCGCCACACCAGGAGCACCCGGCTCCCAGGGACATGCGACGGCAAGGGCGAATCCACTGTGACGACCACACACCCAGACGTTTTCGAGGTCCTGCCCTTCACCCGGACCTGCCAGATCATCCGGGAGGAGGGCGACCACGTACTCATCGGGGTGAGCCCGGGAAACAGCTACTTCAGCGCCGATCGCATAGCCGATCTCACGGCCTGGGCCCACGACCGTTTCGCGGAGATCGACTTCGTGTACGCGGACCTCCATGTCGACACGCTCTTCGAGGCGTTCGGCCACACCCCGGAGCACGCCGCACGCCGCGCCGCCAAGGAGCTGAAGGCGGTGCGCCGCCGGATAGTGAAGGGCGTCGAACGTGCCGGGCCACCGGACGGGCGCAGGAACATCCGCATCCGCGCGCTGTCGGAGTTCTCCGGCCATCCCGTCTACGAACTGCTGCACCGCCGCGTACGGCACTTCATGACGTACGACGACTCGTTCCGCGAGGGCTGCGACGACATGGTCCGCCAATTCCTCGAACCCAAGCTGGCGGAAGGCCGGTCCGGCACCGAGCGGCAGCGCGCCGCGTGCCTCGACTACATCGCCGCCGAGCTCCCCTTCTTCATCGACACCCCGGGAATCCTCGACGTGCCGAGTTCGGTGGCCGCGTACCACACGGTGCTGCCGCTGACCGAGGTCCTCTACGCGCGCGGCGGCGGGCTGCGCGCGACCCGCAACCAGGCCTACGCGGTCGTACGACCGGAAGGGAACGGAGCCCGTGACCGTGCAGCATGAGACGCCCGTGCTCGACTTCCCGCTCCCGCGGCGCGGCGATGTGCTGCCCCAGGAGTGCGCCTGGCTCCGTGCGGAACACCCGGTCGCGAAGGTGCGCACACTCACCGGCGACGAGGCCTGGCTGGTCAGCTCGTACCGGCTCGCCAAACAGGTGCTGGAGGACGAACGGTTCAGCCTCAAGGACACCGCGAACGCGGGAGTGCCCCGCCAGTACGCCCTGACGATCCCGCCGGAGGTCGTCAACAACATGGGCAACATCAACAGCGCGGGGCTGCGCAGTGCCGTGATGAAGTCCCTCAACCCCCGTACCGACGGTGTCGCCGGATGGCTGCGCGGGCAGGCGGACGCCCTCATCGACGACCTGCTCGCCGAGGGTCCGCCGGTCGACCTCCGGGCCGGGTTCGCCGACCCCTTCTCGGCCGCGCTGCACTGCAAGGTGCTGGGGGTGCCGTTCGCGGACCGGCGGCGGCTGATGGCGGGCATCGACATCGCGTTCATGACGGCGGCCGAGCCCTTCGAGGACTCCGCGCTCAACTGGTACAAGGACCTCGGCTACATGGTCGAACAGCTCAACGCCCCCGCGGGCCGGCGCTCGGGCCTGCTGGAGCGGCTCGCCGCCCTGCGCGAGGACCCGGAGTCCGCCCATCTGACCGACGAGATGCTCGCGACGGTGGCCCTGTCGCTGTTCGGGGCGGGCGCGGTCAGCACGTCCGCGTTCCTCGTCCTGGCCGTGCTCGCTCTGCTCCAGCGGCCGGAGCTGATGGAGCGTCTGCGCGCACACCCGGAGTGCATCGGCCGGGCCGTGGACGAGCTGCTGCGGTGGAACCTGTCCATCGGCGACGGTCTGCCGCGGCTCGCCCTGCAGGACGTGGAGCTCGACGGCGTCGTCGTACGCAGGGGAGAACTGGTGCTGGTGCTGGTCGAGGGCGCCAACTTCGACCCGGCCGTCTTCGAGGACCCGGAACGCCTCGACCTGGACCGGCGGCACAACCCGCACCTGTCCTTCGGCGCGGGCCGGCACTTCTGCCCCGCCTCGGCGCTGGGCCGCGCCCATGCGGAGGTCGCGCTCTCCGCACTGGTGGAGCGGCTGCCCGGGCTGCGGCTGGCCGTGCCGCCTCAGCAGCTGGTGTGGCGCACGGGGTTCATCAAGCGGCTTCCGGAGCGGCTGCCCGTGGCGTGGTGAACCGGCCCTCCACGGTCACCCGCCGCCGTGCTCCCCGCCCGCCGCCGGGGCGCACGGCGGCGGGTGCCGGCGCGGTCCGTCAGCGGAAGATGCCCGTGTGCCCGAGCGAGTAGCGGCCCGGCTGCGGGTACACCGCAAGACCGTGCGGCCCGCTGCCGACGGGGATGCGGGCGATCTGCTGCCCCGTGCGGGTGTCGATCGCGTACACCTCGGAGTCGTAACGCCCGGACAGCCACAGCACCTTGCCGTCGGCGGAGACCCCGCCCATGTCGGGACTGCCACCCTCGGGCAGCACCCACTTCCTGGTCAGCCGGTCCTTGGCGAAGTCGAAGACGGAGATGGTGCCTTCGCCCCGGTTGGAGACGAACATCTCCTTGGAGTCGCGGCTGACGTACAGGCCGTGGGCGCCCTTGCCGGTGGGCAGCAGCGTCGGTTTGCCGAACGTGTCGCCGTCGAGCACCCACATACCGTTGGCGATCATGTCGGCGACGTAGAACTTCCTGCCGTCCGGGGACATCTTCACGTCCTGCGGCATCGCCCCGCTGTACGGCAGCCGCTGCTGGGCCACCACCTGCATCTTCGCCGTGTCGACCTTGAGGAGCTCGCCGGAGAACTCGCAGGACACGATGAAGTACCGGCCGTCCAGGGAGAAGTCCGCGTGGTTGACGCCGTAGCAGCTCACCGGAACCGTCTTGACCCGTTCCATGGTGTGCGCGTCGCGGAAGACCAGCTCGCGGTCGAGCGAGGCCATGACGACGGCGTACTTGCCGTCGGGTGTGAAGTAGAGGTTGTACGGATCGTGCACGTCGACGGTCTTGCCCGCCTTGCCGGTCCTGGGGTCGATCGGCGTGAGCGAGTTGCCGCGGTCGTTGTTGACCCACAGCGTCTTCAGGTCCCAGGACGGCACGACGTGCTGGGGCTGTACGCCCACCGGGATCGTCCGGATCACCCGGTACGTCTTCGGGTCGATGACCGACACCGTGTTGGAGTTGGTGTTGGGCACGTACACGAGCGACGGGAAGTCCTTGACGACCGGCGAGAGATTGCCGGGCCGGTCGGCTGCATACACGTCCTTCGGGTCGAGCACGGGCGGCATCCCGGGCAGTCCCTGCGCCTTCGGCTCGGCGGGCCGCAGCGCCGCCTGGGTGCCGAGGGCCTGGTCGGCCTGCTTGTCGCCGCCGGAGCAGCCCGCGGTCAGGGCGGCCATGGCGACGGCTCCGGCGAGCAGGGCTCCGGCGCGCTTGGTGAGGGTCAGGTGCACAGACATCAGGTCAGCAGCTCCGTGGTCGTCACCGCGCGCAGGCCGCGGCGGTCGAGTTCTTCCAGGACGTCGGGGAGCGCGGCAACCGTGTCCGCGTACCCGAAGTGCAGACTCACCACCGAACCGGCGCCCGCCTGCCCGGTGACGGTTCGCACGACGGCGGGGGCGCCCGGCGAGGTGTAGTCGAGCGAGTCGACGTCGTACGACAGCACGTGCGGGTATCCGGCCTCGCGCGCCAGACGCTCCACGAGCGGGGACGCCAGCTGCGCGCGCGAGGGCCGGAACCAGGTGCCGATCGAGCCGGTGAGCCGGCGCAGCCTGTCCGCGCAGCCGGTGATCTCGGCGCGTGCCTCGGCCTCCGGCATGGTGTTGATGTCGAGGTGGCGAAGGGTGTGATTGCCGAGGTCGTGGCCCCCGTCGAGGATGCGCCGGGCGACCTCGGGGTGCTCGTCCAGCCAGGTGCCCACGGCGAGCACGGTGACCTTCGCGCCGGCGCGCTCGGCCTCCTTGAGCACGGAGCGGGCGACGGCCGGGTCGCCCTGGCCGTGGAAGGTCAGCGCCACCTGGCGGCGGCCCCGGGGGCTGTGGGTGATCTGCACGGGCAGGCCGGAGAAGCGGCGCGGGGCGGGCGCCGCGCGCTCGGGCGCGGCACGAGCGGTCCGCGCCGGTGCGGACGGGGTCTCCGGGCGGATGTGCTCCGGCGCCGGACGGGTCGGGGAGCAGCCGGTGAGCGCGCCCGCGACGGCGAGCCCTGCGCCGGTGCGCAGGGCCGAGCGGCGGTCGGTCGAGGTCACCCGACCATTTAAAGACGATTTGTCATGAAAACTGGCGAATGACTCGTTCGAACCCTCCGGCACCTTGCACCGCACCCCGGCCCCGTGGGCGCGCGAGGGAACGCCAGGACGGCCCGGAGCGTCAAGAAATCATCGAACGATCGGTAACAGCATCGATTAACCAGCGTTTACCAGGCCCGTGGCCCATCTCACCAAAGATTCACTTTGGAAACGCCAGCATATCTACCCTTATGCCCGAGTAGGGACTTTTGGATCAGAGGCCCCCGTCTGCCATAGTCGGAGGCCGCGACCCCCATTGACCCGGGCCAGGTCGTCGTAGCGACCGCGGAGCACACCCCCTTCGCATCCGCGCCGCATCAGAGAAGCCCCCGAGCACCGCACAAAGGCAGTCGGGGGCTTCTGTGCATCCGGGGGCCGGGGAAGCGGCGTCAGCGGTCGGCGACCCGCATCTCGAACCATGTCGTCTTGCCCCTGGGTAAGAGATCCACGCCCCAGCGGTCGGAGAGCTTGTCGACCAGGAAGAGCCCACGGCCGGAGACGTCGAGCTCATGGACCGGCATGAGGCAGGGCAGGCCGCGCGACGGATCGCGCACCTCGACGCGGATCCAGCCGCGGCGCCGCAGCATCCGCAGCCCGAAGATCCGGGCGCCGGTGTGCCGCACGGCGTTGCCGACGAGCTCCGAGACGAGGAGCACGGTGTCCTCGGTGAGCTTGGGCGAGAGTGCCCACTGACGGAGCACCACGACCTGGGCGAGCCGGCGGGCCGCGGCGGCCGACTCGGGACGCGAGGGCAGCGGCACCTCCCGCTCGGTCGGGTTGCCGAACAACTCGAGCACCCTGAGTGCCTGCTCGTCCGCCACCGTCGGCGACCAGCGTGCCGCAGTGGCACTCGCGTGCCGCCGCGGCTGTTCGAAACCCTCCAGCCCCGCCATGCCCCCCATCATGGCGGCCAGAAAGGCAGTTGGGGGCCGTTCCGAAGGAATACGACCCCCGGAATCTTCGATTCCGGGGGCGCTTCGAGGCATATGCCGGTGGCAGAAAAGGACTTCGCGCACCCTCACTGACCTGCAATGACCCTTCGCTTACGAATGATCACCGAGCGCGGGCCATCACAGATGTTTAAGGTTGTCTTAAGGTCCCCATAAACCGCCCCTACGGGGGACGGTGCCGGTTCACGCCACCATGACGGCTTGACGGGCCGACGAACCGACGAACCGACGATGCGACAACCGCCGTGCGCTCAGAGGAACTTGGCCTTGCCCGGGCCTTCCTCCACAAAGCTGCGCATACCGCGCTCGCGGTCCTCGGTCGCGAACAGCCCGGCGAACCAGTTCCGCTCGATGGCGAGTCCGGTCTCGATGTCCGTCTCCAGACCCGCGTCGACGGACTCCTTGGCGGCACGCAGCGCGAGCGCCGGCCCCTGGGCGAGCTTCGCGGCCCAGGCGTGGGCCTGCTCGTACACCTCGGCGGTCGGCACGACACGGTCCACGAGCCCGATGGCGAGCGCCTCGTCGGCCTTCACATGGCGGCCGGTGAAGATGAGGTCCTTGGCCTTCGACGGGCCCACCAGCCGGGACAGCCGCTGGGTGCCGCCCGCACCCGGAATCAGGCCGAGCAGGATCTCGGGCTGACCGAGCTTGGCGTTGTCCCCGGCGATGCGGTAGTCCGCGCAGAGCGCCAACTCGCAGCCGCCGCCGAGCGCGTACCCGGTGACGGCCGCGACCACCGGCTTGGGGATACGGGCGACGGCGGTGAAGGACTCCTGCAGGCCCCGGGAGCGCAGGACCATCGCCGTATGGTCCATGGCCTGCATCTCCTTGATGTCCGCGCCCGCCGCGAACACCTTCTCGCCGCCGTAGAGGATCACGGCGCGCACGTCGTCGCGACGCGTGGCCTCCTCGGCGAGTTCCTTGAGACGGTCCTGGGTGGCGATGTCCAGCGCGTTCATCGGCGGACGGTCGAGGCGGATCGTGCCGACGCCCTCGGCGACTTCGAGATGCACAGTCATGCAGAGCAGGTTAGCCGCCGTTAACGACAATGGGCCCGGTGCACTGTGTCACAGTGCACCGGGCCCGTTCGAGGCCGTGGCCGCAGCGCGGCCGGGCGGAAGGCGAAGCGTTACGCCTTCCAGTCCTCCCAGGACATGTTCCAGCCGTTGTAGCCGTTGTCCGGGGCGACGGTCTTGTCGTGCGCGTGCTTCACGATCACGACGTCACCGATGATCGAGTGGTCGAAGAACCAGGCCGCGGGCACCGAGCGGTCACCGCCGCCGCGCACGTCGCGCAGGCCGACGCAGCCGTGGCTGGCGTTGTAGTTGCCGAAGGCGTCGCCGCCCCAGTAGTTGCCGTGGATGAAGGTGCCCGAGTCCGTCAGGCGCTGGGCGTCCGGCACATCCTTGATGTCGTACTCGCCGCCGTATCCGACGGTCTCGCCGTTCATCCGGGTGACCCGGAGCCGCTCCTTGATGACCATCTGGCCGTTCCAGGTGTCGTATCCCGGCTTGCCCGTGGTGATCGGGATCCTCTTGATGACCTTGCCGTCCCGCTTCACCGTCATCATGTGGGTCTTGGCGTTGACGGTGGACACCTGGCTGCGGCCGACCGTGAACTTCACGGTCTTGAGCTGCTTGCCGTACACACCGGGCCGGCCCTCGACCCCGTCGAGGTCGAGCTTGACGGTCACCTTGGTGCCGGCGGCCCAGTACTTCTCCGGGCGGAAGTCGAGCCGGTCGTTGCCGAACCAGTGGCCCTGGACGTCGACCTTGGGCTCGGTGGTGATCCGGATCGCCCGCTCGACGTCCTCCGGGTGCGTGATGCCCCGGGTGAAGCGCACCGAGAACGGCATGCCGACGCCGACCTTGGAACCGTCCTCGGGGGTGTAGTTGCCGATGAAGGTGTTCTTCGGCGTCAGCGTGGTGAACTTCGACTCCTTGGCCGACGCGCGGCCCTCGGAGTCCTTGGCCACCGCGTGCACCTTGTAGGTGGTGGCGGAGGCCAGGTGGTACGACGGCGTCCAGGTGGCCCCGCCGCCGGTGATCTTCCCCTCGACCTCGTTGCCCTTGGTGTCCTCGACCTTGACTTCGGTCAGCTTGCCGTGGTCGGCCGTCACCTTGAGGGCGCCGCCGGTGTCGACGCCGTCGGCGCCGTCCTTCGGCGCAATGCTCACCACGGCCTGGGACTGCTTGTCCGCCGCCTTTTCCGGCCCCTTGCCGTCCTTGCCGTCGTCCGCCCCGGCGCCGGAGCCGCCGCCGCAGGCCGTGACCAGCAGCAGCATCGCTCCCAGCAGCAGGGCGAGCAGCCCCGTTCCCCCCTGACGCCGCGCACGCAGCCGCGCACCAACCGACGCCCCCGATATCGGTCGCCCGTTCAACGTTGTGTCTCCCCTCGCACGGCCCGACCGGGCCCGCACTCACAGCGCGCCCCGCGCGCCCGTGCGTACATTAACCATCCGGCCCTGTGCGATGGCTCCCCGCGATTGTCACTGTTCAGTCCCAGTTTTCCGTGGGCCGTCCCGGGCCCGACGAGCCGTCAGGAGCGCGCCGCGCCCGCCTTCCACTTCTTCCAGTTCATGTTCCAGCCGCCGAGGCCGTTGTCCGGGGCGACCATCTTGTCGTCGGAGTTGACCACCTCGACGACGTCGCCGATGAGCGAGCGGTCGTAGAACCAGCCCGCGGGGGTCTTGGGGCTGCCGCCCTTCACATCGCGCAGGCCGATGCAGCCGTGGCTGACGTTCTCGCTGCCGAACACGCCGGACACCCAGTAGTTGCCGTGCAGGAAGGTGCCGCTGTCGGTGAGGCGCATCGCGTGCGGCACGTCCGGGATGTCGTACTCGCCGCCGAAACCGACCGTGCCCCCGTCCATCCGGGTCACGTCCTGCATGTCGCTGATGACCATCTTGCCGTTGTACGTCGTCGCGTCGGGGGCACCCGCGCTGATCGGGAGGGTCTGGACGAGCTCGCCGTCGCGGCGGACCTCCATGGTGTGCGCGTCGGCGTCGACGAGGCTGACCTGGCTGCGGCCGACCGTGAAGGAGACCGTCTTGTGCTGGAGGCCGTAGACGCCGGGTGCCTCCTCGACGTCCTGGAGGTTCAGCTGCACCGTGACCTTGGTGCCCGGTTTCCAGTACTTCTCGGGGCGGATGTCGAGGCGCTTGTCGCCGAACCAGTGCGGGGCGACCTCGACGGCGGGCTTCGCGGTGACGCGGATCGCGCGCTGCACGGCGGCCTTGTCGCGGATCTCCCGGCTGAACTTCAGCGAGACGATCATGCCGGTGCCGACGGTGGAGCGGTTCTCCGGCGCGGCGTACGCGATGAACCGCTGCGCCGGGACGACGGTCGTGAACGTCGTGTGCCGCGCCGTCCGGTGCCCGAACTCGTCCAGCGCGACCGCGTCGACGATGTACTTGGCGGCCCCGGC
The DNA here is from genome assembly GCF_053593975.1 of Streptomyces sp. NPDC002004. NCBI lineage: Bacteria > Bacillati > Actinomycetota > Actinomycetes > Kitasatosporales > Streptomycetaceae > Streptomyces > Streptomyces sp. NPDC002004. Next base: position 47,588 of record NZ_JBSFDP010000006.1, read on the forward strand.
CAGCCTGCCGTCGCCGTCGGGCCGCCAGCTCAGTCCGTTCGCGGAGATCCGTCCCGGCACCGGAGTGCTCTGCGCGTCCTGGTTTCTGACGACCTTCACGGATTCCAGCCGGCCGCCCGGAACTCGCACCTCCAGCGGTTGGCCGGGGCGCACGTCCTTGCTGCCGTCGTCCGGGATCACCCTGATGGCGTCCTCGGGTGCGGGGGACTTGCCGAGCAGCTCGTCAGGAGAGCAACCGGCGAGGGAGGCCAGCAGGCCCGACCAGGTCAGTACGGCGGCCAACGCCGCCGCTGCGCGCCGTGCGCGCCTCGCATCGTGCTTCACGGTTGTCCGACGATAGGGCTTGTGTGCGCCCCGGGGCGGTTGACCGGCCCGGCGTGGGCGGGTCGTTCCCCCGGGTGATGCAGTGCCCGGCTTCCCGGGCGGTCCGGCCTCCGGCGAGATGCGGTGCGCCGCCTGCCCGCCGCTGCCACTCCGGGACGGCCGCCGTGCGCCGGGCCACGCCGTGCTCGCGAGAGCCGCGCTCCCCTGCCCTCCTGGGGAAACGTGAGTGCGAGGCGATCGGTGGGCAGAACAGTGGGGAGGACGACACCCGGGGAGCCGCGGACGGGACACCGCGCGCTCGTCGCGGCACGTCGTCCACCCGAGCCGCGGGAGGCCGACACGTGTCGAGCGCAGCCGAGCAGGAGGCAGTCCAGGAGGGGCGGAGCACGGGCAACGGCACCGTGCCCGAACGCCCCTCGTCCGTGCTGAACGGTCACCGGGCGGGCGGCCGCCCGGCGCCCGCCGTTCCCGTGTGGCCCGGGACGCCGACCCCCCTGGGCGCCCGCTTCCGGGTGGGCCCGGACGGGGTCGCGGGCACCAACTTCGCCCTGTGGGCGGGCGGGGCCGAGGCGGTCGAGGTGTGCCTCTTCGACGACGAGGGCCACGAGACGCGCTGTCCGCTGACCGAGCTGACCCATGAGATCTGGCACGGCTTCGTGCCGGGTGTGCTGCCGGGCCGCCGCTACGGCTTCCGGGTGCACGGCCGCTGGGACCCCTGGACGGGCGCCCGCTGGAACCCGGCGAAGCTGCTCCTCGACCCGTACGCCCGCGCGGTGGACGGCGACTTCACGCTGCCGCCCGAGGTCTACGGTCATGTACGGGACTGGCCGCAGCAGTACGTCGCCGACACCGTGCGCGACTCCCGGGACTCCGCACCGCACGTCCCCAAGGGTGTGGTCGTGCACGACGACGTGCCCGACGACGAGTGGATGGACGACCGCCGGCCGAAGACGCCATGGGCGGACTCGGTCATCTACGAACTGCACGTGCGCGGCTTCACCAAACTCCACCCGGACATCCCCGAGGAGCTGCGCGGCACCTACGCGGGCCTCGCGCACCCCGCCGCGATCGAGCACCTCAGCCGGCTCGGGGTGACCGCGGTCGAGCTGCTGCCGGTGCATCAGTTCGCGCACGAGGACCATCTGCTGCGGCGGGGGCTGCGCAACTACTGGGGCTACAACTCGATCGGCTACTTCGCGCCGCACGCGGCGTACGCGGCGACGGGCACGCGCGGGCAGCAGGTCGGAGAGTTCCGCCGGATGGTGCGCGCCCTGCACGAGGCGGGCATCGAGGTCATACTCGACGTGGTCTACAACCACACGGCCGAGGCCGGCGAGCTGGGCCCGACGCTGTCCCTGAAGGGCATCGACAACCGCGGCTACTACCGGCTCCAGGCGGACGCCCGCCGGTACGCCGACTACACGGGCTGCGGCAACACGCTGCACGTCGTCCAGCCGCAGGTACTGCGTCTGATCACCGACTCGCTGCGCTACTGGGTCACCGAGATGGGCGTCGACGGCTTCCGCTTCGACCTGGCGGCCGCGCTCGCCCGGTCGTTCCACGACGTGGACATGTTGTCCCCCTTTCTCGCGGTGATCGCCCAGGACCCGGTGCTGCGGCGCGTGAAACTCATCGCCGAACCGTGGGACGTCGGGTCCGGGGGCTACCAGGTGGGCGCGTTCCCACCCCTGTGGACGGAGTGGAACGACCGCTACCGCAATGCGATGAGGGACTACTGGCGCGGCGCCCTGCCCGATGTGCGCGACCTCGGCTACCGCCTCTCCGGGTCCAGCGACCTCTATGCCTGGGGCGGCCGCCGACCGTACGCCTCCGTCAACTTCATCACCGCCCACGACGGCTTCACGCTGCGCGACCTCGTGTCGTACGAGCGCAAGCACAACGAGGCCAACGGCGAGGGCAACCGCGACGGGTCAGACGACAACCGTGCCTGGAACTGCGGTGTCGAGGGCGAGACCGACGACCCCGCAGTGCGCGCGCTGCGCCGCCGCCAGCTGCGCAATCTGCTGACCACGCTGCTGCTCTCCACCGGCGTGCCCATGCTGGTCGCGGGCGACGAGCTCGGCCGCACCCAGCGCGGCAGCAACAACGCCTACTGCCAGGACAACGAGATCAGCTGGATCGACTGGAGCCTGCTCCGGGAGCCCGGCTGGAAGGCCCTGTACGACCTCACGTCACGGCTGATACGGCTGCGCCACCGCCATCCGGTGCTGCGGCGCCGCGCCTTCTTCTCCGGCCGCCCGCACTCGGTCGACGGGCTGCGCGACCTGGCGTGGTTCACGGCGCGCGGCACCGAGATGACCGAGCAGGACTGGTACGCGCCCGCCGCGACGCTCGGCATGTACCTCTCCGGGCGGGACATCCCGGGCCGCGACGCACGGGGGGCGCCCGTCACGGACGACAGCTTCCTCGCGGTCCTGCACGCCGGTCACCGCCCGGTCGACTTCGCGCTGCCGGGGCCGCCCTGGGCCGAGGAGTACGAGGTCGTCGTCGACACCTCGGACGAGGAGCAGGCCGGACCCCCGGAGACGGTGCACCGGGCGGGCACGACGGTGACGATTCCGGGGCGCACGGTGCTGCTGCTGCGCGTCCGGTCGTGACCGCGGGGAGGTCACCCGAGGATCCCCCGGTCGTACCCCACCGCCACGGCGGCGGCCCGGTCGCTCACCCCCAGCTTTGCGTACAGGTGCGTCAGATGGGTCTTCACGGTCGCCTCGCTGATGAACAGGACGCGGGCGATCTCGCGGTTGGAGGTGCCCTTGGCGACCAGGGCGAGGACCTCGCGCTCGCGGGACGAGAGCGGGGTCTCGACCGTGGCGGGGCGGCGCACCGCGGAGACCAGGCGTGAGGCGACGGCAGGTGAGAGGACCGTTCGGCCCTCGGCCGCAGCCCGCACGGCGGTGAACAGCTCGTCGCGCGGGGCGTCCTTGAGGAGGTAGCCGGTGGCGCCGGCCTCGATCGCGGGGAGCGTGTCGGAGTCGGTGTCGTACGTGGTGAGGACCAGGACCCGGGAGCGGGACCCTCGCCTGGTCAGCTCGGCTATCGCGTCGACGCCATCGCCGCCGGGCATCCGCAGGTCCATCAGGACGACATCGGGGTCGAGCCCGGCCGTCAGCGCGACTGCGTCGACGCCGTTCGCGGCCTCGCCGAGGACGGAGAAGCCCGCCGCGGATTCGAACATGCCGCGCAGCCCGTCGCGTACCACGGGGTGGTCGTCGACGAGCAGCACGGTGATGGGGGGCTCATCGGTCATGGCGCACCAACGGTACGCGAGCCGACACGGCCGTACCGCTGCCCGGCTCCGATTCGACGGTGAGGGAGCCTGCGACGCGCTCGGCGCGGGCCCGCATGCCGTCGAGGCCGAAGCCGCCGGTACGGGTGCGGGGCCGTGGGAGGAGCGGGTCGAACCCCCGGCCGTCGTCGCGCACATCGAGGGTGACCTCGCCGTCCATGAAGGACAGGGTGACGCCGGTCCGGGTCGCGGCCGCGTGCCGGGAGGCGTTGGCGAGTGCCTCCTGCGCGATACGGAGCAGCGTGCCCTCGATCTCCTCGTGGAGAGGTTCGGCCGGGCCGGTGACGGTGAACTCGGCGCGCACGCCGGTGCGTTCGGCCCAGTCGCCGACCGTCTTCGCCAGCGCCTCGGGCAGTCCGTCGTGCTCCAGCGCGGCCGGGGCGAGGTTCTGCACGGAGCGGCGGGCCTCGCCGAGGCTGTGCCGCGCGAGGTCGGCGGCACGGTCGAGATGGGCGCGGGCGATGTCCGGGTCGGGGGCATTCGCGACGACCTGAAGCTGCGCGATGATGCCGGTGAGCCCCTGCGCCAGGGTGTCGTGGATCTCCGCCGCGAGGCGGCGGCGCTCGTCGGCGACCCCGGCCTCACGGGCCTGCACCAGGAGCTGGTTGGCGAGCTGGGCGTTTTCGTCGAGCGCCTGTTTCAGACGGCTGTTGGTGCGCTCCAGCTCGTCGATGGTGGCCACCTGGAGGCGGGTGCGCTCCTCCTCCTGCGCGGAGAGATGGCTGAACACACTGAGCAGCGCGATGTTGACCGCGAGCAGGGCGCCGAAGAGGACCCAGCCGATCCGGCCGTGCGGCGGCATCCCGCCGGACTGGGATCCGGCCAGGATCACCGCCGTGGCGAACAGCCCGGGCTTGAGCAGCCGTCGCGGCAGCAGCCGGTCCGCGCCGAAGTAGCCGCTGGCGGCGTAGAACACGAAGAACGGGTTGTACCAGCCGAGGACGAAGCCGATCGCCCACCGCGTGAAGTAGTAGAGGGCGCCCGCGGTGGACGGCTCCCGTCCCCCGCGCGGCGTCCTCCCCCACCCGAGTTGGAGGGCGACGGCGGCGGCGACGAGGCCCCAGGCGACGTACCAGTCCCGGCGGTCCATGCCGACGAGGTCGGAGGTGGCCAGCGAGACGAGGACACCGACGGCGAGGAGGGCGTAGGGGCCGTAGTGGTGGAAGACGGCCCAGCGCTGTTCGACCGAGGTGGCCGCGGCCGCACTGCGCTCGGTGGCGGATGCAGCGCGGTCGTCCGCCGCCCCGTCGGCTCCGTCGCCCACGGCGCGCCCGGCCGGGTCCGCGCCCTCGGCCGGGTCCGCGCTCCGTGCCCGGTCCGTGCTCCGATCCGGCTCCGCGTCCTCGGCAAGGCCCTCGTATGCACCCGGATCCCTGTACTGCGCCGACCCCGTGGACATCCGCCCAGTCTGCACGCGGCTACTCCCAACGGAACCAGCGGGACGCCGCCGCGGAGAGCAGCACCGTCCACGCGGCGAGTACGCCCAGGTGGGACCAGGCCGGCCAGTGGCCGGCCGCGGCCTCGCCCAGGGCCCGCGCAGCGGCGCCGAACGGGGTGTATCCGACGATACGGGCGAGCACGGCGGGCATGGCCTGCACCGGCAGCCACACTCCCGCGCAGAACATCATCGGGAAGACCACGGCCGACCCTATCGCGTTGGCGATCTTGGATGTGCGGGAGAGCGCCGAGACGAGGGCGCCGAGGGCGAGGGCCGCACCGGTCGCGAGGCCCAGCGCGACGAGATAGCCGGCGGCCTGCCGGGGCAGCGTCACGTCGAAGACGAGCCGGCCGACGGTCAGCGACAGGACGGCCGAGGCCAGCGCGGCCGCGCCGTGCAGCCCCATCTGGCTGCCGAGCAGCGCGACCGGCCGTACCGGCGTGGTCGACATACGGCGCAGGATGCCGCGTTCCCGGTAGCCGGTGATGAGCGGCGGCATGGCCTGGAGTCCGGACATCAGCAGCGAGATCAGCACGGTGACGGGCACATACGCGTCGATGAGCCGGATGCCGCCGAGTGACTGGTCGGCGGTGCGGAACGACGGAATGGAACCGAGGATGCCGAGCAGGAGGCTCGGGAAGGCGAGGATCCAGAAGACGGCGCCCGGCTCCCGGCGGAAGAGACGGGCCTCGGTCTTGAGGACGGCCGCGCCGGCGCCTCGGGTGCGGGCGGGGCCGACGGGCGCGGCGGTGGCGGGGTGGGCCGTACTCATGCGGACGCTCCGGTCAGGTCGAGGTACGCGTCGTCCAGGGTGGCGTCGGAGACACGGAGTTGGTGGGCGGTGATGTGGTGCCGGGCGAGCAGGGCGACGGCGGCGTTGACCGTTTCGTCGGTCCCGGTCAGGGTGAGCCGGCCGTCCCTGTGCTCGAGGGAGGCGAGGGCGGGCAGTGACCGCAGTGCCTCCTCGTGCAGCGGCGTGGACGGGGTGAACGACATCACGGTGGAACTCGCGGTGCGGCTGATGAGGCCGTCCGGGGTGTCGAGGGCGGCGATCCGGCCCCGGTCGATGACGGCGATCCGGTCGCAGAGGCGCTGGGCCTCCTCCATGAAGTGGGTGACCAGCAGGACCGTGACGCCCCGGCCGCGCACGTCCTCGATGAGCTGCCAGGTGTCACGGCGGGCGCGCGGATCGAGGCCGGTGGTCAGCTCGTCGAGCACGACGACCCGGGGGTTCCCGATCAGCGCGAGGGCGATGAACAGGCGCTGCTTCTGGCCGCCGCTGAGCTTGGCGAACCGGGTGCCCAGGCGGTCGGTGAGCCGCAGCCGTTCGGCCAGCGGACGCCAGTCGGCGGGGTGGGGGTAGCAGGCGGCGTAGAGCTCCAGCGCCTCACGGACGGTCAGCTTGCCCTGGAGTTCGCTCTCCTGGAGCTGGGCCCCGAGGATCCGGGTGACCCGGTCGTGGTCGGCGACGGGGTCGAGTCCGGCGACGCGCACGGCACCCGCGTCCGGGGCGCGCAGGCCCTCGACGCACTCGACGGTGGTGGTCTTGCCGGCGCCGTTCGGGCCGAGTATCCCGAAGATCTCGCCCTCCTCGACGGTGAAGGAGACACCGTCGACGACGGTCCGGCCGCCGTAGGCCTTGGTGAGGCCGTTCACTTCGATGACGGGCTGGTTGGTGGACATGCACCGAGCATCCCGGCGGCAGCCCCGCTGCGGCATCGCCCATCGCGCTCGAACCCGCATCAGCCGATCGGCCGATGGCGGGCTACGACCCCACCGGCCGGGTGGTGGGCCCGGCACGGGGACGCGGGCCGGACGGTGTGACCGGCCCGGAGACCGCCGGCCGGGCGGTGTACCAGGCACGGAGAACGCCGGCGCACGCCGACCTTGCCGGAAACCCGGTGGGCTCTGTCAGTGGTGAACCGTAATCTCGGTCCTGATGTCCAGGACCAGTGCAGTTTCCGGGGAACGCTCCGCCGTGCGGAGCCTGTTGCGGCTGTGGCCGTATGTGCGGCCCGTGCGGGCGCGTCTGTTCACCGCCGCGTTCGTCGCGGTCGTCGCCTCCTGCGTCGGGCTGGTGATCCCGCTCGTCCTGAAGTGGATGGTGGACGGCCCCGTCGCGGACCGCGACCCGCGCGGCGTCTGGCTCGGCGCGCTGTATCTGCTGCTGCTCGGCATCGCCGAGGCATGCCTCTTCGGGTTCCGCCGGTGGCTGGTGGCACGCCCGCTGGCGGGCGTCGAGGCGGACATGCGGGCCGCCCTGTACCGGCATCTCCAGCGGCTCCCCGTCGCGTTCCACGACCGCTGGGCGTCCGGCCAGCTGCTCTCCCGGGCCACCACCGACCTCATGCTGCTGCGGCTGTTCCTCGCCTTCCCGTTGACCTTTCTCCTGGTCAATGGCGCGACCATCCTGGTCGGCGTGGTCATCCTGCTGGTCCAGCAGTGGACCCTGGGCCTGGTGCTGCTCGCCCCCGCCGTTCCCGTCGTCGTCGCCTGCTGGTTGTTCGAGAACCGGTACGCGGAGCTGACACGGCGCGCACAGGACCAGGTGGGCGACCTCACGACGGTCGTCGAGGAGAGCGTGCTCGGCATCCGCGTCGTCAAGGGCTTCGGGCGCCATCGCAGCCAGGCCCGCGCGTTCGCCGCGCTGTCCCGGACGGTACGCGGCACCGAACTGGCCAAGGCCCGGCTGCTGGCGACGATCTGGACGGTCATCGTGACGCTTCCGGAGCTCGCCATCGGGGCGGCCCTCGTCCTCGGCACGGTCCAGGTCGCCGACGGCACCCTCTCCGCAGGCACCCTGGTCGCCTTCCTCTCCACCGCACTCGCGCTGCGCTGGCCGATCGACTCCATCGGATTCCTCCTGGCCATCAGCCAGGACGCGGCCACGGCGACGGACCGGTACTTCGAGGTCATGGACGAATCCCCGGAGCCGGAGGCGGACGGCGGCGCGGACGGCGCAAACGCTTCCGAACCCACGGCCGGCAGCAAGGCCGACGGAGACCGGGACGTGGAAAGCGGCCCCGCCGTCGCTGTGCACCGGGCGTCGGGGAGACCGAAGGGAAGCGGCGAACCGGCCGGCGGCGGACTTGAGTTCCACGGTGTCCGCTTCCGCTACCCAGACGCGCCCACGGACGCACCCCCGGTGCTCAGCGACATCACCCTGAGTATCGCGCCCGGCGAGACCATGGCCCTGGTCGGCGCCACGGGCAGCGGCAAGACGACCCTGACCGCCCTGGTCCCGAGGCTGCACGAGCCGACCGGGGGCCGTATCACGCTGGACGGCGAGGACATCACGGCGATGCCCCGCGAGCGCCTCCGCGCGCTCGTCTCCATGGCCTTCGAGGAGCCCACCCTCTTCTCGGCCTCGGTCGGCGACAACGTTCTCATGGGCGCGGGCGACGCCTCGGGCCCCGGCGATCTGGAGCGTGCCCTGACCGTCGCCCAGGCCGACTTCGCCCACGCCCTGCCGCAGGGGACGGACACCCAGGTGGGCGAACAGGGCCTGAGCCTGAGCGGTGGCCAGCGCCAGCGGCTCGCCCTGGCGAGGGCGGTCGTGGGCCGCCCCCGATTCCTGGTGCTGGACGATCCGCTGTCCGCGCTGGACGTGCACACCGAGGCCCTGGTGGAGGCGGCCCTGCGCCGCGTGCTCGACGGGACGACCGCCCTGGTGGTGGCGCACCGCCCGTCCACGGTGCAGCTGGCCGACCGGGTGGCGCTGTTGTCCGGCGGCCGGATCGCGGCGGTCGGCACCCACCACGAACTGCTGCGGACGAACGCCGAGTACGCATGGCTGATGTCGGGCGCGCGCACCGGGCCCGCCGACCCGGACGGGCCCGCCGGCGTGCCTGTGTCCGCCGACGCTCAGGGGCCGACGGACGCGGGGGTGCCCGTGGACGGAATCGCGCCTGCAGAAGCAGAAACAGAGGCACGGGCCCAGGCGGCGGCACGGCCACGGGCACAAGCAGAGGCACCGGCACACGCAGAGGCAGAGGAGAAGGACCGATGACGGCGCCCGCGAAGACCGCACCCGCGGCGGCCCAAGGCGCCCCGGAGGCCGCCGGCGACCCCTTCGACCGCGACGCCCTCCCCGCGCCGGAGGGCGCGACGGGCGCGCTGCTGCGCTCCCTGCTCGCGCCGTTGCGGGCGAGGGTCGTCGTGACGACGCTCCTGCTGCTGCTCCAGCAGGCCGCGGTCCAGGCGGGGCCGCTGCTCGTCGCGTACGCCATCGACCGGGGCGTACCGGCGTTCCGGGCGCACGACCACGGCCCGCTGATCGCCGTCGGTGCCGGCTATCTGCTGTGCGCGGCGGCGGGCGGAGCGTTCCAGTACGGCTTCATCGTGGCGTCGGCGCGGGTGAGCCAGGACGTGCTGCTGGATCTGCGCGGCCGGATCTTCCGGCATGCGCAGGCGCTGAGCGTGGACTTCCACGAGCGGTACACCTCGGGCCGGCTCATCTCGCGGTCCACGACCGACGTCGAGTCCCTGCGCGAACTGCTCAACGACGGCCTCCAGGAGCTGATCACGCTCCTGTTGTCGTTCGTGTACATCTCGGCGCTGCTGCTCTGGCTGGACCTGGGCCTCGGCGCGGTGGCGGTGCTGTCCTTCGGGCCGCTGTATCTGCTGGTGCGGCTGTACCGGCGCCGCGCCGGGGAGGTGTTCCGCAGCCGCTCGACGGCCATCGCCGCGCTGATCGTGAAGTTCACGGAGACCATGAACGGCATCCGGCCCGTGCGGGCGTTCCGGCGCGAGCAGGTGAACGACGCGGACTTCCGCGTGCTCAACCACCGGCACGCACGCACCAACGGGGATGCGCTGCTGGAGATGGCCCGCTACGTGGTGGGTTCGCGGCTGGTGGCGAACACCGCGGTGGCGGGGATCGTCCTGTGGAGCGCCTACCGGGTCGCGGAGGGTTCGCTGGCGCTGGGTGTGCTGGCGGCGGCGGTGCTGTACCTGCGCCGTCTGTACGACCCGATCGACCGTCTGAGCATGTTCCTCAACTCCTACCAGTCGGCGGCGGCGTCCCTGGAGAAGATCGCCGGGCTTCTGGCGCAGACCCCGTCGGTCCCGGAGCCGGCGGAGCCGAAGCGCCTGCCCGCGCCGCAGGGGTCGGGGCCGGGCCGCGATGTCGTGTTCGACGGGGTGGCCTTCGCGTACCGCACGGGCGGCGAGGTGCTGCCGTGCTTCGACCTGCGGATCCCGGCCGGGCAGACCGTGGCGGTGGTGGGGTCGACCGGGGCCGGGAAGTCGACCCTGGCCAAGCTCCTGGCCCGGTTCTACGACCCGACGCTGGGCCGGGTCCTGCTCGACGGCGTCGATCTGCGCGAGCTGCCGGTGTCCGAACTGCGGCGCGGGGTCGTGATGGTGACCCAGGAGGCGTTCCTGTTCTCCGGGACGGTCGCCGAGAACATCGCCATCGGCCGGCCGGACGCCACACGTGAGGACATCGAGCGGGCCGCGAAGGCGATCGGGGCGCACGACTTCATCGCGTCGCTGCCCGACGGCTACGACACGGACGTACGCAAGCGGGGTGGCCGTATCTCCGCGGGGCAGCGTCAGTTGGTCGCCTTCGCCCGGGCCCTGCTCGCGGACCCGGCCGTCCTCATCCTCGACGAGGCCACCAGCTCCCTGGACATCCCCGGTGAGCGCGCCGTCCAGCGCGCCATGGACACCGTGCTGCGCGGCCGCACCGCCGTGGTCATCGCGCATCGGCTCTCCACGGTCGAGATCGCCGACCGCGTCCTGGTCATGGAGCACGGCCGCATCGTCGAGGACGGGTCGCCGGCGGAACTCGTACGTGCCACGGGCCCGTTCGCCGAGCTGTACCGGGCGTGGCAGGACAGCGTGGTGGCGGACTGACCCGGCCGTCCCGGGGGCGGCCGCGGGGCCGGACAGGGCAGCGGACGCCGTCGCGGCGGGCAACGCACGTCCGTGGGCCGCACGACCGGCCGGGGCGGCGCACGCCTGCGCGGCGAGCGACGTACGCCTGCGGGCCGGACGGGGTGACGGACGACTGCGCGGCGAGCGACGCACGTCTGCGCGCCGCACGATCCGCGGGCGCGCCGGGGGCCGAGGCGTCGGCACCGTCACGGCCACAACCACTGCCATGGCCGAGGAACTCCGGCCGTCCCGCGGGGCGATTGCGCACAGGAGTGAGCAACCAAGACGAATCAGCCGTCGATTTTCGGCCACCGCACGCACGGTAAGCTACTGGCCGGTTTTCAACTCCCGGGCGAAGACTCCGTATACCGAACAAGTCCCCCCGGCCAACGGACGATTTCTGGCCAACCTGTTGATGCGATCCTGACAAGCAGTGGGATGGCCTGTCACTCTTCCCTCGGCCCGGTATGAAGCCGCCCATTGCCCAAGTGGCCGGCTGTGCCGAGTCGTCTCATCCGCACCCGCACGTGCTCTGCCTTGTTCTGCCCGGACGGCAACCCACCGTTCGTTCAACTCCAGGTCGCGAAGACCCGCGGCCACGCAGAAGGAGTCAGTGTTGAGAAGCCTCTCCCACAGACGCACCTCCCACACCAAGCGCACCACCACGCGTGCCGCAGCCGGCGGCGCGCTCGTCGCAGTCGCCGCGCTGCTCGCGGTCGCCGTACAGACCGGCGCCGCCACCGCCGAGACCCCGGCCGCCAAGGCGCCGGCCCTCGGCAAGATAGACAAGGGCGCCCTGCCCGCCAAGCTCACCGCCTCCCAGCGCGCCGAGCTGATCCGCCAGGCCAACAGCGGCAAGGCGGACACCGCCAGGACGCTCGGCCTCGGCGCCAAGGAGAAGCTGGTCGTCCGTGACGTCCTCCAGGACCGTGACGGCACCACGCACACCCGCTACGAGCGCACCTACGACGGCATGCCCGTCCTCGGCGGCGACCTCGTGGTCGACACCACCAAGGCCGGCAAGGCCGAAGGCGTCGTGAAGGCCTCCAAGGCCAAGCTCGCCGGGTTCTCCACCAACGCCTCCGTGAAGGCCGCCACCGCCGAGAAGCAGGCCCTGAGCGCCGCGAAGGCCGCCGGCTCGAAGAAGAGCGACGCCGAGCGCGCCCCGCGCAAGGTCGTGTGGGTCGCGCAGGGCAAGCCGGTCCTCGCCTTCGAGACCGTCGTCGGCGGCCTCCAGGACGACGGCACGCCCAACGCGCTGCACGTCATCACCGACGCCACCACCGGCAAGAAGCTGTACAGCTGGCAGGCCATCGAGACCGGCGTGGGCAACACCCAGTACAGCGGCACGGTGAACATGACCACGACGCAGTCGGGGTCGTCCTACACGCTGACCGACGGCACGCGCGGCGGCCACAAGACGTACAACCTGAACCACGGGACGTCCGGCACCGGCACGCTGTTCTCGCAGACCAACGACACCTGGGGCAACGGCACCACGTCGAACGCCGCGACCGCCGGCGCCGACGCGCACTACGGCGCCCAGGAGACGTGGGACTTCTACAAGAACACCTTCGGCCGCAGCGGCATCCGCAACGACGGCCAGGCCGCCTACTCGCGCGTCCACTACGGCAACTCGTACGTGAACGCGTTCTGGGACGACGGCTGCTTCTGCATGACCTACGGTGACGGGTCCGGCAACTCCGACCCGCTGACGTCGCTCGACGTGGCCGGCCACGAGATGTCGCACGGTGTCACCTCGGCGACCGCGGGCCTCAACTACAGCGGCGAGTCCGGCGGCCTGAACGAGGCGACCTCGGACATCTTCGGCACGGGCGTCGAGTTCTACGCCGCGAACTCCGCCGACCAGGGCGACTACCTCATCGGCGAGAAGATCGACATCAACGGCGACGGCACCCCGCTGCGCTACATGGACAAGCCGAGCAAGGACGGCGGCTCCGCCGACTCCTGGTACTCGGGCGTCGGCAACCTCGACGTGCACTACTCGTCCGGTGTCGCCAACCACTTCTTCTACCTGCTCTCCGAGGGCAGCGGCGCCAAGGTCATCAACGGGGTCAGCTACAACTCGCCGACCTCCGACGGCCTTCCGGTCACCGGCATCGGCCGCGACAAGGCGCTGCAGATCTGGTACCGGGCGCTGACCACCAAGTTCACCTCGACCACCAACTACGCGGCTGCCCGTACCGGCACGCTCGCGGCGGCGGGTGAGCTGTACGGCACCACCAGCACTGAGTACAAGGCGGTCCAGGACGCGTGGGCGGGCGTCAACGTCGGCTCGCGCTCGGGCGGCGGCGGTGGCGGCGGCACGTCGTTCGAGAACACGACGCCCGTGTCCATCCCGGACAACGGCCCCGCCGTGACCTCGTCGATCAACGTCACCGGCCGCACCGGCAACGCGCCGAGCAACCTCCAGGTGAGCGTCGACATCACCCACACCTGGCGCGGTGACCTGGTCATCGACCTGGTCGCGCCCGACGGTTCGACCTACCGCCTGAAGAACTCCAGCGGCTCGGACTCCGCCGACGACGTCAAGGCGACCTACACGGTCAACGCGTCGTCCGAGGTGGCCAACGGCACCTGGAAGCTCAAGGTCCAGGACGTCGCGGCGCAGGACGTCGGCAAGATCAACAGCTGGAAGATCACCTTCCCGTAAGCCGGCGAACGTGCTGTGAGGTTCTTCTGAACCTGCTGTGAACCGCCCGGAGGGTGAAAACCTCCGGGCGGTTCCTTCGTGTCCGCAATACGCACCTGAGACATCGTTCACAGGACGTCTTCCGGCCAAACCGGTCCTGGACACATGACATGTACGCGTTTCAACTGGCAATCTTCCCGGCACGGACACCCGCACCACAGTTCGAGGAACCCCGGCGACCTGACGTGTCGTCCGGGGGCAAGCCCCCCATGACCAAGGGAGCCCCGCGTGACCGCCCGCATATCCCGCAGAGGAACCAAGCTCACCATCGCCACCGCCGTGGTGGCCGGAGCACTCGCCACCGCCGGACTCGCCACCGGCGCCTCTGCACAGCCCGTCCAGCACTCCGCGGCATCGAGCCAGGAGGCCTCGCCGCTGGCCCTGTCCGCCGGTGAGCGCGCCGGCCTCATCATGGCCGCCGACGCCAAGGCGGGCGCCACCGCCGAGCACCTGGGCCTGGGTGCCAAGGAGAAGCTCGTCGTCCGTGACGTCGTCAAGGACGCCGACGGCACCACCCACACCCGCTACGAGCGCACCTACGACGGCATGCCCGTCCTCGGTGGCGACCTCGTGGTGCACACCGCCAAGGACGGCTCGACGCAGGGCGTCGACAAGGCCACGTCCAAGTCGGTCGCCGTCGCCACCGGCTCGGGCTCGCTCGCCGCTGAGGCCGCGCCGAAGGGCGCCCGCAAGGTGGTCTGGGCGGCCTCCGGCACGCCGAAGCTCGCCTACGAGAAGGTCGTCCAGGGCACCGAGGACGACGGCACTCCCCAGAAGCTGCACATCATCACGGACGCCAAGACCGGCAAGAAGCTGTACCAGTACAACGCCATCGAGACCGGCGTGGGCAAGAGCCAGTACAGCGGCAGCGTCACCATCGGCACCAAGAAGTCCGGCTCGTCGTACAGCATGACCGACGACACGCGCGGCGGCCACAAGACGTACAACCTGAAGAACGGTGAGTCCGGCCGGGGCACCCTCTTCAAGGACGCCGACGACAAGTGGGGCAACGGCACCACGTCGAACGCCGCCACCGCCGGTGTCGACGCCGCCTACGGCGCCCAGGCCACCTGGGACTTCTACAAGAACACCTTCGGCCGCAAGGGCATCCGCAACGACGGCAAGGCCGCGTACTCGCGCGTCCACTACGGCAGCTCCTACATCAACGCCTTCTGGGACGACAGCTGCTTCTGCATGACCTACGGCGACGGTGAGGGCGACAAGAAGCCGCTCACCTCCCTGGACGTGGCCGGCCACGAGATGACCCACGGCGTCACCTCGGCCACCGCCGGCCTCGAGTACAGCGACGAGTCCGGCGGCCTGAACGAGGCCACGTCCGACATCATGGGCACGGCCGTCGAGTTCAGCGCCAAGAACGCCAAGGACGTCGGCGACTACCTCATCGGCGAGAAGATCGACATCAACGGCGACGGCTCCCCGCTGCGCTACATGGACAAGCCCAGCAAGGACGGCGGCTCCGCCGACTACTGGTACTCCGGCGTCGGCGACCTCGACGTGCACAACTCGTCCGGTGTCGCCAACCACTTCTTCTACCTGCTCTCCGAGGGCAGCGGGAAGAAGATCATCAACGGCGTCACGTACAACTCGCCCACCAAGGACGGCCGTTCGGTCACCGGCATCGGCCGGAGCAAGGCGGTCAAGATCTGGTACAAGGCGCTGACCTCGTACATGACCTCGACCACGGACTACCACAAGGCCCGTACGGCGACGCTGAAGGCGGCGTCCGCCCTCTACGGCGGCACCGGTTCGACCGAGTACAAGGCGGTCAACCGCGCCTGGGCCGCGGTCAACGTGAAGTAACCGCGTCTCCCCCATGACAGGGCGGCACCCGGGATTCCCTCGACGGACCCGGGTGCCGCCCGCACCATGTGGGGGGCAGCTGCGCACCGCAGCTCAGCGCAGCAGCACGCCCGCGTTCCTCCCGGTCGCTTCCGACGGCGCCGTCACCAGGCCCAGTTCGGCCCCGGACACCAGCAGCGGATGCGACGGCAGAATGCGCACCGTGTAGCCGAAGGGCCCGGTCCGGTCGAGGGACAACGGCCCCTCGTACACCCACCGGCCCTCCAGATCGGGACCGGTCGCGGGCTTGAGCGGGAAGCCCTCCGCGTCGGCGATCCGGTCCTCCGCGTCGACCCGGCCCGCCACGGCCTGCACCTCGACGTCCTCCGGCGCCAGCTCACCGAGCCGCACCCGTACGCGCAGCGACAGTGTCGCCCCCAGCTCCGCGGTCGCGGAGGCGGCCGACGCCTCGACGTGGTCGACGACCACCCGCGGCCAGCCCGCCCGTACCTTCGCCTTCCAGGCCGCCAGGTCCCGGGCGGCACCGGGACCGAGCTCCCGCTGGGCGCGCGCCGCGGGCGCGTACAGCCGCTCCACGTACTCCCGCACCATGCGCCCGGCCAGCACCTTCGGACCGAGCAGGGTCAGGGTGCGGCGGACCATCGTGATCCAGCGGTCGGGCAGACCGTCCGGGCCCCGCTCGTAGAAGCGGGGCGCGATCCGCTGCTCCAGCAGGTCGTAGAGCGCCTGCGCCTCCAGGTCGTCACGGCGGTCCGGGTCCGTCGCCGTGCCGTCGGCCGTCGGGATCGCCCAGCCGAAGTCGGGCGAGAACCACTCGTCCCACCAGCCGTCCAGGACCGAAAGGTTGAGGCAGCCGTTCAGCGCGGCCTTCATACCGGAGGTGCCGCAGGCCTCCAGCGGCCGCAGCGGGTTGTTCAGCCAGATGTCGCAGCCCGGGTAGAGCTTCTGCGCCATCGCCATGCCGTAGTCCGGCAGGAAGACGATCCGGTGGCGCACCCGCGGGTCGTCGGTGAAACGGACCAGCTCCTGGACGAGGCGCTTGCCGCCGTCGTCCGCCGGGTGCGCCTTGCCCGCCACGACGATCTGCACCGGCCGCTCCTCGTGCAGGAGCAGGTCCATCAGCCGGTCGCGGTCGCGCAGCATCAGTGTGAGCCGCTTGTACGACGGGACACGGCGGGCGAAGCCGATGGTGAGGACCTCCGGGTCCAGCACGTCGTCGATCCAGCCGAGTTCGGCCGTGCCCGCACCGCGCTGCCGCCAGGACGCGTACAGCCGTCTGCGCACCTCGTCGACCAGCTGTCCGCGCAGGGAACGGCGCAGCTCGAAGATGTCCCGGTCGGGGATCTCGGCGACGGCGTCCCAGCGGTCGGAGCCGCCCTCGGTGAGTGCGTCCCGGGTGCGCTCGACGCCGATCTCGCGGGATCCGAGACGGAACACCTCGGGGGCGACCCAGGTGGGCGCGTGCACCCCGTTGGTGACGGAGGTGATGGGCACCTCGTCCGGGTCGAAGCCCGGCCAGAGCCCCTGGAACATCTCCCGGCTGACGCGGCCGTGCAGCAGCGACACACCGTTGGCGCGCTGGCCGAGCCGCAGCCCCATCACGGCCATGTTGAACAGGTTCGGCTCGCCGCCCGGGTAGGTCTCCATGCCCAGGCCGAGGATGCGTTCGACGTCGAGTCCGGACAGCTCGGCGTCCGGTCCGAAGTGGCGGGCGACCAGTTCGCGGTCGAAACGGTCGATGCCGGCCGGCACGGGAGTGTGGGTGGTGAAGACGGTGCCGGCCCGCACCGCCTCCAGCGCCGCGTCGAAGTCGAGTCCCTGCGCGGCGAGTTCGTGGATGCGCTCGACGCCGAGGAAGCCCGCGTGGCCCTCGTTGGTGTGGAAGACCTCGGGCCGGGGGTGTCCGGTGAGCCGGCAGTAGGTGCGCACGGCGCGGACGCCGCCGATGCCGAGCAGCATCTCCTGGAGGAGCCGGTGTTCACTGCCGCCGCCGTAGAGGCGGTCGGTGACGTCGCGCTCGCCCAGGCCGTTCTCCTCTATGTCCGAGTCGAGCAGCAGCAGCGGTACGCGGCCGACCTGGGCCTGCCAGATGCGGGCGCGCAGGAACCGCCCGGCGGGCAGGGCGAGGGCGACCTGGCTGGGTGTGCCGTCCTCCTCGCGGAGCAGGGTGAGCGGCAGCTCGTTGGGGTCGAGCACCGGATAGTGCTCCTGCTGCCAGCCGTCGCGCGACAGGGTCTGGCGGAAGTAGCCGTGCCGGTACAGCAGACCCACCCCGATCAGGGGCACGCCGAGGTCGCTGGCCGCCTTGAGGTGGTCGCCGGCGAGGATGCCGAGGCCGCCGGAGTACTGGGGCAGCGCGGCGGTGATGCCGAACTCGGGCGAGAAGTAGGCGACGGCGGCCGGGAGATCGCCGGAGCCGCGCTGGTACCACCGGTCGCCGGTGACGTACTGGGCCAGATCGTCGGCGGCGGTGGTCAGACGGCGCAGGAAGCCGGCGTCCTCGGCCAGCTCCGCCAGCCGCTCCGGCGCCACATGGCCGAGCAGCCGCACCGGGTCGCCCTCGGACGCGGCCCAGCGCTCGGGGTCCACGGACTGGAAGAGTTCACGGGTCTCGGCGTGCCAGGACCAACGCAGGTTGCGGGCGAGGTCGCTGAGCGGCCGGAGGGGCTCGGGGAGCACGGGACGGACGGTGAATCGGCGGATTGCCTTCAACGTTTCCACCTTCGCGGGGATGCGCAGGAGGGGACGCACGTCCGTGCGCGCCCCTTCGTCACGTCCGACGGTAGCGGCGCGAGGCGCGCGACGACCACGGCGCACAAGGGGGCGGGCGGGAGATCACGCGTTCGCCGCCCCGGGCCTGCCGCCGACGCGGTGCGCGAGGTGCGCAGCGGCATGTCCGGTGCGGCCGATGCGGTATGGCCGATTCCGCCCCTGCAGGCGGTCTTGTTGGCCCCGGCACGTCACGAGAGGCTGCCCACGTCGAGTCGACGAGGGGAACTCACGTCATGCCACGCATGCGGAAGAAACGCCTCCAGTGGGCGGGAATCCTCACGGCCGCCGTGACGACCGCCGCCCTGACGGCCGTCACGCCCCCCGCGCACGCGACACCCGCCGGGGGTCCCGTCCTCGGCGCCGGTGCGCCCGGCGCGGTGCACGGCAGTTACATCGTGACGCTCAAGGGGAGCACGAAGGCCGCGTCGGCGGCGGGCAGGGGCCTGGCCGGGAGGTACGGGGCCTCCATACGCCGTACGTACGGCAGCGCACTCAACGGGTACGCGGTGACGGCCGGCGCGGAGCAGGCCCGGCGGCTGGCCTCCGATCCGGGCGTGGCCTCGGTGGTCCAGGACACGGCGGTGTCCCTGGAGCGCACCTGGAAGAACCCGCCGTCCTGGGGCCTGGACCGGATCGACCAGCGGAACCTGCCGCTCGACGGGTCCTGCACCTGGCCGGAGTCGGCGGGCCGGGGCGTGACCGCGTACGTCATCGACACCGGTGTCCGCATCACGCACAGGGACTTCGGCGGCCGGGCGAGCTACGGCTGGGACTTCGTCGACAACGACGCCGTCGCCCGCGACGGCAACGGCCACGGCACCCATGTCGCGGGCACCGTCGCGGGCGCGTCCTACGGCGTCGCCAAGAAGGCGCGGGTCGTCGCGGTCCGGGTGCTCGACGACGCCGGGGCGGGCACCACGGCCCAGGTGATCGCGGGCATCGACTGGGTCACCCGGCACGCCCGCAAGCCCGCCGTCGCCAATCTCAGCCTGGGCACCACCGCAAACGCCCAGCTGGACGCGGCGGTCCGGGCCTCCGTCGCCTCCGGCGTGACGTACACGGTCGCCGCCGGGAACAACGGCCTTCCGGCGGGCCTGTACTCGCCCGCCCGGGTCCCGCAGGCCATCACGGTCGGCGCGACGGACAGGACGGACGCCCGCGCGAGGTTCTCCAACTGGGGCGCGCGCGTGGACCTGTTCGCGCCGGGCGTGGACATCACCTCCGCCTCGTACGCGAGCGACGGCGGGCGGGCGACCTACTCGGGCACGTCGATGGCGGCGCCGCTCGCGGCGGGCGCGGCGGCCGTCTATCTCGCCGGCCACCGCCGGGCCACCCCTGCCGAGGTGAGCAGGGCGCTGATCGCGCGGGCCGCGCCGGGCAGGGTCACCGGCCCGGGTCCCGGCTCGCCGGACAGGCTGTTGCAGATTCCCACCCCGTAGGCCCGGCTCCGGGCCCAACCCCGAGGAGAACAGTGCCTCTTCGCGCCGGCCTCGTCGTACCCGACGGGGCCGGTCTTGTATGTCGACATACGCGCGAGTAGTTAACAAAGCGCCGGATTGCCCACCCGAGCGGGGTGGGAAGGCTCCACCCCGTACACCTTCGTGGGAGGCAGCAACCCCCCACTCCCCGGAGCCTGCCTCCCGCCGCCCGACCACCACCCCTGATGGAGCGCTGCGCGCGCCCCCATATGAGTGAACGCGGACAGGAGCGGTCATGCCCGCAACCCGCCAGTCGTCAACACCGATACAAAGGGCGCAGGTCGAATCCCCCCATATCGACACACCCCGAGCCGCCCGCCCCGCACAGCCCCCAGGTGATCCCATGATCGGCCGCATCCCCGTCCTGGACGTCCGCCCGCTCGTCGACTGCGGTCGGCGCCCCGCCAAAGCGGTCGTGGACGAGTCCTTCCAGATCACCGCGACCGTGTTCCGAGAAGGCCATGACGCGGTCGCCGCCAATGTCGTGCTCCGCGATCCGGAGGGCCGCAGCGGCCCCTGGACCCCGATGCGTGAACTCGCCGAGGGCACCGACCGCTGGGGCGCGACGGTCAGCGCGCCGAGCGAGGGGCGCTGGACGTACGCGGTCGAGGCCTGGTCCGACCCGGTCGCCACCTGGCGCCGGCACGCGAAGATCAAGATCCCCGCCGGCCAGGACACCGAACTGGTCCTGGAGGAGGGCGCCCTGCTGCACGAACGCGCCGCCGCCGGGGTCCCCAAGGCGAAGGGCCGCCGTGAGCGGGTGCTCGCCGCCGCCGACACACTGCGCGACACGGACCTGCCGGCGGCGGACCGGCTGGACGCCGCCCTCGCGCCCGGCCTCGCCGAGATCCTGAGCCGGTATCCGCTGCGCGAGCTGGTCACCTCCTCGGCTCCGCTGCCCCTGCTCGTCGAGCGCAGGCGGGCCCTGTTCGGCTCCTGGTACGAGTTCTTCCCGCGCTCGGAGGGGGCCGTGCTGCGCAAGGGCAGGCCGCCGGTCGGCGGGACGTTCCGCACGGCCGCCGAAAGGCTGCCCGCCATCGCGGCGATGGGCTTCGACGTGGTGTACCTGCCGCCCGTCCACCCCATCGGCACCACGTTCCGCAAGGGTCCCAACAACACGCTGCACGCGGGCCGGTACGACGTGGGCGTGCCCTGGGCGATCGGCTCCCCCGAGGGCGGGCACGACAGCGTCCACCCCGACCTGGGGACCATCGAGGACTTCGACGCCTTCGTGCAGCGCGCCGCGGATCTGCGCCTGGAGATCGCGCTCGACTTCGCGCTCCAGTGCTCGCCCGACCACCCGTGGGTGGAGAAGCATCCGGAGTGGTTCCACCATCGCCCCGACGGCACGGTCGCGTACGCCGAGAACCCGCCGAAGAAGTACCAGGACATCTATCCGATCGCCTTCGACCGGGACATGCCGGGGCTGGTCCGGGAGACCCTGCGGATCCTCCGGTTCTGGATGGACCACGGCGTGCGCATCTTCCGTGTCGACAATCCGCACACCAAGCCGGTGGTGTTCTGGGAGCAGGTGATCGCGGACATCAATCGCACCGACCCGGACGTCGTGTTCCTGGCGGAGGCGTTCACCCGGCCCGCGATGATGCACACGCTGGCGGCGATCGGCTTCCAGCAGTCGTACACCTACTTCACCTGGCGTACCACCAAGCGCGAGCTGACGGAGTACCTGACCGAGCTCAGCGGCGAGGCGGCCTCGTACATGCGGCCGAACTTCTTCGTGAACACCCCGGACATCCTGCACGCCTACCTCCAGAAGGGCGGGCGGCCCGGGTTCGAGGCGCGGGCGGTGCTCGCGGCGACGCTCTCCCCGACCTGGGGCATCTACAGCGGATTCGAACTGTGCGAGAACGTTCCTGCGCGCAGCGGCAGCGAGGAATACCTGGACTCCGAGAAGTATCAGCTGCGTCCCCGGGACTGGGCGGCGGCCGAGCGCGAGGGACGTACGATCGCACCACTCGTCACCACGCTGAACCGGATCAGGCGCCGCAGTCCGGCGCTCCAGCAACTGCGCGACCTGCACTTCCACCACGCCGACAAGGACGCGGTGATCGCGTACTCCAAACACAGCGGTTCGAACACGGTTCTGACGGTCGTCAACCTCGACCCGCACCACACCCAGGAGGCGACGGTCTCGTTGGACATGCCGCAACTCGGACTCGAATGGAATGAGTCCGTACCGGTGCGCGACGAGCTCACCGGCGAGACCTACCACTGGGGCAGGGCCAACTATGTGCGCCTCGAGCCGGGCCGTGCGCCCGCGCACATCCTGACCGTCCTGCGACCGTCCTCACCGATCGGAGGGTCACCCACAAAATGATCGTCAACGAACCCGTCCCGGACACCTTCGAGGACACCCCGGCACAGGACCGGGACCCGGAGTGGTTCAAACGCGCGGTCTTCTACGAAGTGCTGGTCCGTTCCTTCCAGGACAGCAACGGCGACGGCATTGGCGACCTCAAGGGCCTCACCGCCAAGCTCGACTATCTCCAGTGGCTGGGCGTCGACTGCCTCTGGCTTCCGCCGTTCTTCAAGTCGCCGCTGCGGGACGGCGGTTACGACGTGTCGGACTACACGGCCGTGCTGCCCGAGTTCGGCGACCTCGCCGACTTCGTGGAGTTCGTGGACGCCGCGCACCAGCGCGGCATGCGGGTGATCATCGACTTCGTCATGAACCACACCAGCGACCAGCACCCGTGGTTCCAGGAGTCCAGAAAGGATCCGGACGGCCCGTACGGCGACTACTACATGTGGGCCGACGACGACAAGCAGTACCAGGACGCCCGCATCATCTTCGTCGACACCGAGGCGTCCAACTGGACGTACGACCCGGTGCGCAAGCAGTACTACTGGCACCGCTTCTTCTCGCACCAGCCGGACCTGAACTTCGAGAACCCGGCCGTCCAGGAGGAGATCATCTCCGCGCTGCGGTTCTGGCTGGACCTCGGCATCGACGGCTTCCGGCTGGACGCCGTGCCCTATCTCTACGCGGAGGAGGGCACCAACTGCGAGAACCTGCCGAGGACGCACGCACTGCTGAAACGTGTACGTGCCGAGATCGACGCGCACTACCCGGACACGGTGCTGCTCGCCGAGGCCAACCAGTGGCCCGAGGACGTCGTCGACTACTTCGGCGACTTCCCGTCCGGCGGCGACGAGTGCCACATGGCCTTCCACTTCCCGGTGATGCCGCGCATCTTCATGGCGGTGCGGCGGGAGTCCCGGTACCCCGTGTCGGAAATCCTGGCCAAGACCCCGGAGATCCCGTCCAACTGCCAGTGGGGCATCTTCCTGCGCAACCACGACGAGCTGACGCTCGAAATGGTGACGGACGAAGAACGCGACTACATGTACGCGGAGTACGCGAAGGACCCGCGGATGCGCGCCAACATCGGCATCCGCAGGCGTCTCGCGCCCCTGCTCGACAACGACCGCAACCAGATCGAGCTCTTCACGGCCCTGCTGCTGTCGCTGCCCGGCTCGCCGATCCTGTACTACGGCGACGAGATCGGCATGGGCGACAACATCTGGCTCGGCGACCGGGACGCGGTGCGCACCCCGATGCAGTGGACGCCGGACCGCAACGCGGGCTTCTCGTCCTGCGATCCGGGGCGGCTGTACCTGCCCACCATCATGGACCCGGTCTACGGCTACCAGGTCGCCAACGTCGAGGCGTCGATGTCGTCGCCCTCGTCGCTGCTGCACTGGACCCGCCGGATGATCGAGATCCGCAAGCAGAACCCGGCCTTCGGGCTCGGTTCGTACACCGAGCTCCAGTCCAGCAATCCGGCGGTCCTGGCCTTCCTGCGCGAGTACAAGGACGACCTGGTCCTGTGCGTGCACAATTTCTCCCGCTTCGCGCAGCCGACGGAGCTGGACCTGCGGGCGTTCAACGGCCGCCATCCGGTGGAGCTGATCGGCGGTGTCCGCTTCCCGGCGATCGGCGAGTGGCCCTATCTGCTCACGCTCGCGGGGCACGGCTTCTACTGGTTCCGGCTCCGCAAGGACGCGGGCAGCACTGTTCCGGGCCCCGCCGTGGACGTCGTTCCGTAGACCACCGCGCAAGGCCCGTGGAACAGCAGCACACATGGGCCGGTGGAGCACCGCACAAGACCCTGGAAGGTCCGCAGAAAGGCCCGTGAAAAACCGTGGGAGGCCCGTAGGAGATCCGGAAGGAGATCCCGGAGGAGAGGCGCCCCCTTCTGCCGCGGGGCGGTTTCCGCCGCCCCGCCCGGGGCACGCTCACCTTCAGGCCCCGCTCTGGGTCCGTACGGACCATCCTCACCCGACACGTCCCGCACAGCCGCACAGTCTTTGCCGCATTCCGGGACACTGACGCGCACATTCCAGCAGGTGTGCCCGGGGAAAGGACGCGACGCCCATGTCGGAAGCTGTCACCCGTGCAGGCCGTGGGGGTCCCCCCTGCTCCGGCGAAGCCGGGAGCGTGGGGGAGGCACCCGCCACACAGTCGGGGCTGCTCGCGTCCCTCGATCCGCTGCTGCGTGCCTGGCTGCCCCGGCAACGCTGGTTCGCCGGCAAGGGCCGGCCCATCGCCGGCTTCTCGCTCGTCTCCGCGACGGACCTGCTGCCGCCCGGATCCTCGCCACGCCTGCTGCACCTCCTCGTGCGGACCGAGCAGCCCCCGGTCCCCGGACAGGGTTCGGCGGCGCACTCCGCCGACTGCTACCAACTCCTGATCGGCGTGCGCGAGACCCTGCCGCCGAGGCTGGCGCCCGCCCTGATCGGCCATGTGACCCACGGTCCGCTCGACGGCCGGTCGGTGTACGAGGCCCTGCACGACCCGCGGTTGGCGGAGGTGCTGCTGGAGGCGCTGCGGGTGCGCGCCCGCATCGGGGAGCTGCGCTTCGAACACGACGCGCGCGCCCCCATCGGATCCGGCCTGGTGCCCCGCATGCTGGGCGCCGAGCAGTCCAACTCCTCCCTGGTGTACGGCGATACGTTCATTCTCAAGCTCTTCCGCAGAATCGTCCCGGGAGTCAACCCGGACCTGGAGCTCCCCCTGATACTGGCCCGCGAAGGCTGCCCCAGGGTCCCGGCGCCCACGGCGTGGTTCCTCGCCGACGTTCCCGAGGCTCACCCGGTGGACGGGGCGGAGCCCGACGGCGGCCCCGGAGCGGGCCCGGCGGACGACACCTTCGTGCTCGGGGTCCTGCAGCCCTTCCTCAAAGGCGCCACGGACGGCTGGGAACTGGCGCTGCGGGCCCTGGCGAAGGGCGAGGACTTCCTCGCCGAGGCACGGGCGCTGGGCCGCGCCACGGCCGAGGTGCACACCGCACTGGCGCGGGGCCTGCCCGCCGTCACCCTCGGCCGCGCCCATGTGGCGCAGCTCGCCGATGACATGGCCGGGCGTCTCGACGAGGCCGCCCACGCGGTGCCCGCGCTGCGGCCGTACGTGCCCGGGCTGCGCTCGGCGTTCGAGGCGCTGGGCGCGCTGGGTGCCGAGGGCCGCACCTGGGCGGTGCAGCGCGTCCACGGCGATCTGCATCTCGGGCAGTGCCTGCGCGCCCCGTCGGGCGCCTGGTCGCTGATCGACTTCGAGGGCGAGCCGGCGCGTCCGCTGGCGGAGCGCCGGCTGCCGCAGCCACCGGTCCGGGACATCGCCGGGATGCTCCGCTCCTTCGACTACGCGGCGCGCTCGCACCGGCCGTGGGCACCCGACTGGGCGGCGGACTGCCGGGCCGCGTACTGCGCCGGGTACGCGGAGGTCTCCGGCCGCGATCCACGCTCCGAGCCGGTGCTGCTGCGCGCGTACGAGACGGACAAGGCCGTCTACGAAGTGCTCTACGAGGCCCGGCACCGCCCCGACTGGCTGCCGGTGCCCCTGGCCGCGGTGCGCCGGCTCGCCGACGCACCGTGAACGGCGCCCCCCGCGCCCCCGAACCTGCCTCTGTCCCCCACTCCCCCGCCGAAGCCCCACCTCCAAGGAGGCCACCTCCGTGACCCCTCGCCCACACTCGCGCAAGCCGTCCGACGAGGCGGACGCCCGGGTCGAGCCGCAGCCCCCGACGTCCGCACCGACCGCACCCCGTCCGGAGCGTGCCGCCGAGCGACCCGCCGGCGCCAAGGCCCCGGCGTCCAAGGCGGCGAAGAAGACGTCCGCGGCGAAGCCGGCCGCCAAGAAGGCCGCGCCGAAGAAGCCACGGGCGAAAGCTGCCGAGGCCACGGCGGCCGAGGCGAACGCGGCACCCGGGACCGACGGCGCCGAGGCGGTCCCCGGGGCGGCCGGCGCCCCGGCCGACGGGGCCGGGCCCGAGGCGGCCCGGGGCAGGGGCAGGCCGACGAGCGGCGACCGGTCCGCACCGGAGGTGCTCCCCCGGACCGGCCCCGCGGACCGGCCCGCCGGGTACGAGCCCGAGCCGGCCGACGTGCTGTCCGTCGCCTGGGTGACCGGTGACGACCGCGGGCGGCTCCTCGACGGCACGCATCACGACCCGCACTCCGTGCTGGGCGCGCACCGGATCCAGGGCGGCGTCGCCTTCCGGGTGCTGCGGCCGTACGCCAAGTCGGTCGCGGTGCTCGCCGGCGGGGTGCGGACCGCGCTGCACGAGGACGGCGACGGCTTCTTCTTCGGCGTCCTGCCGGCCGACGAGGTGCCCGACTACCGGCTCCTCGTGACCTACGACGGCCTGGAGCTGGAGACCCACGACCCGTACCGCTTCCCGCCCTCCATCGGCGAGTTCGACCTGCACCTGATCGGCGAGGGCCGCCACGAACAGCTGTGGCAGGCGCTCGGCGCCCGGCCCATGGTGCACGAGGGCGTGACCGGCACCCGCTTCACGGTGTGGGCACCGAACGCGCGCGGGGTGCGGGTGGTCGGCAACTTCAACCGCTGGTGCGACACCGGCTTCCCGATGCGGACGATGGGGTCGTCCGGTGTGTGGGAGCTGTTCCTGCCCGGGATCGGCGAGGGCGAGCTCTACAAGTTCGAGATCACCCGCCCGGACGGTTCACGGACGCTGCGCATCGACCCGCTGGCGCGCCGCACGGAAGCCCCGCCCGCGACCGCGTCGGTCGTGCACGAGTCGCACCACGTGTGGCGGGACGACAAGTGGATGGCGCACCGCGGCGACCGTCCGGTGCACCAGGCGCCGTTCTCGGTGTACGAGGTGCACCTGCCGTCCTGGCGCCCCGGGCTGACCTACCGCGAACTGGCGGACCAGCTGCCCGCGTACGTCAAGGACCTCGGCTTCACGCATGTCGAGCTGATGCCGGTCGCCGAGCACCCCTTCGGGGGTTCCTGGGGCTACCAGGTCACCGGCTTCTACGCGCCGACGGCCCGGCTCGGCACCCCCGACGACTTCAAGTACCTGGTCGACGCGCTGCACCGGGCGAGCATCGGCGTCCTGATGGACTGGGTGCCGGCGCACTTCCCGCGGGACGACTGGGCGCTGGCCGAGTTCGACGGGCGTCCGCTGTACGAGCACCAGGACCCGGTGCGGGCCGCGCACCCGGACTGGGGCACGCTCGAGTTCGACTACGGTCGCAGGGAGGTGCGCAACTTCCTGGTCGCCAACGCCGTGTACTGGTGCGAGGAGTTCCACATCGACGGTCTGCGCGTCGACGCGGTCGCCTCCATGCTGTACCTGGACTACTCGCGCGAGGACGGGCAGTGGAGCCCGAACGAGTTCGGGGGCCGGGAGAACCTCGACGCGGTGTCGTTCCTCCAGGAGATGAACGCGACGCTGTACCGCAGGGTCCCCGGCGTCGTGACGATCGCGGAGGAGTCCACGGCGTGGAGCGGGGTCACCCGCCCCACGCACCACGACGGGCTCGGCTTCGGCCTGAAGTGGAACATGGGCTGGATGCACGACTCCCTGGTCTACATGTCCAAGGAGCCGGTGCACCGCAAGTACCACCACAACGACATGACGTTCTCGATGGTGTACGCCTACAGCGAGAACTACGTCCTGCCGATCTCGCACGACGAGGTCGTGCACGGCAAGCAGTCGCTGGTGACGAAGATGCCGGGCGACTGGTGGCAGCGTCGCGCCAACCACCGCGCCTACCTCGGCTTCATGTGGGCCCACCCCGGCAAGCAACTGCTCTTCATGGGACAGGAGTTCGCCCAGGGCGCCGAATGGTCCGAGGAGCACGGCCCGGAGTGGTGGCTGATGGACGACGCGTACCACTCCGCCGGTGACCACCGCGGAATGCGTGATCTGGTGCGCGACCTCAACCACGTGTACGGCGACACACCGGCGCTGTGGCAGCGGGACACCGACCCGGAGGGCTTCTCCTGGGTCGTCGGCGACGCCGCGGAGGACAACGTCTTCGCGTTCCTCCGCCATGACGCGCACGGGACGCCGCTGCTGTCCGTCTCCAACTTCTCGCCGGTGGTCCGGCACGAGTACCGGCTGGGCGTCCCCGCGGACGTCCCGGTCTGGCGGGAGGCCGTGAACACGGACAGCGTCCGCTACGGAGGCAGCGACGTCGTGCACCCCGATCCCCTGAAGCCGGACCTGGAGCCGGCCCACGGCCACGGGGCGAGCCTGCGGCTCACACTGCCCCCGCTCGCCACGGTGTGGCTGCGCCCGGCCTAGCCAGGGTGCCCCCGGTGCGGGTCGCCCTTCCTGGCGGCCGGCACCGGGCTCACCGGACGTCCGCCTTCCGGCGCCCGGTACCGGGGCCCGTCCCGTCCGTCGGCCGCGGTCGTCACCAGCGCACCGCGGTGAAGTCGACGGGGCGGGGCCTGAGTTCCCCGGTACGCGCCGTGAGCCGCCGGAGCCGCCGGGTCATGTCCTCGGCGGAGAGGCGCCGGCGGTCACCGTGCCCCGGCAGCAGCCACTCGAAGCGCAGCCGGTCGGCGGTCCGGGCCAGGGAGGCGGCCAGCTCCTCGATGGAGTACCAGGTGACGCTGTCGACCACCTCGATGTCCGCTGTCGTGCGCGACCAGTAGAAACTGTCGCCGCTGAAGCAGTACCGCTCGTCGGCCAGGTAGAGCACGCTGCCTCGCGTGTGCCCGGGCAGCGGGAAGGCGATCACTCCTTCGGCGATCTCCGCCGGGTCGGTGCCGCGGAGCACACGGTCGGCGTCCGGGGCGGCGTCGAGGTCACCCTCGTGGATCCACAGCCGGGCGCCGAAGCGGTCGGCGTAACGGCGGCCGTGGGCGGCGTGGTCACGGTGGGTGAGCAGGACGTCGGTGACGGGGCCCAACGCTTCGTAGCGCGCGGCCAGGGAAGTGCTCCAGCGCGGTGTGTCCACCATCATCGTGGTGCCGTCGGGGCGTTGCAGCAGGTAGGAGTTGGCCCCCGCGGTCTGCGGGGAGTTGTGCCCGCACAGGTGCACTGTGTCGTCCAGGGCCATCGGGAAGGGGTCCAGTGCCGCGTCCAGCCGCCCGGCCGGCGGACGGATCGACCGGGTGGGGCAGGCATGGGCGGCTGCATGGAGCTGCCGGATCTCGCCGGTGTCGCGCGGCCGGCGCAGTATGACCGAGCGGCCGCCGGCCTCACCGATCAGACCGGGGGCAAGCTGCCGGGCGACGTCGCAGTTCGTGCAGCGCTCGTCGACGTACCAGTCCCCCTCCGGCCGCTCGTCCGCCTGCCGGCCGCCCTCTAACCGTTCGTCACCCATGGCTTCGCTTCTCCTTCCGCAGTGCGCCCGCCGACCGGGCGCTCACCTCAGGGGTATCCCGGGCCGTGCGGATTAAGGAAGGGGGTCCGGATCTTGTACTTGCGGCACCCTGCTGCTCTGCCGACCCGGACGCGGACGCCCGGGTCGGCAGGTTCGGGCGCCGGAGCCGGCGATCGGCACCCGGAACGCCCTGCGGTCACGGCGGTTCGGCTACAGCGCGAGCGCCTCCGGCAGGTCACCGGTGTGGAGGACGACCAGAGCCTGCGTGGCCCGCGTCAGGGCGACGTACAGGTCACTGGTCGGATACCGCCCCGGCTCGACGACGAGCACCGTGTCGAACTCCAGCCCCTTGGCCGCCCGCGGCTCCAGCAGCACGACCGGCTGCGTCAGATCCGGCTCGGCTCCCGCCACGATCCCGTCGAGCCCCGCGGCCAGCTCCTGGTGCAGCTCGCGCGGTGCGATCACGGCGAGGCGCCCCTCCGCGGGCCTCGTGTCGGCTACGGTCCCGGCCACCACACGGCCGAGCTCCGCCGTACCGGCGGCGACCACCCGCGGCCCGGCCCCGGTCGACCGCACCGAACGCGGCGGCTCGAATCCCGGGTGCTCCGCCCGCAGCACGCGCGCCGCGACATCCATGATCTCGGATGGCGTCCGGTAGTTGACGCCGAGCCGGGTGTGCTCGAAGCGGTCGTCGACGTACGGGGCAAGGATGTCCGCCCAGGAGCCGACCCCCGCCTCCTCGGCCGTCTGCGCCGGGTCGCCGACCAGCGTCATCGACCGCGTCGGGCAGCGTCGCATGAGCAGCCGCCACGCCATCGGGGACAGCTCCTGCGCCTCGTCGACGATGATGTGCCCGAACGCCCAGGTCCGGTCGGCGGCGGCCCGCTCGGCGGCGCTGCGGTGGTCCGCCTCCTCGTGCCGCTCGGCCATCCGCTCGGCGTCGATGATGTCGTGTGCGGACAGGACCTCCGACGCGTCGGGGTCGCCGTCCTCCTTGTCCTCGAACTCGTACGTGCGGGACGCGAACGACACGTCGAGGACGCCCTGCGCGTACGCGATCTCGGCGCGCCGCTCCCGCTCGGCGGCGGCGCGGGCGGCCCGGTCGTCCTCGCCGAGCAGCTCGGCGGCCTCGTCGAGGAGGGGCACGTCGGCCGGCGTCCATGCGCTCCCGCGGGGACGCCGGATCGCGGCGGCGTCCTCGTCACCGATGTGCGTGGGGTCCGCGAGGTAGTCGGCGACCAGTTGCCGGGGGGTGAGCCGCGGCCAGAGCTGTTCGACGGCGGCGTGCACCTCGGGGTTGGCGTCCAGCTCGTCGCGGATCTGCGTGACGTCGCTCGCGTCGAGCAGATTGGTCCCGTCGTACGGGTCGGTGCCGATGCGTTCGACGAGCATGTCGGTGAGCGCGTTGAGGATGTGGCCCTCGAAGTACTCGCGGGCGACGTTGTGCGGCAGCTTGGTCTCGCGTGTGCGGTCGCGGGCGACGCGCACCAGTCCCTCGTCGAGCATCAGGATCTCGCGGTCGTGCTCGATCGCGACGACCGGCTCGGGCAGCGCCTGCCGGTCGCGTACGACGGCGGCCAGGACGTCGGCCATGGCGGCACGCCCCTTCACGGCCGCCGCGTGCTGGGTGTCCGTCCCGGTCGCGTGCACCCCCGGGTACAGCTCGCCCATGGTCGCGAGCAGCACGCCGGTCTCACCGAGGGCGGGCAGCACCTCGCCGATGTAGCCGAGGAAGGCCGGGTTCGGTCCGACGATGAGCACGGCCCGCTTGGCCAACAGCTCCCGGTGCTCGTACAGCAGATACGCGGCACGGTGCAGCGCCACCGCCGTCTTGCCGGTGCCGGGGCCGCCCTCGACGACGAGCACACCGCGGTGCGGGGCGCGGATGATGCGGTCCTGCTCGGCCTGGATGGTCTGCACGATGTCGGTCATGCGGCCGGTGCGCGCCGCGTTCAGCGCGGCGAGCAGCACCGCGTCGCCCGTCGGGTCCTCGTGGCCGGTGCGTTCGCGGTCGTCGAGGTCCAGGATCTCGTCGTGCAGCGCGGTGACGGTGCGCCCGTCGGTGCTGATGTGGCGGCGCCGGCGCAGCCCCATCGGCGTGTGGCCGGTGGCGAGGTAGAAGGGGCGGGCGACGGGGGCGCGCCAGTCGATGAGCACCGGGGTGTGCTCGGTGTCGTCCGCGCGGATGCCGATGCGGCCGATGTGGTGGGCGGTGCCCGAGGTGAGGTCGATACGGCCGAAGCAGAGGGAACCGTCCACCGCGTTGAGCGCGGCCAGCAGCCCCGACCGCTCGGCGACCAGGATGTCCCGCTCCAGCCTGGCCTGCATGGGCGTGCTGCCCTGGGCCAGCGCATGGGACACGGAGGTCTCGGCGTCGCCGCGCAGGGCGTCGACGCGGTCGTACAGCCGGTCGATGAATTCCTGCTCACGGAGCATTTCCTGATCCGTGAATTCCGTGTTTGACAATTCCGCTCCCGCCCGGATATACTGTGCTCAGTGAGCTTCTTTGTGGCGTGAATCCATACAAAGCCACGAAGGATTTAATATACGCGGGAAATTCCCCCGGCTGTCAATCGGCCGGGGGATTTCTTTGTTCGGGCGGCGGGTCCGGACGGTGCACCCATGGCGGGCCGCCGGGCGGGTCAGCCCTCCGCGAGCTCCATCACCGAGAACACCGCGCCCCACGGATCCCGCAGCACCGCGAGCCGCCCGTAGGGGCTCTCCATCGGCGGGACGGTGATCTCGCCGCCCCCCGCGCCGTGCCGGGTCAGCGTGCCGTCGAGGCCGGTCACCGCGAAGCAGGTGAGCCAGTGCGCCGGCACGTCGGACGGGAAGTCGCCGCCCATCTCGCGCAATCCCGCGACCGGATGGTCACCGCCCTTGGGAATCAGCCCGTGACCGTCGATTTCCGGCATGTGCCGGGCCTCCAGATCGAATGCCGACCGGTAGAAGGCGGCCGCCAGCGGGACATCGCGGGTCTGGCAGTCGTTCCAGATCAGCGCGCCCGGCTCGTTCACCAGCCGCGCCCCGAAGAACTCCTTGTGCCCCCACACACCGAACACGGCGCCGCCCGGGTCGGCGGCCACCGCCATCCGGCCGAGGGTTCCGACGTCCATCGGCGGGAAGAGGATCGTGCCGCCTGCGGCCTTGATCCGCTCGGCCGAGGCGTCGGCGTCGTCGCTCGACAGATAGGTGGTCCACAGGTGCGGAGGCTCCGGCTGGCCCTCGGGGGCCATCGCCGGGCCGATGCCGCACACCGGCTTGCCGTACTTCTCGACGATCGCGTAGCCGCCGAACTCCGCGGGCCCCGGCTCGCCGCGCCAGCCGAACAGGTCGCCGTAGAAGTCGAGCGCCGCACGCTGGTCCTGCGCCATCAGGTCCACCCAGCACGGGGTGCCCGGCGCGTACGGAGCGGTTACCTCGGGCATGTCGGCCCTCCAGACCCGGCCAGATCCGGCCTCAGCGAATCCCGTCCACCGAATCCCCCCGACTCACTCTGGCACGGCCCGGAGGCCGCAGCACGTCGGCCGGACCGCGGGCGGCCCCACCCGGGCCGGGAACCGCGGACCACGGGCCGTACGGTTCCGACGGGCCGGATCACCGTACGCGAACCCCGCCTCACGGACTGTCGCCCGAAGCTCTGAGGAAACCTCACCTCAAGGAGCGGTCGCCACGGCTGATCGGCCGTCATCTGCGCCCCGAAGGCGCGTCACCGGAGTGCGCCGCCTGCCCGACGGCGCACTCCGGACGCATGGTGCGAGCGTGGCCCCGGCGGTCAGGAGGGCTTCGCGAACACCTGGACCGCGCGGTCGCCGGAGACCGCGACTCCGGTCTCGGTGAACTCGCAGCTCTGGATCGTCCTGCGGTGGGGGTCGCTGTTCATCCAGCCCCTGACGTGGTCAGCCGCCGTGTCGTAGCCGGGCCCGGAGACGTTCTCGCCCCACGCGCTGTAGCTGTAGCCGACCCGCTGCAGCCGGTCCGGCACATCGGAACCGTCGGACCCGTCGTGACTCGTGAGGTTGTTCTTCGACATGTCCTCGGCGTGGATCTTGGCGGCCTCGGTGAGCTTCGCGTTCTCCTTCAGGGCGGGGCACCCGGCCTTCTCGTGTTCCTCGTTGACGAGGGCGAAGATGTCGTTCGCGGATGCCTGCTGCACCGCGCTGCGGACGCTGGACTGCGTGCCGACGGGTGCCGCGACGGCGGCCGCGGTCGCGGCGGTCGCGCCGGTGTACACCAGCAGGGGCGCAGCGCACGTGGCGACACAGAGACGACGTATCCGGTGGGACTTGATCCGCATGGCATTCCCTTCTTCGTCCAGCGGAATCGGACCGCTTCGACGCCGGGGCGATGCAGCGGTCCGCGCGTTCCGGCACTCGGCGCCTCGGCGTCCGACGCACTGTGCGGGTCACGCCCGGTCGGGGCGGGACGGCAGTGTCCGGTGGCTGGGCGGACCGCCCAGCGGTCTCCGCTGTCGGTTCTCCGCGCCGGGGGGCGTCTGTCGCCCGGTCCGGCCGTGGGCAGGACGCACGGTCCTGCGAGACGCACGGTCCTGCGACGGGCCGCGGACCGTCCGGCGGTCTCCGCGTTCGATTCTGCGCGCCCGGGGGTGATCGCGCATCGCGGGGACCCGGACGCCTGGCCTCAGGGTGTGGGCGGCAGCAGCGGCTTCCGCGCGACGGGGGACGACAGGACGATCGACGTCGTCGTACGGCCGAGGGCCGAGGTCTGCTCGAGGACGTCCTCGAGGTGGATGGTGTCGGTGACCGCGACCTTGAGGATCCAGCAGTCCTCGCCGACCACATGGTGCACTTCGACGACCTCGGGCCGGTCGATGAGTTCACGGGTCCGGGGATGGGTGAGGGTGTAGCCGCCGTGCGGACTGACCCGGATGAACGCCTGGATGCCGTAGCCGATCCGGGCCGGGGCGACGTGCGCGCCGTAGCCCGTGATGGCACCGCTCTGTTCGAGGCGCCGGACGCGTTCGGCGACGGCGGCGGGGCTCAGCCGCACCCGGCGGCCGAGCTCACTCAGCCTGATCCGGCCGTCGAGCTGCACCAGTTCGAGGATCTGCCGGTCCAGCGCGTCGAACGACGCCACCGTTTCACCGGCGGCGGGACGCGGATACCGAGGTTCTTTCGGCGCAGCGGTCCGATCTCCCACGACTCCCCCTTCAGCGCCGCGTCGTGCGGCGGAAGAATTATGACCGCAAGGCCACGACACGAGGGACACGAGGGAAATCCGGTGCAGGGCGCCGGTCCTGAGGAGAGACGGGGGGCGCGGTGCGCGAGATATGTGTCATCGGGGGAAACCGGTATTTCGGGAAGCGGCTGATCGCCGGGCTGCTGGCGGCGGGTGACCGGGTGACCGTCGTCAACCGCGGTTCGACCGCGCCGCCGCCCGGCGTCGACCACCTCGTGGCGGACCGGGACGACGAGAAGTCCCTGCTGCGGGCCCTCGGTTCACGCACCTTCGACGTGGTCGTCGACCAGGTGCTCTACACCCCGCGCCAGGCGGAGGTGGCCCGCCGCGTCTTCGCGGGCCGCACCCCCCGGTATGTGATGACCTCGACGGTCGAGGTGTACGAGTACGAGGACTCCGCCGGCCTGGTGCCGGAGGGCGCCGTGGATCCGCTCACGGTCGGGGTGGACCTCGAACTGCCGTGGGACGACGCGGCGTTCCTCGACGCGCACTACGGCGAGGGCAAGCGTCAGGCCGAGGCGGTCCTCGCGGCGGACCCGGAGTTCCCCGGTGTCTTCGTGCGGGTCGCCCATGTGCTCGGCGGGGACGACGACTTCACGGGCCGGCTCCAGCACTACGCCGACCGCATCCGCATCGGCGAGCCCGTCGAGGTCCCCGTGCACAACCGTCCGGCGACCTACATCCACGTCGACGAGATCGCCGAGTTCCTGGTGTGGGTGACGGGTCAGGAGTTCACCGGCGCCGTGAACGCAGCGTCCCGCGGGACGCTGCGCACCGAGGACCTGTGCGCGGCCGTCGCTGCGCGGCTGCCCGGCGGGAGGACGGTGTTCCACGAGGTGGAGGTGGGCGAGACGTCCCCGTTCTCTTTCGCCCGGGCGTATCCGATGGACACCGCACGCGCCGAACGGCTCGGCTTCTCCTTCGGGACGAGTGCCGAGTGGCTGCCGCGGGCGGTGGCGGAGACGCTCGGTGCCTCCGCCGACGTCCCCGCACCCGGCGCAGGCGCCGCGGACATCGCCACGGCGGACGCCGCCCCGGCCGGCGGAAAGGACGCATGACGATGCGGTACCGCTCTCTCGGCACCCTGCGGGTCGGCGCGGTCGGGTTCGGCGCGATGCCGCTGTCCATCGAGGGCCGCCCCGACGAGGCGCGGGCCGTCGCGACGGTGCACGCCGCACTGGACGCGGGCGTGACCCTCCTCGACACCGCGGACTCCTACCACCTTCCGGGCGACCGGCCCGGCCACAACGAGGAGTTGCTGGCGCGCGCCCTCGCCGCCTACGGCGGCCGGACCGACGACGTGCTCGTCGCGACCAAGGGCGGCCGGGGCCGCCCCGCCGACGGCAGCTGGACCGTGAACGGCCGGCCGCACCATCTGCGCGCCGCCGCCGAGGCGTCGCTGCGGCGGCTCGGCGTGGAGGCGATCGGCCTGTACCAGCTGCACAAGCCGGACCCCTCCGTGCCGTTCGAGGAGTCCGTCGGGGTGCTGGGCGAACTGCTCGACGAGGGCAAGATCCGGCTGGCCGGGATCTCCAACACCGACACGACACAGATCCGCCAGGCCCACCGGATGCTGGGCGACCGCCTGGTCTCGGTGCAGAACCAGTACTCGCCCGCCGTACGGGACAGCGAGGCGGAGCTGCGGCTCTGCGCCGAGCTGGGTCTCGCCTTCCTGCCGTGGAGCCCGCTGGGCGGCATCTCGCGCAGCTCTCTGGAGGGGCCCGCGGGCCCCTCGGGCGCCGGGGGAGGTCCGTCGGCTCCCGGCGACGCGGACGGTGGCCGCTACGCGGCCTTCCACCGGGTGGCCCGGGAGCGCGGTGTGAGCCCCCAGCAGGTCTGCCTGGCCTGGATGCTGGCCTCGTCGCCGCACCTCGTCCCCATCCCCGGGGCGAGCCGTCCCGCGACGATCCGCGACTCGGCGGCCGCGGCCGATCTCGCCCTGGAGGCGGACGAACTGGCGGCTCTGGACGCGGCGGTGACCGGGTAGCGGACCGCGCGGGCGGGCGGCCGGCCGCGGCGGTGTCCGCCCGGGCCGCGCCTGCCCCGGTCCGCAGGGCGCGGATTCGGTCCGTCGGCACGGTCGTGCGCTGTCGGACCCCCGCGCTACGTTGCCCCCATGACGGAATACGTACTCGTGGCAGGGGCGTGGCTCGGTGCGTGGGCGTGGGACGACGTGGTGCCCGAGCTGCGCGCGGCCGGGCACGGCGTTCACCCGGTGACGCTGTCCGGCCTCGCCGAGAAACAGGGCGTGCCCGCGGGACAGCAGACCCATGTGCAGGACATCGTCGACGAGGTCGAGCGCCTCGGTCCGTGCGACGTCGTGCTGGTCGGGCACAGCTACTCGGGCATCCCGGTCGGACAGGCGGCCGCACGGGTCGCCGACCGGCTGGCCCGCGTGGTGTTCGTCGACTCCAATGTTCCGGCCGACGGCGTGTCGTTCGTCCGGAGCTGGCCGGGCGGGCGGGAGGTGGGCGCGGCGATCGTCGAGGACGGCGGCTTCTGGATGCCACCGCCGGCGGCCGAGTTCGACGGCCAGGGTCTCGACGCCGGGACGGTCGCACGGATCGTCGACCGGGCGACTCCGCAGCCGGGTGCCACGCTGACCGAGCCGGCCGTTCTGCCGCGCCCGCTCGCGGAGCTCCCGGCGACGTACGTCAAGTGCCTCCTCGACGGCCCGGAGCCCGGCGACGACGTCGCCGGGCTCCTCAAGAGCGAGCGCTGGGAACTTGTCGAGATGGACACCGGCCACTGGCCGATGTTCTCCCGGCCGCGGGAGCTGGCGCGGATCCTGCTCCGGGCGGGCGCCGGAACCTGATCGCCGCCGGGGGTGTCCTGCGGATCACGCCCGGTCCGCCGGACAACCCGATCCGTGGGACACACCCTGGTGCGGCGCCATCCGCACGGCCGCGACAGGCGGCGGCGACGAGCAGGGCGGCGGCCGTGGCGTACGCGTACCGCGCCCCGGCGTCGTGCGGCCCGCACGGAGGAGGACGAGCGGCGCCGCCGCGACGGGCCGGTAACCGGCGGCGGCCGCGCGCCGTCCGGCCGAACTGCAGGCCCGCGGGGCGCTCTTCTTCGACGTCGACATGGACGACCGGCCGCTCGGCGCGTCCGCCCGGGCCATGCTGTGGATGTCGGTGGCGCCCGCCCGCCCGGACGGGGTGGCCACCACGCTCGCCGGCCACGACGAGCCGGCCTTCGTCGCGGCGACGACCGGACCTTCGAACCCGGTGGGCGCAGGCCCCGGGCCCGGATCCGGGCTCCCTGCACGCGTATCCGACCGGCCGCCTCGGCGCGTTCGAGGCGATCCGGGATCGGGAGACGGCTCCCGTGCTGCGTACGGTGAAGGCGGCGGGCCCGGCCGTGCCCGCCGCCCCGTGGCACCGGCTCCGGGGCCGGTGCCACGAACGCCTGAATCAGGCCTTGTGGGGCACCCCCGCGGTCTCCTCCACCTCCATCAGGGAGGCGCTGTGCCGCTCCTCCTCGAAGGCGGCGCGGCCGCCGCGCAGACCGAACAGGCGCTTGGCGAGCGCGATGTAGAGGACGGCGAGGATGTTGAGGATCAGCGTGGCGATCTTCAACCAGCTGACCTTCTCGGTGAGTTCGTAGATCTCCAGCGGCAGGAACGCCGCGGTCGCGACCACCGTCAGGTACTCCGCCCAGCGCTTGGCGTACCACAGGCCCACGGCCTCGACGAGTTCGATCAGGGCGTACGCCAGCAGCGCCACGGCGACCAGCAGCAGCGTGGAGTGCCGGTAGCCGAAGACCTTCTGGATGCTGCCGACGACGGGCGAGTGGTCGAGGTCGTAGTGGAAGTGCCTGAAGACCGGCCGCAGGACGTTCAGATACTCGTC
The DNA here is from genome assembly GCF_053593975.1 of Streptomyces sp. NPDC002004. Lineage (NCBI taxonomy): Bacteria > Bacillati > Actinomycetota > Actinomycetes > Kitasatosporales > Streptomycetaceae > Streptomyces > Streptomyces sp. NPDC002004. The sequence goes on from NZ_JBSFDP010000006.1 coordinate 85,986, forward strand.
GAAGAGCCGGCGCACCGCGTCCTGGCTGTTGCTGAACTTCCACACCGCGGCGGCGACCAGCACGATGAACACGCCGCGCACCGCCCGCTCCACGGCCAGGAAGCGCAGGATGAACAGGTCGCGCAGCACCTTGCCGCGGGGCACCAGCGGCGCCTCGTCGGCCGGTCCCGAGCCGTGGGGCTCGCCCAGCGCGAAGTCCCCGCAGCGCAGACAGCGCCAGGCCTCGCCCAGGCTCGTCTCGGCGCGCAACCGGCCGCGCAGGCCCGACTCGTCGGGTGCGTACGTCACATGACCGCGCCGCGCACACGTCCGCCGGTCCCAGTCGATCTTCATGGTTCCTCTCCCGCGCCCTGTACGGAACGTGCCGTGCCGGTGGTCCGGCACGGCACGGTAGTGCATGTCATCCAGGACGCGGGGCCGGGGGGCGGGGTTCCGGCGGCGCGGGACGGTTCTGCGGCCGGGGCCTCACTCGGCGCGGGCGGCCACGGGGTCGTCCGCCCCTTCCTCGGGGCTCCCTTCGGCTCCGGTGCCGGCCGCCGGGGCCGGGGACTCCCCGTCGGCCGCTCCGGGTCCCCGCCGGGGCAGCAGCACGGCGACGAGGAGCGTGCCCACGCCGAGGATCACCGCGCCGACCAGGCTCGTGTGGGCGACCGCGTCGGAGAAGGCGGAGCCGACGGCGTCGGCCATGTCCCGGGCGCCGTGGGCGAGTCCGTCGGCCTGCGCCTTGAGCCGGGCGGCCTGCTGGGGCGTGTCGGCGTGGGCCGCCTGCGCACCGAGCCTGCGGGCCTGGTCGCCGATGTGCCGGGCGACCGCGTAGCCGGCGCCGACGGAGTCCTGGGCGGTGCTCAGCGCGTCGGCGGGCAGCTTGCTGCCGGCGGCGGCGTCCGCCAGGTGCGAGGAGTACGACTTCGCGAGCACGGAGCCGAGCAGTGCGATGCCGAGCGAGCCGCCGAGTTCCAGCGAGGTGTCGTTGACGGCACCGCCGACGCCGAGTTCCGCGTCGGGGAAGGCGCCCATGATCGCGTCGGTGCAGGGCGACAGGGCGAGTCCGATGGCGAGTCCGAGGACGACGAGCGGCAGCACGAGGTCGCCGTAGGCCGATCCCGCGTCGACGCGGATGAGGAGCGCGAGCGCCGCAGTCCCGCCGGCCATGCCCGCGGTCACCGTGATCTTCATGCCGATGCGCGGCGTGAGGTAGCCGGTGAGTGCGGAGCCCACGAAGACGGCCCCGGCGAGCGGCAGCATGCGCACACCGGTCTGGAGCGGGTCGTAGCCGAGCACGAACTGGAGGTGCTGGGTCAGGTAGTAGAAGGCGCCGAAGACCGCGAGGAAGAACAGCGCGACCGCCAGGTTCGAGCCGGCGAAGCGGCGGTGCGCGAAGCGGCGTACGTCGAGGACGGGGCGGGGGTGGCGCAGCTCCCACAGGACGAAGAGGACGAGCCCGGCGCCGGCGACGACCGCGGCGGTGACGGCCTTGGTCCCCCAGCCGAAGTGCGGCCCCTCGATGATCATGTAGACGAGGGAGCCGACCCAGACGACGGAGAGCAGTCCGCCGACGTAGTCGATGCGGTCGTGGTGTGCGGCGCGGGACGGCGGTACGAGCACCAGGGCGGCCACCGCGGCGACGGCGGCGACCGGGACGTTGATCAGGAACGTCGAGGACCAGCCGTGGTGCGCGAGGAGCGCGCCGGCGACCAGCGGGCCGGCGGCGATGGCGATCCCGGCGGTCGCCGTCCACAGCGTGATGGCCTTCGCCCGCTCGCGGCGCGGGAACGTCGCGGCGAGCAGCGACAGCGTGGCCGGCATGATCAGCGCGGCGCCGACGCCCATCACCGCACGGGCCGCGATGACCCCGGCCGCGCTGTCCACCAGCGAGCCCGCCACCGCCCCGCCGCCGAAGACCAGCAGACCGAGCAGGAGCGCACCACGGCGGCTGTACTTGTCCCCGATGGCGCCGAGCAGCAGCATCAGGGCGGCGTACGGGACGGTGTAGCCGTCGATGACCCACTGGAGGTCGGCGCTGCTCAGGCCGAGGTCACGGGTCATGTCCGGGGCGGCGACGGTCAGCGCCGTGTTCGCCATCACGATGATCAGCAGGCTCAGACAGAGCACCAGCAGGGCCCACCAGCGGCGGGCGTAGGGCCGGTCGTCCGCGTGGACCGGTTCGTTCACGACGAGGCGCATGACGGGTGCCCCTTCCCTTCCCATTGCGTCGCCGCGGCTGCGGGCCCGTGGGGCGCCGCGCGCACGGCAGAGTTGCACAGCACTGTGCAATTACACACCGCTGTGCAATTTACGCCGATGCACAGCCATGTGCAAAATGGGCGGTGTGAGTTCCGGAAGAGCCGATGCCAACCGCCGCCGCATCCTCGACGTGGCCCTCGCCGAGCTGCTGCGGGACCCGGACGCGTCCATGGACCAGATCGCACGCGCCGCGGGGGTCGTCCGCCGCACGGTCTACGGGCACTTCCCCAGCCGTGAGGCGCTGGTCGCCGCACTGGTCGACGAGGCGGTCGAGACCGTCGCGATCGCGCACGCCGGGGCGCACACCGGCGTCGACGATCCACCGGAGGCGGTGGCGCGCTCGGTCCTCGCGGTGTGGGAGATCGCCGACCGCTACCGGCTGCTGGTCTCACTGGCGCAGCGCAGCGTCACCGTGGAGGGCATCCGCGCCCGGCTGGCACCGGTGCGCGAGGCCTGCGCCGACGTCCTGCGCCGCGGCCTCGAGTGCGGCGACTTCGCCTCGCCGCTCCCGCCGGTCGCCCTGGCGTACGCCCATGAACAGATCCTCTTCGGACTGATGGAGGCGGTGAACGACGGCCTGCTGGACCCGCGTGCCGCGGGCGCCCAGGCGGCGGTCACCGTGCTCACCTCGGCGGGCGTGCCCGCCCCGCGCGCCGCCGAGCTGGTGGCACGGCTGGACGGATAGGGGCGCGGGCGGCCGCGGCATGCGTCGGCCCGTCCTGCCGGGGGGTGCAGGACGGGCCGAGCGGATACCGGGGCTCCGGGGGGCGTCAGGCCGTGGCGGCCGGCTCCTTCGTGTCGCCGCGCGGGGCAGGGCTCTCGTCGGGCGACGCCGGACGGGCGTCGTCGACGAGGGTCGTCTCGTCGAAGGGCAGGTCGCCGGCCAGGACGCGCGTGACGCGGTCGCGGTCGACCTCCTTGGTCCAGGTGCCGATGAGGAGCGTGGCGACGGCGTTGCCCGCGAAGTTCGTCAGGGCGCGGGCCTCGCTCATGAAGCGGTCGATGCCGATGATCAGGCCGACACCGTCGACGAGGGCGGGCTTGTGCGACTGAAGGCCGCTGGCCAGGACGGCGACGCCGGAGCCGGAGACGCCGGCCGCGCCCTTGGACGCGATCATCATGAAGAGCAGCAGCCCGATCTGCTGGCCGATGCCCATCGGCTGGTCGAGCGCGTCCGCGATGAACAGCGACGCCATGGTCAGGTAGATCATCGTGCCGTCGAGGTTGAAGGAGTAGCCCGTCGGCACGGTGATGCCGACGACCGGACGGCTGACGCCCAGGTGCTCCATCTTCGCGATCAGACGCGGCAGCGCCGACTCGGAGGACGAGGTGGAGAGGATCAGCAGGAACTCCCGGCCCAGGTACTTCAGGAGCTGGAAAATGTTCACCCCGGCGGCGAGGCGCAGCAGCGCGCCGAGGACGATCACGACGAACAGGAAGCACGTCACGTAGAAGCCGAACATGATCGTCGCGAGGGCCTTGAGCGCGTCCACGCCCGTCTCGCCGACCACCGCGGCCATCGCGCCGAAGGCGCCCACCGGGGCCGCCCACATGATCATGGACAGGATGCGGAACACCAGCTTCTGGATGTGCCCGATCCCGCGCAGCACCGGCTCGCCGGCCGAGCCCATCGCCTGGAGTGCGAAGCCGACGAGCAGGGCCACCAGCAGGGTCTGGAGCACCTGCTCCTGGGTGAAGGCCGAGACCAGAGTGGTCGGGATGACGCCCAGCGCGAAGTCGACCGGCCCCTCCGCGGCCGTCTTCGCCTGGGCGTGGCCGACCGCCTTGACCGTCTGCGTGAGGTGCATGCCGTCGCCCGGGTGCAGCACATTGCCGACGACGAGGCCGATCGCGAGGGCCACCACCGACATCACCAGGAAGTAGCCGAGCGCGAGACCGCCGACCTTTCCGATGCTCGCGGCCTTGCGGACCGAGCCGACGCCCAGCACGATCGTGCAGAAGATGATGGGCGAGATCATCATCTTGATCAGGTTCACGAAGCCGGTGCCGAGCGGCTTCAGCTCCTTGGCGAAGTCGGGCGCCGCGAAGCCGACGACGATGCCGAGCAGCACGGCACCGATGACCGCGAGATAGAGGTAGTGGGTTCTGTCCCGCTTGGCGGGGGACGCCACCTGTGTTCCGGCCACGGGGTGCCTCCTTGACGACGACATCGGCGCTCTTCGGTTACGCGCAGTGCGTGCGGCTCACGTCCTGGGCGGATGCGGTGACTATCTCCCAGGCTGTGAGGGCGGTCACCCTTCCGTTCATTGAGTTCGCGCCATGCACACGACGGCTTCGCGCCACGCGCCGTCCCACCCGCGCCCCACGCCGTGGAGCCCCGTCCAGCCCCGCACCCTCGCGCCCGCGCCCGGCGCCGATCGCCTCCGCCGTGCACCCGGGACCACCGCCTCCCCGCCGCACCGCGCCGCATCCGGACGGTCAGGCTCATTTACACCGCCCGTGGACGGCGAGGCAGACTGACTCCATGCGTCTCCCCCGCGTACCCCGTCCCCGCAGCCTCGCCGGGCAGCTCTTCGCCATGCAGGCGGTGCTGGTCGCGCTGGTGGTCGCCGGGTGTGCGCTGTTCACGTACATCAGTGACGGGAACCAGGCGGAGCAGGCGGCGCAGCGGCAGGCGGAGGCCGCGGCGCGCGCGGTCGCGGACGCGCCGTCGGTGGTCGCCGCCATCCACGGCCCGGACCCCTCGGCGAAGCTCCAGCCGTACGCGACGCAGGTGCAGCGGGGTACCGGCGTCGACTTCGTCACGATCATGGACACCCACGGGATCCGCTGGACCCACCCCGATCCGGGGCGCATCGGCGAGCGCTTCCTCGGCCACATCGGCCCGGCCCTGCACGGGCGCACCTTCTTCGAGACGTACACCGGGACGCTCGGCCCCTCGGTCCGCGTGGTCACCCCGGTTCTCGACCACGGCAGGGTCATCGGGCTGGTCAGCGCGGGCATCACGGTCGAGGAGATCAGCGCGCAGGCGCGCGGCCAGCTCGTCCTGCTCTCCGGGGTCGCGGCCGGCGCGCTCGTCCTCGGCGGCATCGGCACCTATGTCGTCAACGCCCGGCTGCGCCGCCACACCCACGGCATGAACGCGGCCGAGCTCAGCCATATGTTCGACTATCACCAGGCCGCGCTGCACGGGGTGCGCGAGGGGCTGCTGATGCTGGACGGGCAGCGGCGCATCGCACTGATCAACGACGGCGGACGGGAACTGCTCGGTGTCGGGCCCGACTCGGTCGGCCGGTCCGTCGCCGAACTCGGTCTGCCCGCACCGCTGACCGGAGCACTGCTCGCGGACGAGCCACGGGTCGACGAGGTGCACCTCACCCCGGCCCGGGTGCTGGTCGTCAACACCGCGCCGGTGTCCAGCGGTCGGCAGCGCGGCACCGTCGTGACCCTGCGCGACCACACCGAACTCCAGTCCCTGATGGGCGAGCTCGACTCGGAGCGCGGTTTCACCCAGGCCCTGCGTTCGCAGGCGCACGAGGCGGCGAACCGGCTGCACACCGTGGTCTCCCTGATCGAACTCGGCCGCGCCGAGGAGGCGGTCGACTTCGCGACCGCCGAACTGGAGCTGGCCCAGGCCCTCACCGACCAGGTGGTCGCGGCGGTACGCGAACCGGTGCTCGCCGCGCTCCTGCTCGGCAAGGCCGCCCAGGCGAACGAACGCGGCGTGGAGCTCGTGGTCTCCCCCGACAGCCGCCTCGACGACGGCTTCCTGCCCTCGTCCCTCCCGCCCCGCGACCTGGTCACGGTCCTCGGCAACCTCATCGACAACGCGATGGACGCCGCCCAGGGCACCCCGCGCGCCCGCGTCACGGTCACGGCCCGCGCCGACGACCACGGCCTGCTGCTCCGCGTCGCCGACACCGGAGCGGGCGTGGATCCGGCCCACCGGGAGGCGATGTTCCGGCGCGGCTGGTCCACCAAGCCGTCGGGCCCGCGCGGCCGCGGTCTGGGCCTGGCCCTCGCCCACCAGGCGGTGACCCGCAACGGCGGGACGCTCACGGTGGCCGAGGCGGAGGGCGGCGGCGCCGAGTTCACGGCGCAGCTCCCGCTCACCGGCCCGGGCGGCGGCGCGGACGACGCCACCGCCGGCGGCCGCGCCGCGGGGCCGCGGGAATCCGGTGGCCCGGACGGTGCCGCGAGCAGGGCGGGGCGGGCACGGCCCACGGTGCCGGGCCCCGCGACCGGGGCGTCCACCCGTCCGAACCCAGCCGCAGGGGGCACCCCGTGACCGAGGACATCCGGGTTCTCATCGTCGAGGACGACCCCGTCGCGGCCGACGCCCACCGGCTCTACGTCTCCAGGGTCCCCGGGTTCACCCCGGTCGGCATCGCCCGCTCGGGGACCGAGGCGCGCCGCGCACTGGACCGCACCCCCGTCGACCTGCTGCTCCTCGACCTGCATCTGCCCGACGTCCACGGGCTCCAACTGGCCCGTACCCTGCGCGCCGCAGGGCACCACGCGGACGTGATAGCCGTGACCTCGGCCCGCGACCTGGCGGTGGTCCGCGAGGGCGTCTCGCTGGGCGTGGTCCAGTACGTGCTGAAGCCGTTCACCTTCGCCACCCTGCGCGACCGCCTCGTTCGCTATGCGGAGTTCCGCACCACCGCAGGCGAGGCCAGTGGCCAGGACGAGGTGGACCGGGCGCTGGCGACCCTGCGCGCCCCCGGCCCGGCCGCCCTCCCGAAGGGCCTGAGCGCCCCCACGCTGGACCGGGTGACCCGTGCCCTGCGCGGCGCGTCCACGGAGGGGATCACTGCCACGGTCACCGCCGAGTCCGTCGGCATCTCCCGCATCACGGCCCGCCGCTACCTGGAGCACCTGGTGGACACGGGCCGGGCGGCGCGCAGCCCGCACTACGGCCAGGTGGGCCGCCCGGAGCTGCACTACCGGTGGCTGTCGGGAACCGGCTGAGGACCTCCCGGCCGTACCGGAGAACACCCCGCGGGGCAGCCGACGCCCCGTCAATCCTTTGTCTTGACAAGGACATTGACCTTGTCCGGGGGCGCCCTTACGTTCAACGACGCAGCTCCGTCGGCCAGTAGGAGGTCGTGCCCGTGCGCCCCACCGCCCCACTGCTCCTCGCCGCACTGCTCGCCGCAGCCACCCTCACGGCCTGCGGCGGGAGTTCCGGAAGCGATTCCGACACCGTGAAGATCGCCTACAACCGCAGCACCGACAACAAGATCCGCTTCAAGGACGGCTATCTGCAGGCGATGAAGAAGGAGTTCGAGAAGGCCCACCCCGGCAAGAAGGTGGAGCTCCTTCCGATCCAGGCTCCCGACAACGACTACGCCACCAAGGTGCAGCAGATGATGCGGTCCCCGAGGACCGCACCCGACCTCGTCTACGAGGACACCTTCCGCATCAACTCGGACATCAAGGCGGGCTATCTGCGTCCGCTCGACGACTATCTCGCGGGCTGGAAGGACTGGAGCCGGTTCGTCCCGACCGCGAAGGAGGCGGCGAAGGCGGAGGACGGGAAGACCTACGGGGTTCCGGACGGCACGGACACCCGCGGACTGTGGTTCAACAAGAAGATCTTCCGCAAGGCCGGGCTTCCGCAGGACTGGCGGCCGAAGAACTGGGACGAGATCCTCGACGCCGCCCGCACGGTCGGGAAGAAGGTGCCGGGCGTCGTCCCGCTCAACGTCTACACGGGCAAGGGCCCGGGCGAGGCCGCGGTGATGCAGGGCTTCGAGATGCTGGTCTACGGCACGGGCGACGATCCGCTGTACGACCCGGCGGCGAAGAAGTGGGTGACCGGCAGCCGCGGCTTCCGCGACGCCCTGGCGTTCGTGGGGACGGTCTACCGGGAGAAGCTCGGGCCCGACGTCTCCGACGCGCTCGACCCGAACGTCGGCACGTCCGTGGCGACCGACTGGCTCCCGAACGGGAAGCTCGCGATCTCGCTGGACGGCTCGTGGATGGGGCAGAACTGGATCAACAAGGGTCCGCGTGCGTGGCCCGCCTGGAGGACGGACCTCGGACAGGCCCCGATGCCGACGCAGTCCGGGCAGGCGCCCGGCAGGGTCTCCATGTCCGGCGGATGGACGTGGGCGATCCCGCAGAAGGCCGGGAACCCCGCTCTCGCCTTCGACTTCGTCCGGACGATGCAGACGAAGGACAACGCTGTCAGATGGGATGTCGTCGACGCACAGATCGCGGTGCGGGGGGACGTCGCGGCCGATCCCCGGTATCGGCACTCCATGCCCGGCATCGAGTTCTTCACCGGGCTGGTGAAGTACACCCACTACCGCCCGGCGCTGCCCGTCTATCCGCAGGTGTCGACGGCGATCGGTGAGGCGATGGAGTCCGTGACGACGGGCGACGCGAGCGCGAAGGCGGCGGCGGCGACGTACGACGCGGCGCTGAAGGACATCGCCGAGGGCGCGGTGGTGACCAAGCCGTGAGCGTGGCCGTCGGAGTGCGGCGCCGCGACGCGGCCGCCCGCGCGGGGCGGCGCCGCGGCCGCCCCCTGCGCTGGCTGCCGCTGGCCCCCGCCACGGTCGTGCTGGTCCTGTTCCTGGCCGGCCCCATCGCGTACTGCGTGTACATCGCGTTCACCGACGCCCGGCTGACCGGCGCCTCGCACACGGACTTCGTGGGCCTCGCCAACTTCCGCAGGGCCTTCGGCGACCCGCAGTTCCGCAACGCGGTGTGGCTGACCCTCGTGTTCACGGTGTTCTCCGCGGTGCTCGGCCAGAACACCCTGGGCCTGGCCCTCGCGGCACTGATGCGCCGCGCGACGAAGCCCGTCCGCACACTGACCGGTGCGCTCGTGATCACGGCGTGGGTGCTGCCGGAGATCGTGGCTGCGTTCCTGCTGTATGCGTTCCTCCGCCGCGAGGGGACCCTGAACTCCCTCCTGGAGACGCTTCATCTGCCCACGCAGAACTGGCTTTTCACCCTGCCGATCGTGGCCGTGTCGTTCGCGAACGTATGGCGTGGCACCGCCTTCTCGATGCTGATCTATTCGGCGGCGCTCGCCGAGATCCCGAAGGAGATCACGGAGGCGGCCGAGGTGGACGGGGCGAGCGGCTGGCGGCGGGTGCGGCATGTGACGCTGCCGATGATCAGCCGTTCGATCGGCACCAATCTGATGCTGAACACCCTCTCCACGCTGTCCGTCTTCGGGCTGATCTGGGCGATGACGCGGGGCGGGCCCGGCTCGCGCTCCACGACCCTGCCGGTCTTCATGTACGACCAGGCGTTCAACAAGAGCCTGATCGGCTACGGCACGGCGGTGGCGCTGCTGCTCCTGCTGGTGGGAGCACTGTTCTCGGCGGTGTATCTGCGGCTCGTACGGGCGGAGGTGTGACGAGCGGTGCTCTCCCTGCTCCCGTCGCGGAGGCGCGCCCGGCAGCGGCTCGCCGCGGACGCCGCGCTGCTGGTCGCCGCCGCGGCGTTCGCGCTGCCGCTGCTCTGGCTCGTCCTGGCGTCGCTCGACCCGCAGGCGAACCTCCGGGTGCGGCTGCCGGACTCGGTCACGGCGGACAACTTCTCGGCGGTGCTCACGGACGAGATCACGTTCACGCCGATGCTGAACAGCGTGGTCCTGTGCGGCGGCGCGACGCTGGTCACGGTGGTGTGCGCCGCTCTCGCCGCGTACCCGCTGTCCCGCCACCGTTCGCGTTTCAACCGCCCGTTCCTGCTCACGATCCTGTTCTCGACCTGCCTGCCGATCACGGCGGTGATGGTCCCGGTCTACGGGCTCTTCGTGCAGGTGAACCTGATCGACACCGTGTACGGGACCGCACTGTTCCTCGCCGCCTCCCAGCTCCCCTTCGCCATCTGGCTGATGAAGAACTTCATGGACGGGGTGCCGACGGTCCTGGAGGAGGCCGCGTGGACCGACGGCGCGTCGATGCTCCAGACGCTGGTCCAGGTGGTGCTGCCGCTGATGGGTCCTGGTGTGACCGTCGTGACGATCTACTGCTTCATCATGATGTGGGGCAACTTCTTCGTCCCCTTCATGCTGCTGCTCACGCCCGACCGGCTGCCGGCCTCGGTGTCGATCTTCACGCTCTTCGGGAACTACGGCGCGGTGATCTACGGTCAGCTCGCGGCCTTCTCGATCCTCTACTCGACCCCGGTGATCCTGCTGTACGTGGTCATCGCACGCCGCCTGGGCGGAGGTTTCGCACTGGGCGGTGCGGTGAAGGGATGAGACCCAGTGGCCGCTACAGCTGGTTACCGATCGGTAGCTGTACGTTCCTACGACGTTGTGATCCTGGGTAAACGCACCGTAGTCAACCGCCCGCTTCACCCGTACCTTATGGCGCGTGCACCAGCCCTCCGCTCAGCCCACGCCCCCCTTCAACGCGCTCGCCGCGCGCCGGTTCCGCGAGTCGCTCGGCATGGCCCCCGGCCATGTCGCCTACGGCATGCGCGCCTCGTACGGCATGACGCACATCTCGACCGAGACGATCATCGCGTGGGAGCGGGGGCACGCCTCACCCACGTCGGCCGAACTGACCGCGCTCGCCGGTTCCCTGTGGTGTGCGCCCGGTGAACTCATCCGGGTGGCGAGGACCCTGCGCGAGCACCGCATGGCACGGGGCATCGCCCCGGAGGACGTGGCCCACGCGATCGGCGTGGACCTCGCGACGTATCTGACGATGGAGGACTCGGGGAAGTGGCGCGGCAACGAACGCCAGTCCGCCGCGCTCGCCGGGGTGCTCGGCCTGTCCCTGCCCGACTTCGCGCATGTGACCGGCCGCGACGGCCAGCTGGCGGAGCTGCTGCGCAGTGCGGTCACCGTCCGCTGGCAGGGATACGTACGCCCGATAGCGAAGCTGCTGCCCATGGAGAAGCGGAAGATCCAGAACGTGCTGGAGCGGCTGCACGCCGACTATCAGTCAGGGATGGTCGCCACCCTCGCCTGGACCAGCACCCAGTCGAGCGCCAATGAGTCGAGCGACGCCGGCAGGGACTTCCTGGACCGGATCGTGGACCACTTCTGGGCAACGGCCGGGGAGAGGGGCGCCTAGGCCGTGCCCGCGCGACGTGCCGGACCCCCGGGGTCCGCACGCCCCGGGGTGCCGAGGAAGCCGACGCCGCGGAGAGCCCTCCCGGGGGACGACCGCGGGGCGGCGGGCTCCTAGAAGACCGACTCCGCCTCGTCCATACGGTCCTTCGGGACCGTCTTGAGCTCGGTGATCGCCTCGGCCAGCGGGACCATGACGACGTCGGTGCCGCGCAGGGCGGTCATCCGGCCGTAGTCACCGCGGTGCGCGGCCTCGACCGCGTGCCAGCCGAAGCGGGTGGCGAGCACCCTGTCGTAGGCGGTGGGGGTGCCTCCGCGCTGGATGTGGCCGAGGATGACCGGCTTGGCCTCCTTGCCGAGGCGCTCGGCGAGCTCGTACGCGAGGGCGGTGCCGATGCCCTGGAAGCGCTCGTGGCCGAACTGGTCGATCTCGCCCTTCTTGTAGTCCATCGTGCCGTCCACGGGGTGGGCGCCCTCGGCGACGCAGACCACGGCGAACTTCTTGCCGCGCTCGAACCGCTCCTGGATCATCCTGATCACGTCGGCGGGGTCGAAGGGCCGCTCGGGCAGGCAGATGCCGTGCGCACCGGCCGCCATGCCGGACTCCAGGGCGATCCACCCCGCGTGCCGGCCCATCACCTCGACGACCATGACGCGCTGGTGCGACTCGGCGGTGGTCTTCAGCCGGTCCATCGCCTCCGTGGCGACGCCCACGGCGGTGTCGAAGCCGAAGGTGCGGTCCGTGGAGGAGATGTCGTTGTCGATGGTCTTCGGGACGCCGACGACGGGCACACCGGCGTCCGCCAGCATCCGCGCGGCGGTCAGGGTGCCCTCGCCGCCGATCGGTATGAGCACGTCGAAGCCGTTGGCCTCGACCAGCTGGCGCGCGTCCTCGCAGGCCGCACGGAAGCGCGCGCGCTCCAGCCGCGAGGAGCCGAGCACGGTCCCGCCGAGGGAGAGGATGCCGCTGACCGCGTCCAGGTCGAGGGTCCGGTAGCGGCCTTCCAGCAGGCCCGCGTAACCGTCCTCGAAGCCGATCACCTCGTCGCCGTAGTGCGTGACGGCGCGGTGCACGACCGACCGGATCACTGCGTTCAGGCCCGGGCAGTCGCCGCCTGCGGTGAGAACTCCGATACGCATCGTGCTGTGTCTCCTGCTCGCGATTGGTACGTGTGAGCCGGAACGATTGTTTCACGACGGGAAGGCCTCCGCAGGCCCCTCGCCCGGCGGGCGTCGTATATACGCGCGGGGGTATTGTCAAGAGGCACGGCCGACTCCGGCAGGGGATTTTTTCACCGGAACGGCGTAGCCGGGGACGACGGCACCCACGCAACGACGACGAACCGACGACGAACGGAGAGCACGCGTGACGCGCAGCGTGTACGTGACCGGAATCGACCGGGGCGACGGCCGCCAGGTCGCCGAGCTGGGAGTCATGGAGCTCCTGACCCGGCAGGTCGACCGGGTCGGGGTCTTCCGGCCACTCGTCCACGACGGGCCCGACCGGCTCTTCGATCTGCTCCGCGCCCGCTACCGGCTCTCCCAGGACCCGGCGACCGCGTTCGGCATGGACTACCACGACGCGTCCGCGCTCCAGGCCGAGCGGGGCACCGACGAGCTGGTCTCACAGCTCGTCGACCGCTTCCAGAAGGTGGCCCGCGACTACGAGGTCGTCCTCGTCCTCGGCACCGACTTCGCCGCCACGCAGCTGCCCGACGAGCTGGCCCTCAACGCCCGCCTCGCCAACGAGTTCGGCGCCTCGGTCATCCCCGTCGTGGGCGGCCGCAAGCAGACCGCCGAGTCGGTGCGCGCGGAGGCCCGTAACGCCTACCGCGCCTACGCGAGTCTGGGCTGCGACGTGCTCGCGCTGGTCGTCAACCGGGTCGCCCGCGACGACCGGGACGTCATAGACGAGCGGCTGGCGGCGCATCTGCCGGTGCCCAGCTACGTCCTACCGGACGAGCCCGCGCTGTCCGCGCCCACGGTCGCCCAGATCACCCAGCACCTCGGCGGCGAGATCCTGCTCGGCGACGACTCGGGACTCGCCCGCGACGCCCTCAGCTTCGTCTTCGGCGGCGCCATGCTGCCCAACTTCCTCGGCGCCCTGACCCCGGGCTGCCTGGTCGTCACGCCCGGCGACCGTGCCGACCTGGTCGTGGGCTCGCTGGCCGCGCACAGCGCCGGCACCCCGCCCATCGCGGGCGTGGTGCTCACGCTCGACGAGCGGCCCGGCGAAAGGATCCTGAAGCTCGCCGACCGGCTGGCGCCCGGCACCCCGGTCATCGCCGTGAGCGGCGGCTCCTTCCCCACCGCGGGCGAACTCTTCGCTCTGGAGGGCAAGTTGAGTGCCGCGACGCCCCGCAAGGCGGAGACGGCACTCGGCCTGTTCGAGCGATATGTCGACACGGCCGCGCTGACGGCCCGGATCGAGGCACCCGCGAGCGAGCGCGTCACCCCGATGATGTTCGAGCACAAGCTGCTGGAGCGGGCCCGCACCGACAAGCGGCGCGTCGTGCTGCCCGAGGGCACCGAGGAGCGCGTGCTGCGCGCGGCCGACGTCCTGTTGCGGCGCGGCGTGTGCGACCTGACGCTGCTCGGCGACGTCGAGCAGATCCGCAAGAAGGCGGCCGACCTCGGCGTCGACCTCGGCGGCGCCCAGCTCGTCGACCCGCAGACCTCCGAGCTGCGGGATCGTTTCGCCGGGGAGTACGCGCGACTGCGGGCCCACAAGGGCGTGACCGTGGAGCTGGCGTACGACGTGGTCGCCGACGTGAACTACTTCGGCACCCTGATGGTCCAGGACGGCCTGGCCGACGGCATGGTCTCCGGCTCGGTGCACTCCACGGCGGCCACCATCCGCCCGGCCTTCGAGATCATCAAGACAAAGCCGGACGCGTCGATCGTGTCGTCCGTGTTCTTCATGTGCCTCGCCGACAAGGTGCTGGTCTACGGCGACTGTGCGGTCAACCCCGACCCGGACACGGAGCAACTCGCCGACATCGCCGTCCAGTCGGCGGCCACCGCGGCGCAGTTCGGCGTGGAGCCGCGGATCGCGATGCTCTCGTACTCGACCGGCACCTCCGGTTCCGGCGCGGACGTCGACAAGGTGCGCGAGGCCACCGAGCTGGTGCGCAGCCGCCGCGACGACCTGAAGATCGAGGGTCCCATCCAGTACGACGCCGCGGTCGAGCCCTCGGTCGCGGCCACCAAGCTGCCGGGCTCGGCGGTCGCCGGCCAGGCGAGCGTGCTGATCTTCCCGGACCTGAACACGGGCAACAACACCTACAAGGCCGTGCAGCGCTCGGCCGGCGCGATCGCCGTCGGCCCGGTCCTCCAGGGCCTGCGCAAGCCGGTGAACGACCTGTCCCGGGGCGCGCTCGTCCAGGACATCGTCAACACCGTCGCCATCACGGCGATCCAGGCCCAGACCCCCGCCCCGGCATGACCGTCCCCGCAGCAGAAGGCAGCCTCTCCGTGACCGCGACCCGCGTCCTCGTCCTCAACTCCGGCTCCTCGTCGGTGAAGTACCAGCTGCTCGACATGCGCGACGGCTCGCGGCTGGCCGTCGGGCTCGTCGAGCGCATCGGCGAGGAGACGTCCCGCCTGGTGCACACCCCGCTCGTGGGCGGCGCGGGCAAGCGGGAGCACACCGGCCCGATCGCCGACCACGACGCGGCGCTGAAGGCGGTCGCGACGGAGCTGGCGGCCGACGGGCTGGGCCTGGAGTCGCCCGAACTGGCCGCGATCGGCCACCGCGTGGTGCACGGCGGCAAGTCCTTCACCGAGCCGACGGTCGTCGACGACGCCGTGCTCGCCGAGATCGAGCGGCTCATCCCGGTGGCGCCGCTGCACAACCCGGCGAACCTCACCGGAATCCGCACGGCGCGGGCCCTGCGGCCCGACCTGCCGCAGGTGGCCGTCTTCGACACGGCCTTCCACACGACGATGCCGGAGTCGGCGGCGCGCTACGCGATCGACGTGAGGACCGCGGACGAGCACCGCATCCGCCGCTACGGCTTCCACGGCACATCGCACGCGTACGTCTCGCGCAGGACCGCGCAGCTGCTGGGCAAGAACCCGTCCGAGGTCAATGTGATCGTGCTGCACCTGGGCAACGGCGCCTCCGCGTCGGCGGTGCGCGGCGGGAAGTGCGTGGACACCTCGATGGGCCTCACGCCGCTGGAGGGCCTGGTGATGGGGACACGCTCGGGGGACATCGACGCCGCCGTCGTCTTCCACCTCACGCGGGTCGCCGGGATGTCGGAGGACGACGTCGACGAGCTGCTGAACAAGAGGAGCGGCCTGCTCGGGCTGTGCGGCGACAATGACATGAGGGAGATACGCCGCCGTATCGACGAGGGCGACGAGCAGGCGCGGCTCGCCTTCGACATCTACATCCACCGGCTGAAGAAATACATCGGCGCCTACTACGCGGTACTCGGCCGGGTCGACGCGATCGCGTTCACGGCGGGTGTCGGCGAGAACGCGGCGCCGGTCCGGGAAGCCGCCGTCGCGGGCCTGGAGGAGCTGGGCATCGCGGTCGACGGCGCCCTGAACGCCGTACGCGCGGACGAGCCGCGGCTGATCTCGCCCGGGGGCGCCCGGGTCGCCGTGGCGGTCGTGCCCACCGACGAGGAACTGGAGATCGCCAACCAGACGTATGCCTTGGTGAGGGGCTGAGAAGTCCGGGAATGCGCACCTGGCAGCCCGAAATGGCCGTCACCTGAGCAGCGGCCCGCCCATTTGTACATTCCGCCAGACGGAATATTCCGCGGCGAAACAAAACGATAGGATCCGTCTTATGCGCCGTTCCAAAATCGTCTGCACACTGGGCCCCGCCGTCGACTCGTACGAGATGCTCAAAGCGCTCATCGAGGCCGGGATGAATGTGGCCCGTTTCAACATGAGCCACGGGACCCAGGCAGAGCACCAGGAGCGGTACGACCGGCTCCGCGAGGCGTGCCGGGACACCGGGCGCTCCGTCGGCGTGCTGGCCGACCTCCAGGGCCCGAAGATCCGACTGGAGACCTTCGCCGAGGGCCCCGTCGAGCTGGTGCGCGGTGACGAGTTCACCATCACCACCGACGACGTCCCGGGCGACAAGTCGATCTGCGGCACCACCTACAAGGGCCTGCCGGGAGACGTGTCCGAGGGCGACATGGTCCTGATCAACGACGGCAACGTCGAGCTCAAGGTGACCGCCGTCGACGGCTCCCGGGTGAGGACGACCGTCATCGAGGGCGGTGTCATCTCCGACCACAAGGGCATCAACCTGCCCGGCGCGGCCGTGAACGTCCCGGCGCTGTCCGAGAAGGACATCGAGGACCTGAAGTTCGCGCTCCGCATGGGCTGCGACATGGTCGCCCTGTCCTTCGTCCGGGACGCCAACGACGTCAAGGACGTGCACAACGTCATGGACGAGGTCGGCCACCGCGTCCCGGTCATCGCCAAGGTGGAGAAGCCGCAGGCGGTGGCGAACATGCAGGACGTGGTCATGGCGTTCGACGGCGTCATGGTCGCCCGCGGCGACCTCGCGGTCGAGTACCCGCTGGAGAAGGTCCCGATGGTGCAGAAGCGCCTGGTGGAGCTGTGCCGGCGCAACGCCAAGCCGGTGATCGTGGCGACCCAGATGATGGAGTCGATGATCACCAACTCCCGTCCGACCCGCGCCGAGGCGTCGGACGTCGCCAACGCGATCCTGGACGGGGCCGACGCGGTCATGCTGTCCGCCGAGTCGAGCGTGGGCGCGTACCCGATCGAGACGGTCCGGACCATGTCGAAGATCGTCTGCGCGGCCGAGGAGGAGCTGCTCTCCAAGGGGCTTCAGCCGCTGGTGCCGGGCAAGAAGCCGCGGACGCAGGGCGGTTCGGTGGCCCGTGCCGCGTGCGAGATCGCGGATTTCCTCGGCGGCAGGGCGCTCATCGCCTTCACCCAGTCCGGCGACACCGCCCGGCGGCTGTCGCGCTACCGCGCGTCCCAGCCGATCCTCGCCTTCACCACGGACGAGTCCACCCGCAACCAGCTGACGCTGAGCTGGGGCGTGGAGCCGCACCTGGTGCCGTTCGCCGACTCCACCGACGGCATGGTCGACCTGGTGGACGCCGAGCTGGTCAAGCTCCAGCGCTTCAACGACGGTGACACCGTCGTCATCACCGCCGGTTCGCCCCCGGGCGTCCCCGGCACCACCAACATGGTCCGGGTGCACCACCTGGGCGGCGGCGCGCGGGACTGATCCCGCGGGATCCCGCACACGCACGGAGGGCGCCCCCTGTGACAGGGGGCGCCCTCCGTGTGTTGCGGCTCCCGGACGGGTCTGAGGAAGCGTCAGTCGGTGATCGACTGGTGCAGGCCCGGAACGGTCAGGTCACCGCCGAACTGACCGGCCTGCGTGACCTTCACCTTGGTGAAGTACGCGATGGGCACGTTCAGCGGCGGCGGGTGCTCGGGGTCGAACACGATCGGAATCAGCCCGAACAGGTTGCCCTGGAGCCGCTCCGTGTACATCGTGGTCCGGCCGTTGCGGATCGTGGACGTGGAGCCCGGGGCCGCCTGGACGTGGTACTTCTTGCCGCCCGGGCCGTCCACGATCTGGTGCAGGTCGCCGATGTCCGTGCCGTTGTCCACGGTGAACTTCAGCACCTGCTTGGTCTGGCCGTTGGGCATCGTCAGGTTCACGACGCCCTTGTAGTCGAGGCCCTTGAGCAGCAGCGAGCTGGCCTCCAGGTACCACGGCTGGTTGGGGATCTGGACCGGCGCGGTCTCGTCCTTGCCGGCGACCTTCTTCTCGACAACGCACGGGAACGGCTTCTTGCCGTCCGCGTCCGGCGCTGCCGAGTCGGAGGCCGACGGGGACGGGGTGGCCGCGTCCTCCGCCTTCTTCACCGTGTCCTTGACCGTGTCCCCGGTCTTGTCCGCGGTGTCCTTGGCCGTGCCGGCCGCCTTGTCCACGGTGTCCGTGACGGGCTTGGTGACCTTGTCGACCACCGAGCCCGAATCCTTGGAGCCGGAGCCGGAGCCGTCGGACGTCGCCGACGGGCTCGGAGTCGGGCTCGCCGAATCCTTGCTGCCGCCGCCGAGGAGGTTGCCGAGTGCGTCTCCGACACCCAGCGGGTCCAGCGGGTTGCTCTCCTTCGACGCCGTGGGCGTGGGCTCCGGCGTCTTGGTTTCGTCACCCGTCGGCTGGGCCGAGGAGGACGGTGTGGGGGTGGGTTCGGTCTTGTCGCCCGAGCCCGAGCCGGAACCGGAGTCCGATCCGGAGCCCGTCCTGTCGCCCGACGGCGACGGGGACGCGCTCGGCTCCTTGGTGGAGTCCTTGCTGCCCTGCTGGTCCTTCTGGTCGGCCTGGGTGTCCTTGCCCGCCTCGTCGTTGGCGGTGACACAGGGACCGTCCTGGAAGGGGTTCTTCGGAAGCGGCTTGGCCTGCGCAAGAGTGGGGGTGAGGCCCATGCCCATCAGCACCGCGGTCGGCATCGCCGCGATGGCTATGGCCTTGCCCGCGGGGACGTGCAACCTGGTGAGAAGCGGCTTCCTGGGTGCGGCATGCCGCGGCCCGGATCTCGCACGAGGATCCCCCAAGGAGTCCTCGTGGTGCACCTCGTCAGCCGGCACGGTGCCTCCCGTTCGTCCCGTTCGTCGGGCTCGTTCCTGACAGATCGTTCGGCTGGCTCGGCTCGTTCACCTGGTACGTGGCTCCCGCCACGGCCGGCGCGGGTCCCGTTCCGTCCTCGGCGGCCTCCGGCCCGGCCGGCTGTTCCACGGGCTTGCCCGGCGCCCAGGCGACGCCCAGGGCACCGCCGATGAGGGAGAGCAGGTAGCCGATGACCAGGCCGCCGAAGTTGGAGACGACGATGGAGACGAGGGCGAGCAGAATCGCCGCAACACCCGCGAAGACGCGGGCGTGCTGCTGAAACCACATGGTCAGGCCGAGCACGACCAGCAGCACGCCGATGATCAGGGATCCGGCGCCGGCGGTGGTCGCCATCCGGATCGTCATCGTGCCGAGCGTGAGGTTCGCGTACGGGAGGTACATGATCGGGACGCCGCCCAGCAGCGTCAGCAGACCACCCCAGAATGGGCGCTGACCGCGCCACCCTCGGAACGATCGGCGCACATGGACGAGCCAGCGGTCGTCCTTTGCCTGCGCTTCGGCGCTCATGTCGTACAGCTCCTCGGGAATGGCGTTTGGTTCTGTGATGGTGCGAGCGCCGCGATACGGGCACGGGGGCGGCCCGAAGAATTGCCCCCGCGCCCGACCGTTCAACGCCCTGAGTGCTCTAGTAGCACTCGTGCTTGCCCTTCTCGACCTTCATACCGAGGCCGGAGAGCTTGAAGGTGCCGGCGGTGGTCGCCCACGCGCGCTGCTTGACGTCCGTGAACGTCACCGACTCGGCCTGCTGGGCGAAGGAGTCGGGGGCGTACTTGTCGCCCTTCGACGGACCCGGGCCCTTGGTGGTGCTGTCGACCGAGACGCCGATGTCGACCTTGTTGAAGGTCGCGTCGGCGGACAGGTCGTCGGCGTCGATGTAGAGCTGCTTCGCCTCGACCTTCGGACCGCCGGGCGCACCGGCGGTCAGCTTCATCGAGACATCGCCGAACACCGGGACCGGAACGACCACGGACTGGCACAGATTGGTGATCTCTGCGTCGTTGAGGCCGACAACGGCAACCGGGTGTGCACCCGACTTGCCGGTGTCCAACGCGCCGTACTGAACGAACCCGGTGCCGTCAAGACGGTCGGCAGTCACCTTGAACTGCTGACCGGACACACTGAACGATGCCGCAAGCGCACCCTGGGACAGGGCGACACCTATCGCGGCAGTCGCCGCGACGCTCGGCACCATGACCACGGCGAACCGCTTCCATCTGGTACCGCCACGAGCCACGGACTCCATCACTTTCCTCCTTCTCGGACGTACATCTCCGGCCCTGACTGCTCCCTTGGGCGGCTCAGCCGGGCAGGGATGGGAGAAGTGCTACGTCCTCGGGAAGGAGAGCGCCCGCATCGGAGGCGCAAACGCGCCCGAATCACCGGCGATCACCCCCGAGCGACAACCACTGGCCACGCCTTCGCGCAACCTCTCTGGACAGGCCCTGCCGGGACGGCAGAGACCCCCCTGCCCAAGGCCGGCGCCACTGCCGCCGACCTGCTCGGTGGGGACCCAGGAACCCCGGGACCCGATCTGGCTGTCGGGCTACGGGAATGGACCGAGCGTCGCCGATCGTGGTGCATTCTGGCCGCCCGCACAAGGGGCTTCGTTACCCACTAGTAACGGCCGCATAACCGATCCACGACCGGTCGGTATCGGACGGCAACAGACCGTGGCTCTTACGGCGTTGACACACCGGGAGATGATGGGGCGTATTCGGACAGAATCCGGGCCCTGGCTTACTCCAAGTAACAGCGGCCGCGTTTACCAAGATTTGGTAAAGCGCGGCCGCTTTGCGCCAGGCCCGGCAAATTTTCACCGGTGCAACACAAGCCCCGGAGTTTAGGAACTGGTCAGAACAGGGCCCGGGCCAGAGCCTTCCGGGCGGTGGCGACGCGCGGATCCTCGGCCCCGACCACCTCGAAGAGTTCGAGCAGGCGAACACGTGCGGTGTCCCGGTCCTCACCCGCGGTACGCCGCACGGTGTCGACCAGACGCCCGAAGGCGTCCTCCACATGACCGCCCACGAGATCCAGGTCGGCCGCCGCAATCTGCGCCTGCACATCGCCGGGCCTGTCCGCGGCGTCCTTGCGGATCTGCTGCGGGTCCGCGCCCTGGACGCGCTGGAGCAGTTCGGCCTGCGCGAGGCCGAGCTTGGCCTCGGTGTTGCCGGGGTCGTCGGCGAGCACGTTCCGGTACGCCTGCACGGCGCCGCCCAGGTCTCCGGCGTCCAGGGCCTGGACCGCGGCCTCCAGCAGCGCGTCGTACGGGCCGGCCGGCACGGCGGCCTCGGCGGGCGCGTCCTGCGCGTCCTGGTCGACGGTCAGGCCGGTCAGGCCGAAGCGCTGCTCGGCGACCTGGATCAGCTGGTCGAGGGTGCCCCGGATCTGCGCCTCGGGCGCCGCACCCTGGAAGAGCGGCAGGGCCTGTCCGGCCACCACCGCGAAGACGGCCGGGATCCCCTGGATCCCGAACTGCTGCATGAGCATCTGGTTGGCGTCGACGTCGACCTTCGCCAGGACGAAGCGACCGTTGTACTCCTGGGCGAGCCGCTCGAGGAGGGGGCTCAGCTGCTTGCAGGGCTCGCACCACTCGGCCCAGAAGTCGAGGACGACCGCGACCTCGGCCGAGCGCTGGAGGACATCGCGCTCGAAGCCCGCCTCGTCGACATCGATGACGAGACTCGCGGGGGTGACGGCTCCGCCGCCGCCCTGCCTGGCCGATTCGGCGCGCGTCTGCTCCGCCTTCGCCTTGGCCTCCTGGGCCGCCTTCACCGCGGCGAGGTCGACGACTCCGCTCATGGACATGTTCCGTGGCTGCATGAGTACATCCTCCCCCTTCCGCGAGTACTTGTGGACCGGGACCGCCCGTGGGCCCCCGCCGGCGCGCGGGGCTTTCGGAGGTCTCCGGCCGATGGTGGTCACCGGGTCCCCACCCGGTGTCGTGCGGCTGCCGCTCTGTGGTCTCGCCGTGGGCCTGCGGTCTGCGGCCAGTGGTTGCGCTGTGGTTGTCGCTCCACGCGCACGAGAACCATGCGTACGCGCTTTCGCTACGGGTCGTAGCGTAACTGTCCCGCGCGGCGCATGGGGCCGTACTCCGGTCCGTCGCACAGTGATCTGGCTCACGCGAGGCGGTTCGAGTACCCGCCGGTATGGTCGATTTCATGCAGAGCCGCACCTCCCCGCCGCCCCGTACCGGCCGTCCGCGCAGCGCCGCGGCGGACGCCGCGATCCTGGAGGCGACGCGCGCCGCACTGGTGGACCTGGGCTGGTCCAAGCTGACGATGGGGGACGTGGCCACACGCGCGGGGGTCGCCAAGACGACGCTGTACCGGCGGTGGGCGGGCAAGAACGAACTCGTGGTGGACGCGGTCGCGGTGCTCTTCGACGAGCTGGAGCTGCCCGACCGGGGCAGCCTGGCGGCGGACATCGAGGGCGTGGTGCTGCAGTTCGCCACCCTGCTGGAGCGGCCGGAGACCAAGACGGCACTGATGGCGGTGGTGGCCGAGTCGACACGGGACGCCCCGCTGCGGGAGCGGATCCGCACATCCATCGTGGACCGCCAGAAGCGCCTGGTCCTCCAGGGCCGGACGCGTGCGCAGACCCGCGGCGAGCTGCCGGTCGAGGAGGACTCCGGTGCGGCCGCCAGGACCGCCGATCTCATCTTCGACGTCGTGGCGGGGGCGGTCGTGCACCGCTCCCTGGTGAGCGCGGAGCCGGTGGACGAGGAGTGGGCACGCCGCTTCACGGCCGTGCTGCTGGGCGGCCTCGGGGCGGTCGCCCAGCAGATCTAGGATCTGCCGTTTCCGGTGCGCACAGGACAGCGTCGGCCGGGGTGCGAGCCGCCCGTCCGCCGGGGCGTACCCGGCATCCCGGTCCGGTGCCCCGGCGGGTCACGGTGGACCGGGATGCCCATGGTCTCCCGGGGACGGCGTGGGGGCCGGCCCCGGGAAGAATCGAACCGCTGGACGCCCTAGAAGCCCGCAGGCTCCGTGTAGACGCCCCACTCGTCCCTGAGGACGTTGCAGATCTCTCCGAGCGTGGCCTCCGCGCGGACCGCGTTCAGCATCGGCTCGATCATGTTGGAGCCGTCCCGCGCGGCGGCGAGCATGGCGTCCAGGGACGCACGGACCGCGGCATCGTCGCGGTGCGCCTTGCGGTCGCCGAGGACGCGCACCTGCTCCCACTCCACCTCGTGACTGACGCGGAGGATCTCGAGGTCGCCGGTGACCGAGCCGTGGTGCACGTTGACGCCGACGACCCGCTTGTCACCCTTCTCCAGGGACTGCTGGTAGCGGAAGGCCGACTCGGCGATCTCGCCGGTGAACCAGCCGTCCTCGATGCCGCGCAGGATGCCGGAGGTGATCGGGCCGATGGGGTGCTTGCCGTCGGGGTGGGCGCGCAGACCGCGTTCCCTGATCTGCTCGAAGATCTTCTCGGCGTCGGCCTCGATCCGGTCCGTGAGCTGCTCGACGTACCACGAACCGCCCAGCGGGTCGGCGACGTTGGCAACGCCGGTCTCCTCCATGAGGACCTGCTGGGTGCGCAGGGCGATCTCGGCGGCCTGCTCGGAGGGCAGGGCCAGGGTCTCGTCCAGGGCGTTGGTGTGCAGGGAGTTGGTGCCGCCGAGGACGGCGGCCAGAGCCTCCACCGCGGTGCGCACGACGTTGTTGTACGGCTGCTGGGCCGTGAGCGAGACGCCCGCCGTCTGCGTGTGGAACCGCAGCCACTGCGCCTTGTCCGTCTGCGCGCCGTACACGTCGCGCATCCAGCGGGCCCAGATGCGGCGCGCGGCACGGAACTTGGCGATCTCCTCGAAGAAGTCGACGTGCGCGTCGAAGAAGAAGGAGAGGCCCGGGGCGAACACGTCGACGTCGAGGCCGCGGCTCAGGCCGAGTTCCACGTACCCGAAGCCGTCGGCCAGCGTGTACGCCAGCTCCTGCGCGGCCGTCGCACCGGCCTCGCGGATGTGGTAGCCGGAGACGGACAGCGGCTTGTACGCGGGGATGCCGGCGGCGCAGTGCTCCATCAGGTCGCCGATGAGGCGCAGGTGCGGCTCGGGCTGGAAGAGCCACTCCTTCTGCGCGATGTACTCCTTGAAGATGTCCGTCTGGAGCGTGCCGTTCAGGACGGACGGGTCCACGCCCTGGCGCTCCGCCGCGACGAGGTACATGCAGAAGACCGGGACGGCCGGTCCGCTGATCGTCATCGACGTGGTGACGTCGCCCAGCGGGATGTCCTTGAACAGGACCTCCATGTCGGCGGCCGAGTCGATCGCGACGCCGCAGTGCCCGACCTCGCCGAGCGAGCGAGGGTCGTCCGAGTCGCGGCCCATCAGGGTCGGCATGTCGAAGGCGACGCTCAGCCCGCCGCCGCCGGCGGCCAGGATCATCTTGTAGCGCTGGTTCGTCTGCTCGGCGTTGCCGAACCCGGCGAACTGGCGGATGGTCCAGGTGCGGCCGCGGTAGCCCGTCGGGTACAGCCCGCGGGTGAAGGGGTACTCACCCGGCCAGCCGATCCGCTCGAAGCCCTCGTAGGTGTCCCCGGAGCGCGGCCCGTACACCGGCTCCACGGCATCCCCGGAGAGCGTGGTGAAGTCTGCGTCGCGCTTGCGCGCGGCGTCGTACCGGGCCTGCCAGCGTCGGCGGCCCTCCTCGATGGCATCAGCGTCCATGCGTCCCATGCCTTCGAATTTACTAGGACGTCCTAGTAAATGTCGATGGGAGACCGCCGCGGGCGTGCCGGGAGGCACGTGCGGCGGTACCGGTTACGCCTTGACGGGTGCCGCGGCGGCGTCCGCGACCTGCGTCTCCAGCTCCCGGGAGACCTTCCGCTCGACGAAGAAAGCCGCGGTCGGGATGGTGCCCGCGATCAGCACCCACAGCTGCTTGCCGACCGGCCACTTCGCCTTGGAGCCCAGGTCGAAGGCGAAGACGAGGTAGATCACGTACAGCCAGCCGTGCGCGATGCCGACGACGCGGACGAAGTCCGCCGCGCCGTTCATGTCCAGCACGTACTTGGCGATGCAGCCGAGGGTCAGCAGGACCAGCAGGACACCGGTGACGTAGGCCATGGCGCGGTAGCGGGTCAGCACGCTCTTTTTCATGGGACGAGCGTAACGGCCGGATTTGCGCGATCTTCGCGCACCCCTGGCGCTCCTGCGACGGCCCCCTCGCGCCCGGTGGGTGTCCTGCGGATCACGCCGGGCCGCGGGGCACGGTGTTGCGCGGGGCGCCGCCTACTGATCGTCGAAGTCGTTCGCGGCGATCCGCAGCGGCCGCAGCATGGCGAAGATCTCCCCGCACTCCTCGGCGTCGTACACACCGAGCCCGAAGTCCATCCCCATCAGGTCGCGGGTCGCCGCGTCGACGACCTCGCGGCCCTTGTCGGTGATGGAGGCCAGCGTGCCGCGCCCGTCGTTCGGGTTGGGGCGCTTGGCCACGAGCCCCGACCTGACCAGACGGTCCACCGTGTTCGTCACGGACGTCGGGTGGACCATCAGCCGCTCCCCGATCTTCGACATCGGCAGCTCGCCCTTCTGCGAGAAGGTGAGCAGCACGAGTGCCTCGTAGCGCGCGAAGGTCAGCCCGTACGGCTTGACGACCGCGTCGACCTCCGCGAGCAGGATCTGGTGTGCCCGCATGATCGACGTGATGGCGGCCATGGACGGCACGGAACCCCAGCGCTGCTTCCAGAGTTCGTCGGCGCGGGCGATGGGGTCGAAGGCAAGGCTGAGCGGCTTGGGCACCCTTCGACCTTACCGGCCGGTCATATGCTGGTCAGCCCTGTCTCGCCCTTCGGTCCGGGCACCGGGCCCGAGCCGTGCACGGCCGCCGCTCACCACTCGCTACTCGCTACTCGCTACTCGCTACTCGCCCAGGAAGCGCTCGACCGTCTCCACCTTGGAGGTGAGGCCGTCCGTCACGCCGGGGCGGATGTCCGCCTTCAGTACGACGGAGACGCGCGGGGCGCGCCGCTCGACGGCTGCGACGGCTCGCTTCACGACGTCCATCACCTCGTCCCACTCGCCCTCGATCGAGGTGAACATGGCGTCGGTGCGGTTCGGGAGCCCGGACTCACGCACGATCCGCACGGCGTCGGCGACGTACTCCCCCACGTCCTCGCCGACCCCCAGCGGCGTCACGGAGAACGCGACGATCATACGTTCACGACTCCCTCGCGGCGGGCCCGCGAGGCGATGACGGCGTCCTCGGCGGCGCGCTTCAGCTTGCGCTCCGCGAAGAAGCCGCCGGTGGGCAGGACCGAGAGGACGAAGTAGAGGACGCCGGTCCTGGCGTCCCACTTGGTGCGGTTCCAGGCGTCCAGCCAGAAGAGCACGTAGAGGATGAAGAGGATGCCGTGGATCGCACCCATCACCGGAACCGCGTTGAAGTCGGTGGTCCGCTTGAGGACCGAGCAGACGAGCAGCAGCAGGAACGAGACTGCCTCGGGTGCCGACACCAGGCGGAGCCGACGGAGTGCGGATGCGGTCTTGATGTCCACGGAGCACCTTCGCTGGAGAAGAAACGGCCCTTTCGGACCTAGGGGTCACTTCAGGGTACGGATCGTTCCACGGTCCCTGTCGGGGGGCCTCGCCCACCGCTACCTTCGGCGCGTGGCTACGTTCCGGCTCCAGGGCAGCAGAGTGCTCGCCGTCGACATGACGGGCGACGCGGTGAAGGCGAAGAACGGCTCAATGGTCGCGTACGACGGCGAGATGACGTTCAAGAGACTCACCGGCGGCGGGGACGGTCTGCGCGGCATGGTGACGCGCCGGCTGACCGGTGAGCAGATGACGGTCATGGAGGTGAAGGGGCAGGGCACTTGCTGGTTCGCCGACCGGGCCAGCGAGATCAACCTGGTCGCGCTGCAGGGGGACACGCTGTACGTCGAGTCGAGCAATCTGCTCGCCACCGAGGCCGGGCTGCGCACCGGGACCACCTTCACGGGGCTGCGGGGCGCCTCGCAGGGCAACGGACTGTTCACGACGACCGTCGAGGGCCACGGGCAGGCGGCGCTGATGTCCGACGGCCCCGCGGTGGTGCTGCGGGTGAGCCCGCAGTTCCCGCTGACGGTGGACCCCGGAGCGTACGTCGCCCACCAGGGGAAGCTGCGGCAGTCCTTCCAGTCCGGCGTGACGTTCCGCACATTCTTCGGCGAGGGCGGCGGCGAGGCCTTCCAGATCCGCTTCGAGGGCGACGGACTGGTCTATGTGCAGCCGAGCGAGCGCAACACGATCGGAGGGGATCTCTGAGATGCCCTTCCGTGAGATCAACTCGAAGATGGTCGAGGCGACGGTGGTGCCCGGCCGGCGGATGTTCTCCCAGCGCGGGGCGATGCTCGCGTACCGGGGGGAGGTCTCCTTCACGCCCAGCATCCAGGGCGGCCAGGGAGGTGTGATGTCGATGATCGGCCGCCGGGTCGCCGGCGAGGCCACCCCGCTGATGACCGTGGAGGGAAGCGGCACGGTGCTGTTCGGGCACGGCGGCCACCACATCCATCTGATCGAGCTGACCGGCGACACGCTCCATGTGGAGGCGGACCGCCTCCTCGCCTTCGACGGCAGCCTCCACCAGGGAACCGTGTTCCTGGGTGCGCAGGGCGGGGTGATGGGCATGGTGCGCGGCCAGGTGACGGGGCAGGGCCTGTTCACCACGACGCTCCAGGGGCACGGCGGGGTCGCCGTGATGGCACACGGGGGCGTGTTCGAGCTGCCGGTCTCCCCGGGCCGGGCCGTCCATGTGGACCCGCAGGCGTACGTCGCCCACCGCGGTGACCTGCGCAACAAGCTGTCGACGGCGCTCGGTTGGCGCGAGCTGGTGGGCCGGGGCTCGGGCGAGGGCTTCCAGCTGGAACTCAGCGGCAGCGGCACGGTGTACGTCCAGGCCTCGGAGGAGAAGCTGTGAGCGGCCCGGTGGTCTTCGACCCGACGACGCTGCCGTCCGACGACAATGTGAACCCCTACACCTTCTGTGTCGATCTGGGGGCGGGCGGCGGGCGCTGGTTCCTCCAGAAGGGCAAGATGATCGCCTTCTACGGCGAGATGGCCTTCAACGGCATCGGCCACGGCCCGCTGCAGTCCCTGGTGCGCTCCTCATTCCATTCGCCGTTGCACGCGAGCGACTGGGTCGTCGCCGAGGGCCGGGGCAAGATGCTGCTGGCCGACCGGGCTTTCGATGTCAATTCCTATGACCTCGATGACGGCAACCTGACCATTCGCTCGGGCAACCTGCTCGCTTTTCAGCCAACTCTCGCCCTGAAGCAGTCGATCGTTCCCGGGTTTCTGACGCTGATCGGCACGGGAAAGTTCGTCGCCGCATCCAACGGTCCCGTCGTGTTCATGGAGCCGCCGATCCGGGTGGATCCGCAGGCGCTCGTCGGCTGGGCCGACTGTCCGTCGCCGTGCCACCACTACGACCACGGCTATCTCACGGGCGTTCTGGGCGGTCTACGTGCGATGACGGGCCTCGGCGGGGCCTCCGGGGAGGAGCACCAGTTCGAGTTCGTGGGGGCGGGTACGGTGCTCCTCCAGTCCACCGAAGACCTGCTGCCGAACCAGGCAACCGGAGCGGTTCCCGACCAACCCGGCGTACCGGGCGGGACCGGAGGAACCGGTCAGCACGGACAACAGCCAGGGGCACCGCGCCTTCCCGGACAGCTCGGGGACCTCCAGCGTCGCTTCGGCCTGTGAGCGGTAGTCTGCGGAGTGTGACGGTCGAACGCGTGCGCACCGCCACACCCTCACCGCTCGTTCACCTTTCAACTTCTTAGGTAGAATCGATTACATGGAGACCGAGACGGCCACGCGCTGGCTGACCGATGCGGAGCAGTGCGCCTGGCGCACCCACCTGGAGGTCAACAGGCTGTTGACGTACCAGCTGGAGAAGGACCTCCAGCCGTTCGGCCTGACCATCAACGACTACGAGATCCTCGTCAATCTCTCCGAGTCCGCCGACCACCGGATGCGCATGAGCGATCTGGCGTCCGCGACCCTGCAGTCCAAGAGCCGGCTCTCGCACCAGATCACCCGTATGGAGAACGCGGGGCTGGTACGGCGTGAGAACTGCGAGTCGGACCGAAGAGGGCTGTTCGCCGTGCTGACGGACGACGGGATGGAGACCATGCGGAAGGTGGCGCCGCACCACGTGGCGTCCGTCCGTCGGCACTTCATCGATCTGCTGTCGCCCGATGCGCTGGAGGAGCTGCACAAGGCGTTGACGCCTATTGCTGAGCATCTGCGCGGGATGCGGGGCAAGCCCTGACCCAGGACGGGTGACCCGGGCGCCCATCGGGCCCCGGTGCCCGTCCCCCGGGCGCGCGCCCGGACCCGCCGGCCTCCCGGGACATCCGTCACCGGCCCAGGGCCGCCCTTGCCCTCTTCCGGCACGCCCGGCACCCGGGGCGGATCGCATGCCGCCTTCCGGCGGCCACCGCGCTGCCTCCGGCGGCGCCACCTCACGCCCGCGCGCCGGCTCGCCCGGCATCCGGGCGGTGCCCCCGGCGGGCGCGGACCCGCACCACGGCGCGTACCCCCAGGACGGTTGCGACGACTGCGGGAAGCGGGGCGGCAGACGGAAGCGGGAGACGCTTTGCGGCGGCTGCCGACCGACCATGCTTGGGCCGACCGGGAAGAGTCGGAGAGTCGCCCGACCGGGCTAAGGGGACGTGGGGGATGTCCGCCCGCAGCGTCCGGCGCGAGTGCCGGCCGCACCGACGCTCGACGGTCAGGCGCCGGACCGAGGACGGACATCCCCCGCGGCCCCGACCCACGACGAACGCAGCCGCGCCCCCGCACGGACCAGCAGCCGGACGCGGCCCCGGCCCACCACGAATGCAGCCGCGCCCCGCGCAGCCCCGCAGGCGGCCCCGGTCCTGATCCACGACACACGACCGGACCCGACCACCCGGCCCAGGGCGCACAAAAGGCCGGGCCTGGGCCCGGTGCACGCAAAAGGCTGCTCCCGGCCCAGGGCGCGCCAAAAGCCGGCCCCGGCCCGGTGCACGCAAAAGGCCGGTCCCGGCCCAGGCGCGAACGAGTTCGGCCCCGGGCGGGACCGGGAACGCGGCGGTGCGGGTCAGGTGGTGGTGAGGCCCGCCACCAGTTCGTCCGCGGCGCGGTAGGGGTCCAGCTCGCCGGAGACCACGCGTTCCGCGAGGGTGCCGAGGTGGCTGTCCCCGTGGAGGTCCCCGATCCGCTCGCGCAGCGTGGTCACCGCGATCGTCTCGACCTCCCGGGACGCCCGGGCCAGCCGCCGCTCGGCCAGCACCCCGCGCTCCTCCATCCACGCGCGGTGCTTCTCCAGGGCCTCGACGACCTCGTCGACCCCTTCGCTCCGCGCGGCGACCGTCTTCACGATCGGCGGACGCCAGTCCCCGGGCCCCCGGGCCTCCCCGAGCCCGAGCATGTGGTTCAGCTCGCGCGCAGTCGCATCCGCGCCGTCCCGGTCCGCCTTGTTCACGACGTACACGTCGCCGATCTCCAGGATGCCCGCCTTGGCCGCCTGGATCCCGTCGCCCATGCCCGGAGCCAGCAGCACGACCGAGGTGTCCGCCTGGGACGCGATCTCGACCTCGGACTGGCCGACGCCCACGGTCTCCACCAGGACCACGTCGCACCCGGCGGCGTCCAGCACCCGGATGGCCTGCGGAGCGGCCCAGGCGAGCCCGCCCAGATGCCCGCGGGTCGCCATCGAGCGGATGTAGACCCCGGGGTCCGACGCATGGTCGGACATCCGGACGCGGTCACCGAGCAGGGCGCCGCCCGAGAACGGCGACGAGGGGTCGACGGCCAGTACCCCGACCCGCTTGCCCTGCTTGCGGTAGGCGGTCACCAGCGCCGAGGTGGACGTGGACTTCCCGACGCCGGGTGACCCCGTCAGGCCGACCACGTACGCGTTCCCGGTCAGCGGGGCCAGCGCCGCCATGACCTCGCGCAGCTGCGGGGACGCCCCCTCCACCAGGGAGATCAACCGGGCCACGGCCCGCGGCCGGCCTTCCCTGGCCTGGGCGACCAGCGAGGAGACGTCCTGCATCACAGCTCCGTTCCGAGGTTCCGGGACGTACGGCCGCCCGTACGTCCCCTTCGTACAAGGGCGAGCGCGCCGTCGTACAGGGGCGAGCGCGCCGTCAGGCCTTCGGCACCCGCACGATCAGCGCATCGCCCTGGCCGCCGCCGCCGCACAGTGCGGCCGCGCCGACACCGCCGCCGCGCCGCTTCAGCTCCAGCGCCAGGTGGAGCACGACCCGCGCGCCGGACATCCCGATCGGGTGACCCAGGGCGATGGCGCCGCCGTTGACGTTCACCTTTTCCGTGGAAACCCCGAGGTCCTTCATGGACTGCACGGCGACCGCGGCGAAAGCCTCGTTGATCTCGATCAGATCGAGGTCCTCGACCGCGAGCCCCTCCTTCTTCAGGGCGTGCAGGATCGCGTTCGAGGGCTGCGACTGGAGGGAGTTGTCCGGGCCTGCGACGTTCCCGTGGGCGCCGATCTCGGCGATCCAGTCCAGGCCCAGCTCCTCGGCCTTGGCCTTGCTCATCACGACGACCGCGGCGGCGCCGTCGGAGATCTGCGAGGACGAGCCGGCGGTGATCGTGCCGTCCTTGGCGAACGCGGGCCGCAGCTTGCCCAGCGACTCCACGGTGGTCTCACCGCGGATGCCCTCGTCCTTGCTGAAGACGACCGGCTCGCCCTTGCGCTGCGGGATCTCCACCGGGGTGATCTCGGCCTCGAAGAGGCCGTTCTTCTGCGCGGCGGCTGCGCGCTGGTGGGACAGCGCGGCGATCTCGTCCTGCTCGGGGCGCTTGATGCCGAGACGGGTGTTGTGCTTCTCGGTGGACTCGCCCATGGCGATGTTCTCGAAGGCGTCGGTGAGGCCGTCGTACGCCATGGCGTCGAGCATCTCGACGGCGCCGTACTTGAAGCCGTCACGGGACTTCGGCAGCAGGTGAGGCGCGTTGGTCATGGACTCCTGACCGCCGGCGACGACGACGTCGAATTCACCCGCCCGGATCAGCTGGTCTGCCAGGGCGATCGCGTCGAGGCCGGAGAGGCACACCTTGTTGATGGTGAGGGCCGGGACACCCATCGGGATGCCCGCCTTGACCGCGGCCTGGCGCGCCGGGATCTGCCCTGCCCCGGCCTGGAGCACCTGGCCCATGATCACGTACTGCACCTGGTCGCCGCCGATCCCGGCCCGGTCGAGCGCGGCCTTGATGGCGAATCCGCCGAGTTCGGCGCCGGAGAAGGACTTCAGCGAGCCCAGCAGCCGCCCCATGGGCGTGCGCGCGCCCGCGACGATCACTGACGTGGTACCGGTCGTTCCAGACATGCGGCACAGCCCCTTGGGATGAGGAGTGAACGAGGGTTTACTCGAATGTACTGAGCGGTACCCGGGTCGTCACCCGGCAGATGGTGTGATCGCGCGCACGTTGCGTAACCACCCTGTCGAGCGCTCCACTACCACCATGCTGACGCGAATCGACCACATCGGGATCGCCTGCTTCGACCTCGACAAGACCGTCGAGTTCTACCGTGCCACGTACGGCTTCGAGGTGTTCCACAGCGAAGTCAACGAGGAGCAGGGCGTGCGCGAGGCCATGCTCAAGATCAACAATACCGACGACGGAGGCGCCTCCTACCTCCAGCTCCTGGAGCCCACCCGCGACGACTCCACGGTCGCGAAGTGGCTCGCCAAGAACGGCGAGGGCGTACACCACATCGCCTTCGGCACCGCGGACGTGGACACGGACGCGGCCGACATCCGGTCCAAGGGCGTTCGCGTCCTCTACGACGAGCCCCGGCGCGGCTCCATGGGCTCCCGGATCACCTTCCTGCACCCCAAGGACTGCCACGGCGTCCTGACGGAGCTGGTCACCTCGGCTCCCGCGGAGGACACGGAGCACTGATCCCCGGTTCCCGCGGCGCACGGGCCCGTGTCCGCGGGATGCCGGAGCACCGGTCGCACCGGTCGCACCGGTCCCGCCGGTCGCACCGGTCCGGGTACCCGCGGCACACCACGCCGGTGTCCGCGGGATGCCGGAGCGCCCGTACGCACTCCACTCGATCTCGTCCCGTGTGCGCCCCCTTGCACCCGGAACCCCCGTCTCCGGGGGCCGTCGGCCCTCCGCCGCTCCCGTCCGCGGGCCGCGTCTCCCGGAATTTCCCCGATTTCCCGGGCTTCCCCCCGGTCCCCCGCCCGGTGGGCGGACCGGAGTGGCGGGGCGCATTCGCCCGCCTCGCACGCGCCCTCTCCTGCCGGAACTCGTCAGCTCGACGCCCGTTGAGTCGCCGGAGCACTGACCTCCGTATATCTGGGCCGGTAGGGTTGGGGGCGGTCGTCCTCCGTGGAGGGCGGCCGAGGCCGGGGTCCGGGTTTCGGGGGGCGAGCGTCGGGGCAGCAGCCCATGCTCCGCCGTTGATCTGACACCATTCCCCGGGGGCCCCGTTCGGCGGATGGACAGGGCTCGTTTGGAGAGACTTGCGACCAGGGGACGGATGGGACCGCGCAGTGCGGGGCTACGAGAGCCAGGAGCGAGAGCCGGCGGCTGACGTCGACCACCTCTCTCGGTTCGAGGCCGAGATGAAGCGGCTGAAGACCGAGCGGGAAAAGGCGATCCAGCACGCCGAGGACCTCGGCTACCAGGTCGAGGTGTTGCGCGCCAAGCTGCACGAGGCGCGCCGGTCGCTCGCGACCCGTCCCGCCTACGACGGCGCCGACATCGGCTATCAGGCCGAACAGCTCCTGCGGAATGCCCAGATCCAGGCCGACCAGCTGCGCGCCGATGCCGAGCGCGAGCTGCGCGAGGCCCGTGCGCAGACCCAGCGCATCCTCCAGGAGCACGCCGAGCAACAGGCCCGCCTCCAGGCCGAGCTGCACACCGAGGCGGTCAACCGGCGCCAGCAGCTGGACCAGGAGCTGGCCGAGCGCCGCGCCACGGTCGAGGCGCACGTCAACGAGAACGTGGCGTGGGCGGAGCAGCTGCGCGCCCGTACCGAGCAACAGGCCCGACGGCTGCTGGACGAGTCCCGCGGCGAGAGCGACCAGGCGCTCGCCGCGGCCCGTGCGGAGGCGGAGCGGCTCGTCGCCCAGGCCCGGCAGCGGCTCACCGACGACGCCGAGGCGGCCCGCGCCGAAGCGGAAGCGATCCTGCGACGCGCCCGTACGGACGCCGAGCGGCTGCTGAACGCGGCGTCGACGCAGGCGCAGGAGGCCACCGACCACGCCGAGCAGCTGCGCAGCTCCACGGCCTCCGAGTCGGAGACGGCGCGCCGGGCGGCCACCGAGCTGAGCCGGGCCGCCGAGGAGCGCATGACGCAGGCCGAGGCGTCGCTGCGCGAGGCGCGCAGCGAGGCCGAGAAGCTCGTGGCGGAGGCCAAGGAGGCGGCGTCCAAGCAGCTGGCGAGCGCCGAGTCGACGAACGAGCAGCGCACCCGTACCGCGAAGGAGCAGGTCGCACGGCTGGTCGCGGAGGCCACCAAGGAGGCCGAGACCGTCAAGTCGGAGGCCGAGCAGGTCGTGGCCGACGCCAAGGCGGAGGCGGAGAAGTTGATCGCCGAGGCCGCCGAGAAGGCGCGCTCGGTCACCGCCGAGGAGACGGCGTCCCAGCTGTCCAAGGCGGCGCGCACCGCCGAGGAGGTCCTGAGCAAGGCGTCCGAGGACGCGCAGGCGACCACCAGGGCCGCGTCCGAGGAGGCCGAGCGCATCCGCGGCGAGGCGGAGGCCGAGGCGGACCGGCTGCGCGGCGAGGCGCACGACATCGCCGAGCAGTTGAAGGGCGCGGCGAAGGACGACACCAAGGAGTACCGCGCCAAGACGGTCGAGCTCCAGGAGGAGGCTCGCCGGCTGCGCGGCGAGGCCGAGCAGCTGCGCGCCGAGGCGGTCGCCGAGGGCGAGCGGATCCGGGGCGAGGCGCGGCGCGAGGCCGTGGAGAAGATCGAGGAGGCGGCGAAGACCGCCGAGGAGCTCCTCTCCAAGGCGAAGGCGGACGCCGACGACCTGCGCGGCAGCGCCACGGCGGAGAGCGAGCGCGTCCGCACCGAGGCCATCGAGCGCGCGACGACGCTGCGCCGGCAGGCCGAGGAGACGCTGGAGCGCACCCGTGCCGAGGCGGAGCGGCAGCGGACGGAGGCCGAGGAACAGGCCGAGGCCGTCCGGGCGGAGGCCGAGCGGGCCGCGCAGGAGCTGCGCGACGACACCGAGCGGGCGATCGAGGCCCGGCGGGAGGACGCCGCCGAGGAGCTGACGCGCCAGCGCACGGAGGCCGAGGAGCGGCTGACCGCCGCCGAGCAGGCGCTCAACGATGCGCGGGCGGACGCCGAGCGGATGCGCCGCGAGGCCGCCGAGGAGACGGAGCGGCTGCGCACCGAGGCGGCCGAGCGGATCCGTACGCTCCAGGCGCAGGCGGAGACGGAGGCGGAGCGGCTGCGCACCGAGGCCGCGTCGGACTCCGCGCAGACCCGCGCCGAGGCGGAGAACTCCGCGGTGCGCCTGCGCTCCGAGGCCGCGGCCGAGGCCGAGCGGCTGAAGTCGGAGGCCCAGGACTCCGCGGACCGGATGCGCGCGGAGGCCGCAGCGGCCGCCGAGCGGGTCGGCACCGAGGCCGCCGAGGCACTGGCGGCCGCGCAGGAGGAGGCGTCCCGGCGCCGCCGCGAGGCCGAGGAACTGCTCGGCTCGGCGCGGGCGGAGGCCGACCAGGAGCGGGAGCGGGCCCGCGAGCAGAGCGAGGACCTGCTGGCGTCGGCGCGCAAGCGCGTGGAGGAGGCGCAGGCCGAGGCGGTTCGCCTGGTCGAGGAGGCCGACACGCGCGCGACCGAGCTGGTCGCGAACGCCGAGCAGACCGCGCAGCAGGTGCGCGACTCGGTGAACGGTCTGCACGAGCAGGCGGCCGACGAGATCGCGGGCCTGCGCAGCGCCGCCGAGCACGCGGCGGAGCGCACACGCACCGAGGCGCAGGAGGAGGCGGACCGGGTCCGCGCCGACGCGTACGCGGAGCGGGAGCGGGCCTCCGAGGACGCGGCGCGGCTCCGGCGCGAGGCGCAGGACGAGACGGAAGCCGCGAAGTCGCTCGCCGAGCGCACGGTTTCCGAGGCGATCACCGAGGCCGAGCGGCTGCGGTCGGAGGCGTCGGAGCACGCCCAGCGGGTCCGTACGGAGGCGTCGGACACCATCGCGAACGCCGAACAGGACGCGTCGCGCACCCGGGCCGACGCCCGCGAGGACGCCAACCGCATCCGGTCGGACGCGGCGACGCAGGCCGACACCCTGATCGGCGAGGCGACGTCCGAGGCCGAGCGGCTGACTAACGAGACCAACGCGGAGGCGGAGCGGGTCCGCGCCGAGGCGACCGCCAAGGCGGAGAAGCTGCTCGCGGACGCGGCGGACGAGGCGGAGCGGCTGCGCGCCGAGGCCGCAGAGACGGTCGGGGCCGCGCAGCAGCACGCCGAGCGGGTCCGCCAAGAGTCCGAGCGGGTCGCGACGGAGGCGGCCGCGGAGGCCGAGCGGCTGCGCACCGAGGCGCGCGAGGAGGCCGAGCGCACGCTGGACGAGACGCGCAAGGACGCCAACAAGCGGCGTTCGGAGGCCGCCGAACAGGTCGACACGCTCATCACGAAGGCGACGGCCGAGGCGGAGAAGCTGACGCGCGAGGCCCGGGCGGCGGCCACCAAGAAGACGGCCGAGGCCGAGTCGCAGGCCGACACGATGGTCGGCGCGGCTCGCAAGGAGGCCGAGCGGCTGGTCGCCGATTCGACGGTGCGCGGCAACACGCTGGTGGAGAAGGCCCGTGCGGACGCCGACGAGCTGCTGGTCGGCGCGCGCCGGGACGCGACCGCGATCAGGGAGCGCGCGGAGGAGCTGCGCGACCGCATCACCTCCGAGATCGAGGAGCTGCACGAGCGTGCCCGCCGGGAGTCGGCCGAGGCCATGAAGTCGGCGGGCGAGCGGTGCGACGCGCTGGTGAAGGCCGCCGAGGAACAGCTGGCGGAGGCGCAGGCGAAGGCCAAGGAGCTGCTGTCGGACGCGAATTCCGAGGCCGGCAAGGTCCGGATCGCGGCCGTCAAGAAGGCCGAGGGGCTGCTCAAGGAGGCCGAGCAGAAGAAGGCCGGGCTCAGCCGCGAGGCCGAGAAGATCAAGGCGGACGCGGAGCGCGAGGCCGCGAAGATGGTCGGCGAGGGCAAGCGCGAGCTGGAGGTGCTGGTGCGGCGCCGCGAGGACATCAACGCGGAGATCTCCCGGGTGCAGGACGTGCTGGAGGCGCTGGAGTCCTTCGAGACGCCCTCGGGCGGCGGCAAGTCCGGTGCGAACGGCGGCGCGGGCGGGGGCGGCGTCAAGGCGGGGGCCGCGGCGGGGGCGACCCGTTCGGGTGGCAAGTCGTCGGACGGGTAGCGGAATCGGCCGATTGTGTACTCGGAGAGGCTCGGAGAGGACCTTCACCGTTGTTCCTGGCAAGCACTCCGGCCGTTAGCCACCCAAAAGGGGTGTCATTCTCCAGATCAAACCTGCATCCACTCGATGACACGCCGCTTAGGCCCCTAGGATTCCCCCTATCACCTCACCGGTCTCATTCGACAGGAACCCCATGAGCGACACTTCCCCCTACGGCTTCGAGCTTGTGCGGCGTGGGTACGACCGCGCTCAGGTGGACGAACGCATTTCCAAGCTCGTCTCCGACCGTGACAGCGCCCTGTCCCGCATCACCGCTCTGGAAAAGCGCATCGAGGAACTGCATCTCGAGACGCAGAACGCCCAGGCCCAGGTGACCGACGCGGAGCCGTCGTACGCCGGTCTCGGAGCGCGCGTCGAGAAGATCCTCCGCCTCGCCGAGGAGGAGGCGAAGGACCTGCGCGAGGAGGCCCGGCGCGCGGCGGAGCAGCACCGCGAGCTCGCCGAGTCCGCGGCCCAGCAGGTGCGCAACGACGCAGAATCGTTCGCTGCCGAGCGCAAGACGAAGGCCGAGGACGAGGGCGTCCGGATCGTCGAGAAGGCGAAGGGCGAGGCGAGCCAGCTGCGCGCCGATGCGCAGAAGGACGCCCAGTCGAAGCGCGAGGAGGCGGACGCCCTCTTCGAGGAGACCCGCGCCAAGGCCGCGCAGGCGGCAGCGGACTTCGAGACCAATCTCGCCAAGCGCCGCGAGCAGTCGGAGCGGGACCTGGCCTCGCGTCAGGCCAAGGCCGAGAAGCGGCTCGCCGAGATCGAGCACCGCGCCGAGCAGCTGCGTCTGGAGGCGGAGAAGCTGCGCACCGACGCCGAGCGCCGGGCCCGCCAGACCGTCGAGACCGCCCAGCGCCAGGCCGAGGACATCGTCGCGGACGCCAACGCCAAGGCCGACCGTATCCGCAGCGAATCCGAGCGTGAGCTCGCGGCCCTGACGAACCGCCGCGACTCCATCAACGCCCAGCTGACCAACGTCCGCGAGATGCTCGCGACGCTGACCGGCGCGGCGGTGGCGGCCGCCGGCACGCCTGCCGAGGACGAGCCGGTCAGCCGGGGGGTCCCGGCCCAGCAGTCCCGCTGACGCACGGCTTCGCAGGCCCGCGGTCGCGCTGACGCGCAGGTTCGCGGACGCGACGTCCCAGTGCCCCGTACCGGGTGTCCGGTGCGGGGCACTGCCGTGTCCCGGGCCGGACTCCCCCTTGGGTGTCCGGCCGGACCGTCAGGTATCGAAGGAGGGACATGGCGCCCATAGCGGTCGCGACCCTCCGGCACTCGTCTTAGCGTGAGTGCGTGATCCAGCTAGAGGGGCTGACCAAGCGGTACGGGGACACGGTGGCTGTCGACCATCTCACGTTCTCCGTGCGACCCGGCATCGTCACGGGGTTCCTCGGCCCGAACGGCGCCGGGAAGTCCACCACGATGCGGATGATCCTGGGCCTCGATCACCCCACGTCCGGCGACGTCCGGATCGACGGCCGGCACTACGACGAACTCAAGGACCCGCTGACGTACGTGGGCGCGCTGCTGGAGGCGAAAGGGGTGCACGGCGGCCGCAGCGCCTTCAACCATCTGCTCTGTCTCGCCCAGAGCAACGGCATCCCCCGCACCCGCGTCGACGAGGTCCTCGACACAGTCGGACTGTCCTCGGTCGCCCGCAGGAAGGCGAAGGGGTTCTCGCTCGGCATGGGCCAGCGCCTCGGCATCGCGGCCGCGCTCCTCGGCGACCCGCGCATCCTGATGTTCGACGAGCCGGTCAACGGCCTCGACCCGGAGGGCATCCACTGGATCCGTACGCTGATGAAGTCGCTCGCGGCCCAGGGGCGTACCGTCTTCGTCTCCTCGCACCTGATGAGCGAGATGGCCCTGACCGCCGACCACCTGGTCGTCATCGGACAGGGGCGGCTGCTCGCGGACACCTCCGTTGCGGACTTCATCGCGCGGAACGCCCGCTCGTACGTACGGCTGCGTTCCCCGCAGCGGGAGCGGCTGCTCGACGTGCTGCACGAGGCGGGGATCACCGCCGTGGAGTCGGGCAGCGCGCTGGAGGTCGACGGGGGCAAACCGGAGCAGATCGGTGAGCTCGTGGCACAGCACCGTCTCGTCCTGCACGAGCTGAGTCTCCAGCAGCCGTCGCTGGAGGAGGCGTTCATGCGGCTCACCGCCGCGTCCGTCGAGTACCACGCGCACGCCGACCCGTCCGCCGGCGGCTGGCAGTCGCGTCAGTCGTGGAAAGGGGCCTGACCATGGTGCCGGCACAGGTCGTCAGGTCGGAGTGGACCAAGATCCGGTCGGTGGCGTCGACCGTGTGGACGCTGAGCGTGGCCGCTGTCGTGACGATCGCACTGGGAATGCTGATCAGCTTCCTGTCCCGGCGCGAGTTCGACGGCATGAACGCCGGGGAAAGCGTCACTTTCGATCCGACGTACATCAGTTTCACGGGGATGAGCCTCGGGCAGCTCGCGATGATCGTATTCGGCGTGCTGGTGGTCTCCAACGAATACAGCACGGGAATGATCAGAACCTCGCTGGCGGCGGTTCCGCAGCGCGGCACCTTTCTGTTCTCCAAGATCGCCGTGGCCACCCTGCTCGCCTTCGCCGTCGGCCTGGTGACCAGCTTCGCCGCCTTCTTCCTCGGCCAGGCGATGCTCGGCGACCACAAGGCGTGGATCGGTGATCCGGGAGTGCTGCGCGCGGTGATCGGCGGCGGCCTCTACATGGCCCTCATCGCGATGTTCTCCATGGGCGTCGCCACCATGCTGCGCAGCCCGCTGCTGTCGCTCGGCATCCTGATGCCGTTCTTCTTCCTGATCTCCAGCATCCTCGGGAACGTGTCGGCCACGAAGAAGATCGGCCGTTATCTGCCCGACCAGGCGGGCAGCAAGATCCTCCAGGTGGTCACGCCGCCGGGCGACGACACCCCCTACGGGCCATGGGGTGGACTCGGAATCATGGTGCTGTGGGTGATCGCGGCGCTGATCGGCGGATACGTCCTGCTCCGGCGCAGAGACGCCTGACGTGCACTGACACACGCCGTCAGGTTTTACTTCCTCTTGGCCGGAACCGTCAGCGCCCGGATATCCTCCTAACCCTTACGGGGGGCGTGGGCCCCGACGTCCTGAACCTTTCGATGGGTGCGGAGCATGATCGAGGCAGTCGGCCTGACGAAGCGCTACGGCGCCAAGACAGCCGTGTACAACCTTTCCTTCCAGGTGCGGCCGGGCGCCGTCACCGGCTTTCTCGGGCCCAACGGTTCGGGCAAGTCGACGACGATGAGGATGATCCTCGGCCTGGACCAGCCCACCTCGGGGCAGGTGACGATCGGCGGCCACCCCTACCGCAAGCTGCCCAACGCCCCCCGCCAGGTGGGAGCGCTGCTCGACGCCAAGGCCGTGCACGGCGGCAGGCACGCCCGCAACCATCTGCTCTGTCTCGCCCAGCTGTCCGGTATCCCGGAGCGCCGTGTCGACGAGGTACTGGGCGTGGTGGGTCTCCAGGACGTGGCGAAGAAGCGCTCCAAGGGATTCTCGCTCGGCATGGGCCAGCGGCTCGGCATCGCGGCCGCGCTGCTCGGCGACCCGCAGGTGCTGCTCTTCGACGAGCCGGTCAACGGCCTCGACCCGGAGGGCATCCTCTGGGTGCGCAACCTGATGAAGGCGCTCGCGGCCGAGGGCCGCACCGTCTTCGTCTCCTCGCACCTGATGAGCGAGATGGCCCTGACCGCCGACCACCTGATCGTGATCGGCCGCGGCCAGCTGCTCGCCGACATGAACATCAAGGACTTCATCTCCGCGAACTCCGCCGACTTCGCGCGGGTGCGCACCCCGGCCACCGAGCCGCAGCAGCGTGAGAAGCTGTCGGCCGCGCTCACCGAGGCGGGCGGCCAGGTGCTGCCCGAGACGGACGGCGCACTGCGGGTGACCGGCCTGCCGCTGCCGCGCATCAGCGACCTGGCTCATGACGCCGGCGTACGGCTGTGGGAGCTGTCCCCGCATCAGGCCTCGCTGGAGGAGGCGTACATGCGGATGACGCAGGGCGCCGTCGACTACCGCTCGACGATCGACCAGAAGGAGGGGCTCATGCAGCCCCTCCCGCCGGGGATGCAGCCGCCGGTGCAGATGCCGGTGCCCGGGCAGGGCCAGCCGGGCTGGTACGCCCCGCCGCCGCCCCAGCAGGGCGGTCAGCCGTTCGCGATGCCGCAAGGGCCGGGATACGCGGCCCCGGGTGCTGCAGGGCCCGTGCCGAACCCCTACGCGGCGCCGCAGCAGCCGCCGGCGCCCGCGCAGGCCCAGCCGCCCGCCGCCGCCCCCGCATCCCCCGACCTGACCAAGCCGCACAGCGAGGACGCCCGATGAGTACGCCGCCGATGCCGACGACGCCGCAGCCGCAGCAGCCTCCGGCCGCGTCGCCCGCCCCTCAGTGGCAGGCGACGCCCGGCGCCTCGTACACCTCGCCGATCCCGGTCAGACGCACCCACCTCGGCAACGCCCTCGCGTCGGAGTGGACGAAGATCAGGTCCGTGCGTTCCACGATGTGGACGCTGGGGATCTTCCTGGCGCTGGTCGTCGGCCTCGGCCTGCTCATCGCCGCCGAGACCACGGACACGGACTACACCACCTCGCCGTACACCATCCCCGCCTTCTTCGGACTGATCCTGGGCCAGATCTGCCTGATCACGCTGGGCGTGCTGGTGATCACGTCGGAGTACGGGACCGGGATGATCCGCACGACGTTCACCGCGTCGCCGCAGCGGCACCGGGTGCTCGCCGCGAAGTTCCTGATCTTCTTCGCCGTCGCGTTCGTGGTGTCCGTCGTCGCCATCGCGCTGGTCGGTCTGATGGCCTCCGGCATGCACAGCGGGGCGTCGGACAAGCCGTGGGCCGGCACGGTCTTCAAGGCCGCGCTGTACGTGTCGCTGCTGGGCGTCCTGTCGCTCGCCGTCGGGGCGATGCTGCGGCACTCCGCCGGTGCGATCACCGCGATGCTGGGCCTGGTCCTCGTCCCGGCCATCCTGCCCGCGTTCCTGATGATGTCGCAGAGCACCCAGAAGCTCGGCGAGAAGATGCTCGAGTACAACGCGCCGAACTCGCTCGCGAAGATCTTCCAGATCGGGGCGGAGGGCGGCAGCGGCGGCAGCTCCCAGCTCTGGCTCCTGGTCGGCCTGACCGCCGCCGCCGTCGTCGGCGCCTTCGTCCTCCTCGACCGCCGGGACGTCTAGGCACCCGTCGCCGGGCCCCGCGCAGGGCCCCGCCGCCGCGGCCCGTCAGTACCGCGGCCCGTTCCTGGACCGCTGCACCCTCGTGGTGCGGCGGTCCTTCGCGTTCCAGCAGGCCTTGTGCCAGTGGCGCCGCTCGTCGACGCCCCCGTACTGGGGCCACGCCACGACATGAGGGACCCCGGAGGGGATCATCTGGTCGCAGCCCGGGCACCGGTACGTCTTGCCGGTCGCGCTCGCGCCCGCGACATGGCGCACATTCCACTCCTCGCCCTGCCAGTCCTCGGTGCGCTCGAACCCGCCGTACCGGCCGCCCGGCTCCTCGTCGCCCGGACCGGGGCCCCTACGGGCTGACGGACGGTTTCGGCGCGGGGACACGGGCACACCTCACGGGCTATACAGGAATGTCGGGCCGTCTCCAGCCTACGCGTCGACGACCTGGGTAGGCGAAGGGAACCAACCGCCTTAAATCCCCCGCCCTTTCCGCAGACAATCCGCCAATCTCTTCGCGAGACCGTGCCCTTGGCACGTGTCGGGCGTTGTTGCCGGTAGGGGGGAGCGCCGCGTCGGCGCCAAGGAAGGCAGGAGCGATGCGCGTAGGAAGTTTTGTACTGGCCGCCCAGTTCCCGGGCCAGGGCCAGGGGGAGGCACTGCACCGTGCGGTACGGACCGCCGAGGCGGCCGAGGAGTCGGGTCTCGACGCGGTCTGGCTCGCCGAGCACCATTTCGTGCCGTACGGCACCTGTCCCTCCGCGGTCACCCTGGCCGCGCTGCTGCTCGGCCGCACCCGTCGCATCCGCGTCGGCACGGCCGTGAGCGTGCTGCCGACCGCGCACCCGGTGGCGCTCGGCGAGCAGGCGGCCCTGCTGCACGTGACCTCGGGCGGCCGGTTCTCGCTGGGCGTGGGCCGCGGCGGGCCCTGGGTGGACCTGGAAGTGTTCGGCACGGGTGTCGAGGCGTACGAGAAGGGGTTCCCGGAGTCGCTGGACCTGTTGCTGCGCTGGCTGGGCGAGAGCCGGGTCGGGGCCGACGGCGAGCGGTTCCGATTCCGCGAGGTCCCCGTCGTGCCGCGGCCGACGGAGGCGCTGAGCGGCGCCACCGGGCCCGAGGTGGTCGTGGCATGCACCTCCCCGTCGAGCGTGACGCTGGCGGCACGGCGCGGTCTGCCGATGCTGCTCGGCATGCACATCGGTGACGAGGAAAAGGCGGAGATGGTCGCCTCCTGGCGGGCACAGGCGCGCGCCGCGGGCCGCAGTCCCGAGGAGATCGCCGATGCCGGCCATGTTTCGGCCGGAGTCGTCCAGATTGCCGATCGCCGCGTGGAGGCCGCCGAGACCCTGCTGAAGGCGATGCCCGGCTGGCTGAAGCACGGGCTCGACGCGCATACGACGGTCGACGGCCGTGCCCGCGCGATGCGGGACCCGGTCGCGTACACCGAACTCCTCTGCAGGCTGCACCCCGTGGGCAGCCCGCAGCTGTGCACCGACCGGCTCCAGGCGACCTCGGAGCGCACCGGGATCACCCGCTTCGCCCTCCTCGTCGAGGGTTCCGGCGACCTCGCCGCGACGGAGGAGAACGTACGACGACTGGGCGCCGATGTGCTGTCACAGCTGAAGTGACGGCCGACGCCCCCGGGAGCTTGCCGCTCCGTCCCGGTGCCACCTCCCCCGACGGAACGGCAAGCAGGCGGTCACAGCCGTGTCAGCAGTCCCGCAGCTCGGGCGATTGGTTCAGCAACTGGCCCCGTACGGAGGTGAAACGCGCGAGCCTCTCATCCACGGACGGATCCATCGGGAACACGGCCACACGGTGGCAGTTCTGGAATGCGAGCCGCACTCCGAAGTGCCGCTGGAGCGCGCCGCGTATCGCGTCACTCGCAAGCGCACGCAGCAGCTGACCACGTGCCTGCTCGTCCGGCGGAGGCGTCTGGTTGTCGGCGAAGTCACCGCCATCCACCTTCAGCTGGGCCACCAGGGAGCTGATCATCTCCCATGCGAAGGGCAGGGAGGTCCGGACGCAGTCGACGAATTCCGCTTCGTCGACCTCGCCTCGCTCGGCCTGTTCGAGTAGGGCCGGTGAGACGTCGAGCGACATGGGTTCTCCTCTCACACCCCCGCGAGCGGGGGCTGACGGACAGGGAAGGAGTTCGCATACGCTGCGTGCACGGATCGCGACCTCCTGCGTCCACGGTAAGCAGTACACCCTGCTCGCACCAGGAGAATGCGCGCACAACCG
Organism: Streptomyces sp. NPDC002004; assembly: GCF_053593975.1. NCBI lineage: Bacteria > Bacillati > Actinomycetota > Actinomycetes > Kitasatosporales > Streptomycetaceae > Streptomyces > Streptomyces sp. NPDC002004. Next base: position 130,761 of record NZ_JBSFDP010000006.1, read on the forward strand.
GCCACGCACGAAGGGGTCGTATACAGGAAGAAACGGATGCGCGGCAGATGGACGCGTGGGACATGGCGACGACGGTCCGCCGTGGGCCGCTCCCTGCCGGGTCGCCGGGCGAATCGCGTCCACCGCCGTCCGTCGAGTAGCGTTGCCGACCATGCGTCTCGTCATTGCCCGCTGCTCCGTTGACTACGCGGGCCGGCTCACCGCCCATCTCCCGTCGGCGCCTCGCCTCATCCTGGTGAAGGCGGACGGCAGTGTTTCGATCCACGCGGACGACCGGGCCTACAAACCCCTCAACTGGATGTCACCGCCCTGCACCCTCAAGGAGGGCAGCGGTGACGAGAGCGGCGTGTGGACCGTCGTGAACAAGGCGGGCGAGAAGCTCATCATCACGATGGAGGAGGTACTGCACGACTCCTCGCACGAGCTCGGGGTCGACCCCGGTCTGATCAAGGACGGCGTGGAAGCGCACCTCCAGGAGCTGCTCGCCGACCGGATCGAGACGCTCGGCGAGGGCTACTCCCTCATCCGCCGCGAGTACCCGACGGCCATCGGCCCGGTGGACATCCTGTGCCGGGACGCCGACGGCGGCACCGTCGCCGTGGAGATCAAGCGGCGCGGCGAGATCGACGGTGTGGAGCAACTCACCCGCTATCTGGAGCTGTTGAACCGCGATCCGCATCTCGCGCCGGTGCGGGGTGTCTTCGCCGCCCAGGAGATCAAGCCCCAGGCCCGGGTCCTCGCCACCGACCGCGGGATCTCCTGCACGGTCCTCGACTACGACGCCCTGCGCGGCATCGAGGACGACAAGCTGCGTCTGTTCTGACCCTGCGCTCGTACGTACGAGGGGCCGCCCCGGCATCCGGGGCGGCCCCTCGTCGCCGTCCGCGCGGTCAGATCACAGGCGCCGGCCCCGATGTGCCCGGAGTGCCTGTGGACGGGCTGCCGGCCGCGCTGCTGCCCGCCGGGCTCGACGGGGTGGAACCACTCGCCGATGTGGACGTGCTGGGCGACGAGCTGCCGGTCGGCGTGGGGGTCGGTGTCGGGGACGGCGACTTCGTCGGGCTGGGCGACGACGACTTCGTCGGCGTCGGCTTCGACGTCGGGGGCTTCGACGTCGTCGGCCTGTCCGACGGCCTGCCGGTCGGCTTCTTCGTCGGCCTGCTCGTGACCGAACCGCTGTCCGACGGGGTCGGCGTGCCCGGGCGGGCCGGCGTCGGATCGTCCGATGTGCCGATGAGGCCGTCCTTGCCCGGGTCGGTGCGACGGGGCTTGGCGGCGTCGCCCGAGCCGTCGCCCGCCTTGTCGGCGCCGAGGCCGTCGTCGCCGGTGTCCTGGCTGGCGGCGGGGTGCACTCCGACCTTGTCGGACGGCGTGTCGTGCTGGTCGGAGGTGGCGCCGAGGGTGACCACGGTGCCGAGCACCGCGGCGAGCAGGGCGCCCGCACCCGCCGCGACCACATTGCGGCGGGCACCGGTGAGCCTGGCCCACGGGCCGCTCGCGGACTTGGCCGCGGGGACCGGGGAGCGGCCGTCGCGCGGCGTGAGCAGCGTCTCCGCCTCGCCGTCCGTGCCGGGCAGCGCGAACGCGGCCGGGACACCTCCGGGCGGTGACGCGGACTCCTCGTACCGGGCTGCCGGCACCTCCTCGCCCGCCGGGGTGCGCCCTCCGGGGACGGCGCCGCCCGAGCGGTCCGCGACCAGCGCGAGGGCGCGGCGGCCCGCGACGGTGCCGCGCTTGTCGGCGAGGGCGCCGCGCAGCGCGATGGACGCCTCCAGTTCGGCGCGGGCCCGGTCGAGCTGTCCGCCGCAGAGCGCGAGCACGCCCAGTTCGTGGTGGAAGTAGGCGGCGTCGCCGACCTCGCCGGAGAGCCGGGCGGCTTCCTGCCCCGAGCGCAGCGTGCGCTCCCAGGCGCCCCAGTCGAGTCCGGCGGCGAAGGCGGGCGCGGCGGCGCGGGCCAGCTTCACGGCGGTGCTCTGCTCGCCGCTGTCCGGGGTGACGGTGGTCGTGGCGGGCACGAGCGTCGAGAGCGCGGCGAGAACCGCGTCCGCCTCGGCGCAGACCCGCTGCGGGGTCACCGACGGGTGGCCGGCCCACCAGGCGTAGTGCTGTGCTGCGGTTTCGACGCGGTCGGCGGACTCGGCGTCGAAGCCCGCGGCCTCCAGCTGGGTGCGGACGCCGGAGGCGAGCCGGTAGCGCGGTCCGACGGGTGTGACCAGGGCGGCGCCCACCAGTTCGGCGAGCGCGGCGTCCGCGTGGGTGTCGCCGACGAGGGCGGGCAGATGGGCCTGGTGCGGCACCTCGCCGCCGAGCGCCACGGCGAACCGCAGGGTGGCACGGGCGGAGGAGCTGAGCCGGGAGGCGAGCAGCGCGGCCGGGGCTGCCCCGTCGGCGACCGAGGGCAGCGGCACCACGTGGTCGTCCTCGGTGAAGGGGGCACCTCCCTCCTCGAGCGGAGTCGAGAGCTCGGCGGCAGGGGTGCCGCCGAAGTAGCCGTACTCGTCGAAGGCCTCCGGGTCGGTGCGCAGCCGGTCGCGCTGGCGCAGCAGGGCACCGGCCTGGACGAAGCGCAGCGGCAGGCCCTCGGATTCGAACCACAGGTCGCCCGCCCAGTTCTCCTCCTCCTCGGTGAGGGCGCGGCCCACGGCGCGTTCGAGCAGGTCGACGCCGCTGCTGCGGCCGAGTCCGCCGAGGACGACCTCCTCGACGGACTCGTCGTCGGACGGCCCGGGCACGTCGGGCGTGGTGGCGACGACGAAGGCGCACTCGGGGGTGGCTTCGAGGAGTTCGCCGAGCGCGGCGCCGCCGAACTCCAGGTCGTCGAGGACGACGACGGCGCCGATGCCGCGGACGAGTTCCAGGAGCAGAGGGCGGTCGGGCCGGTGCTTGTCGACGTCGTACACGGCAGCGGCCAGGTCGCGCAGCAGTTCGCCGACGGTGCGGCGGTGGCCGGACAGGCGGATGACACCGTCGGGGGCGAGGTCGGCGCAGTCCTCGGCGACGACGTCGAGCAGCGCGGTGCGGCCGGAGCCGGAGGGGCCGGTCAGGCGGACGGAGCGGCCGCGGGCGAGGAGTCCGACGAGGCGTTCGCGCTCCTCCTGGCGCTCCAGCAGCGGCAGCCGGGGCAGTGCGGGACCGGGCGGGACGGGCGGCTGGGCGGCACGACGGAGTTCGGTGCGCTCCGCCTCGCCGTGCTTGGCCGGGGCGGCGGGCTGCTCACCCGGCGGGCAGAGCTCGATCTCGCTGCCGTCGACGGGGTTGACGGTCAGCAGGAAGTCGCCGGCGACGAGCCGGACGGTGCGTGCGTACGCCGCTCCCGAGCGGTCGCCGCCCTGTCCGAGCGGGGGTGTGAGTGCATCGCGCGGAGGGCGCTGCGGGGTCGCCGCCGGGCCTTCCTCGCGGTGGGTTTCGTCGCCGTTCGCGTCCTCGTCGAACTCGTCGGCGCCGCGGTTCATCGGGTCCATGGTCAGCCCCCCAAAAGCGTCGTGTGCCGAGCCCCTCCCGGCCTTGTGCACACCGCGCTGTCGCTTCTGGTCCGGTGCCCGCCGTCAAGGGTTTTCATCATGGGCGGGCGACCGCACCCTAGACCTTCGCCCAGTATCCCGAAACCAGCGGGGTGCCGCGTGGTCCGAGACATCACAGTCTCGTGAGGATTGCGCCCGAGGGGCGCTTCGTACCCCTCGCACGCGTACGACCGGATCGCACGCGCCTCGGTCCGGCACTCGGGTGCGCTGCCGCCTCAGACGCGGGGCAGCGACTCCAGACCGATGCCGCCCTCGATGGCGAGGATCCGGTGCAGCCGGGTCGCCACGAGCAGCCGCTGCATCTGGGGTGGTACGCCGCGCAGTACGAGTCGGCGTCCGCAGCGCCCGGCCCGCCGGTGCGCGCCCATGATGACGCCGAGGCCGGTGGCGTCCCAGGAGTCCAGTTCTGACAGGTCGAGCACCAGGTCACCGGCTCCGTCGTCCACGGCCGAGTGCAGGACCGTTCGGGCGTCCGCCGCGCTGCGGACGTCGAGGCGGCCCCCGACGACCAGCTCGGCGTGGTCGCCCCTGATGTGCATATGCGCTCCCCGGGAGTGTGTGTACATCACTGCAACTGACTGACTGTCCGTTAGGCGGAACCGTTGCGCCCTGTAAGCGAACCGATACCAAACTCCCCCCGAAAGGGTGACCGGCGGGACGGCTCCCCGCCGGTCCGACGCATCAGCGCTCGATCATCCGTGCTTGTAGAAGCCCTGCCCGCTCTTGCGGCCGATGTCACCGGCGTCAACCATCCGGCGCATCAGCTCCGGCGGAGCGAACTTCTCGTCCTGCGACTCGGTGTAGATGTTGCTGGTGGCGTGCAGCAGGATGTCGACGCCCGTGAGGTCCGCGGTGGCCAGCGGCCCCATGGCGTGGCCGAAGCCCAGCTTGCAGGCGATGTCGATGTCCTCGGCGGAGGCCACACCCGACTCGTACAGCTTGGCGGCCTCGACGACGAGCGCCGAGATCAGGCGCGTGGTGACGAACCCCGCCACGTCGCGGTTGACGACGATGCAGGTCTTGCCGACCGACTCGGCGAACTCCCGTGCGGTGGCCAGGGTTTCGTCGCTGGTCTTGTAGCCGCGGACGAGCTCGCACAGCTGCATCATCGGGACGGGCGAGAAGAAGTGCGTGCCGACGACCCGCTCCGGCCGCTCGGTGACCGCCGCGATCTTGGTGATCGGGATGGCGGAGGTGTTGGAGGCGAGCACGGCGTCGTCACGCACGAGCTTGTCGAGCGTACGGAAGATCTCGTGCTTGACCTCGAGCTTCTCGAAGACCGCCTCGACCACGATGTCGGCGTCGGCCGCGGCGTCCAGGTCGGTCGTCGTGGTGATGCGCGCGAACGCCGCCTCGGCGTCGGCCGCGTCGAGCTTGCCCTTGCTCACGAACTTGTCGTACGAGGCCTTGATGCCGTCGGTGCCCCGGGTCAGCGCCTCGTCCGTGACGTCCCGCAGGACGACGTCCCAGCCGGCCTGTGCGGAGACCTGAGCAATACCGGAACCCATGAGTCCGGCGCCGATGACGGCGAGCTTGCGTGCCACTGTCCGACTCCCCTTACACGCTGTTTACGTTCGGTTCTCCGGCGGACATTAGCGCTCGTGAGGGGCCGTGGGGCGGGGAAGAGATGCGCGTCACGTCTCGAATGACGGACATCACACCGGAGCGACCGGTTCTGACGGCTCGTCCGGCGCACGCGCGCGCACGAACCACCGCAGACTCCCCTCATCCCTCGTGGCGAATTGCGTAGTTGAGAACCTTTTCACCGAGCAGGGCCTCCATCTCGTCGAGCAGCCCCAGCACCTCGCGCGAGACCTCGTCGGGGCTCCGCCCGGCCATCATCTCGCGGCCGATCACCGCCATGACGGTCTGGTGAACCCAGTTGATCTGCCCGGCGACCAGGGTCGGCAGCCGGTCCCCCGGATCCGCGCCGGTCTCCTCGCGCAGCGCCCGCTCCAGGTTCTCCAGCACCTCCTGAGCGATGCTCCACAGACGGGAACGGAGGGCGGGTGCGCCGTCGATGACCCGCATGAATCCGGCATAACCGTTGAACAGGCCCATGCGCGGCGAAACCGCCTCCACCTCCTCGCGGATCTCGCGCAGCACGGCGTCGGCCGCCGACTCGCCGGCGCGGCGTCCCCGCACCCAGCGCGAGAGCCGGTCGACGATGCCCTGGCTCCGGTCGAGGAAGAGGTCCTCCTTGGCCGGGAAGTAGTTGTAGACGGTGTTCACCGAGACATCCGCGGCCTGGGCGATCTCCGCGATGGTCACCGCGTCGAAGCCGCGCTCCAGGAACAGGCCGGTGGCCATGTCCGAGATGTACTGCCTCGTCTGCCGCTTCTTCCGCTCCCTGAGCCCCTCTGCCATGCCGCCCATCGTAGCCGTTCATTGGACTCCCTGAAATTTTGGTGTCGTTGCAAAATTTCAGTGACTCTGTTTTTCTGTGGGCATGCCAGTCATCACGGCGTCCGGCCTCGCCCGGACCTTCACCACCCAGCGCGGCCGTGTCGAAGCGGTCCGCGGTATCGACCTCTCCGTGCAGCGGGGCGAGATCCTCGGCTTCCTCGGCCCGAACGGCGCGGGCAAGACGACGACCCTGCGCATGCTCACCACGCTGCTCGCACCCACCGGCGGCCGCGCCACCGTCGCGGGCCACGACCTGGCGCAGGACCCGGTCGGAGTGCGGCGCAGCACCGGCTACGTCGCCCAGTCCGGCGGCGTCGACCCGACCGTGACGGTCGGGGAGGAGCTGGTGACCCAGGGGCGGCTCTATCGCATGAACAGGGATCAGGCCGCTTCCCGAACCGAGGAGTTGGCCCGGGACCTCGGGCTGACGGACCTTCTGGACCGCAGGACGGCCGCGCTCTCCGGGGGCCAGCGGCGCCGCCTGGACATCGCGATGGGCCTCATGCACCGCCCCGAGGTGCTGTTCCTGGACGAGCCGACCACCGGGCTCGACCCGGGCAGCCGCGCCGACCTGTGGGATCTGGTGCGCCGGCTGCGCGACGAGCACGGCACCACGGTCTTCCTGACCACGCACTACCTCGACGAGGCGGACGCGCTCGCCGACCGGATCGTGGTCGTGGACCAGGGCGTGGTCGCCGCGGAGGGCACGCCGAGCGCACTGAAGCTGCAGTACGGCGGCTCGATCGACGCCTCGCTCCAGGACACGTTCCTCGCCATCACGGGACGCGGCCCGGCCGCCGACCCGGCCGCCCCGGTCGCCGTGTGACCTGCGCCTACGCCGCCTCCCGCGGCGTACCGGACCCACCCCGCAGAACTCAGTAGAGGACTCCAGATGCTCCTGCACGACACCGCGCTGATCTTCGGCCGCTACGCACGGCAGACGCTGCGCTCCCGCTTCCAGATCCTCTTCGGCGTCCTGATGCCGATGCTCTACCTGTTCTTCTTCGGACCGCTGCTGACCGGTCTGCCGCTCGCCTCGCACGGCAGCTCCTGGCAGGTGCTCGTGCCCGGGCTGCTGCTCCAACTGGGCCTGTTCGGCGCCGCGTTCTCCGGGTTCGCGGTCATCATCGAGAACAACCACGGCATCGTGGAGCGCATGCGCGTGACACCGGTGAGCCGGCTCGCGCTGCTGCTCGGCCGGGTGCTGCGCGACGCCGCGCTCTTCGTCTTCCAGGCGGTGCTGGTGGTCCTGGCCGCCCTCGCCATGGGCCTGCGCGCGCCGCTCGCCGGGGTGCTGATCAGCTTCGGCTTCGTCGCCCTGCTGACGACGGCCCTCGCCTCGCTCTCCTACGCGCTGGCGATGAAGGTCCGCACCCCGCAGGAGTTCGGCCCGGCGATCAACTCCGTCGCCATGCCGACGATGCTGCTCTCGGGCCTGATGCTGCCGATGACGCTGGCCCCCGGCTGGCTCGACGTGGTGTCCCACTTCATGCCCGTGCGCTATCTGGTGGACGCGATGCGCGACGCGTACGTCGGGCGGTACGCCACCGACCACATGCTGTACGGCGTGCTGGTCGCCCTCGGTTTCACGGGACTCGCCGTGACGGTCGGCACACGGGTCTTCCGGACGGCCGGCGCCTAACTACGCTGACCTCATGGTCAACCTGACGCGCATCTACACACGGACCGGCGACCAGGGCACGACGGCCCTCGGGGACATGAGCCGCACCGCCAAGACGGACCTGCGGATCTCGGCGTACGCCGACGCCAACGAGGCGAACGCGGTGATCGGCACCGCGATCGCCCTGGGCGGCCTCGACGAGGAGGTCGTGCAGGTGCTCACCCGCGTCCAGAACGACCTGTTCGACGTGGGTGCGGACCTGTCCACGCCGGTGGTCGAGGACCCGAAGTTCCCGCCGCTGCGGGTCGAGCAGTTCTACGTCGACCGGCTGGAGGCGGACTGCGACCGCTTCAACGAGCGCCTGGAGAAGCTGCGCAGCTTCATCCTGCCGGGTGGTACGCCGGGCGCGGCGCTGCTGCACCAGGCCTGCACCGTCGTCCGCCGTGCCGAGCGCTCCACCTGGGCCGCCCTGGAGGTCCACGGCGAGACGATGAACCCGCTGACGGCGACGTATCTGAACCGTCTGTCCGACCTGCTGTTCATCCTGGCGCGGACCGCGAACAAGGAGACGGGCGACGTCCTCTGGGTCCCGGGGGGCGAGCGCTAGCGAGCCGGGCCCGGCGGACGAGCGGTCGGCGACGGCAGGCGGCAGGCGGCAGGCGGCAGGCGGCAGGCGGCAGGCGGCAGGCGGCAGGCGGCAGGCGGCTAGAGCCTGCTGTGCGGGCGGCTGTGCTCCTCCTGCGGTGCGCCCGCCGGGGCCTTCTTCGGCCAGATGAGATAGGTCAGGGCGATCACTCCGTGGATCCCGGCGGCCCGCAGCGCGACCGCCTGCCAGGAACGCAGGGGTCCGACGGCTCCCGGGTCGCCGACGTACCGGACGGCGATCTCCAGCAGCGCGCACGCCACGGCCGCCGCGAGGACGGTACGCAGCCAGAGCCTGCCCTCGTGGCGGGCGCGGGCGATGCCGTAGCGCGGCGGCCCGGGCGGACGCGGGCCGCCGCCGAGCCGGTGGGCGGCGTGCGCGTCGAGCCAGGCGATGGTGGAGTGACCGAAGCCGACGGTGAAGCCGATGTAGACGGCGGCCAGGCCGTGTTCCCAGTCCGGCTCGGCACCGTTCTTCAGATCGATCGCGGTGACGGCGAGCAGCACCACCTCCAGCAGCGGCTCGCACAGCAGCAGCGCGACGCTCGTGCGGCGCAGCTTCAGCAGATAGCGCACGGCCAGCCCCGCCGCCAGCAGCACCCAGAACCCGACTTCGCAGGCGACGATCAGCGTCACGACCACGGCTCGCTCCTCTCGTTCACCCTCCCAGGCTCCCGTGCGGCCGGGCGCGGATCGTCGTCGTCGGTGACGAAGTGCGACTGCATCCTTCGATGTACCGACGCGTCCCGCACGGCTCCTCCTCGAGCAGCACGCGGTGGCCCGTGGCCGCCGTGTTGGATGGGGGCATGTCCGTGCCGCTCCCCCGCCCCCATCGCGGGGACGTCCTCATCGCCCTCGCCGGTGTGCTCGGCGGCCTGCTGCTCTGGACGCTCGGGCTGCACTCGCAGGGCGGCCGCCCGCTGGGCGGGGCCTGGGTGCTGGCCCCGCTCGCGGTGACGGCGGCACTGGAGCTGGTACGCCGCTCCCACCCGCAGTTCGCCCTGCTCGTGGGCACCATCGCCGTCATCGCGGACCAGTTCACGGTGGGCAGTCTGGCCACGGTCGTGATGTTCACCGACCTGGTGTACGCGGCCGTGCTGTACGGCACTCCCGCCGCGGCCCGCCGGATCCCGGTGACCACGGGCCTGATCACGGTGGCCGTCACGATCGGCTTCCTGAGCTGGTGGCACAAACCCGAGGCGCTGCAGCTCGGCGCCGTCACGGCGATCGTCTGCTTCGCCCCGGCCGCCACCGGCGCCCTCGTCCGCAATCACCGCGAGGTCGCCGAGACGGCCCGGCTGCGCGCCGAGCAGACGGCGCTGCTGGCCGAGATGGACCGGACGCAGGCGGTCACCTCCGAACGGGCCCGGATGGCCCGGGAGCTCCACGACATGGTGGCGAACCACCTGTCGGCGATCGCGATCCACGCCACCGCCGCGCTGTCGCTCGACGATCCGCGCACCACGCACGGTGCGCTCACGGTCATCCGCGAGAACAGCGTCGAGGGGCTGGCGGAGATGCGGCGCCTCATCGGCATCCTGCGCGATTCGAGCGGTGACCGTGAGCCGGCGGCGGCCCCCACCCTGGACGGTCTGGGCACCCTGGTGGACGGCGCACGCGGCAACGGTCTGGACGTCGCCCTGGACGACGCCCGGCGCGCCGACGAGAGCCTTCCGGCGCCGATCGGTCTCGCGGCGTACCGCATCGTGCAGGAGTCCCTGACGAACGCGCTGAAGCACGCCGCGCCGGGCCCGGTCACGGTGGCGCTGGCCCGCCACGACGCCGGGCTCACGGTCACCGTGCGCAGCCCCCTGGGCGAGCGGCAGGGACCGGGGGCCCCCGGCTCCGGCCACGGACTCGTCGGCATGCGGGAGCGCACCGCACTGCTCGGCGGCACCTTCGGGGCGGGGCCCGAGGACCAAACCTGGTGTGTCCGGGCCGACCTGCCCGTCGATCCGACCGACTCTCCCGTGAAGGAGTGACCGAGACATGATCCGCGTACTCGTCGCGGAGGACCAGAGCGCCGTGCGGGCGGGACTCGTCCTCATTCTGCGCAGCGCCCCGGACATCGAGGTCGTCGGCGAGGCCGCCGACGGCGAACGGGCGGTCGCGCTCGCCCGGGAACTCCGCCCCGATCTGGTGCTGATGGATGTGCAGATGCCGCGAGTGGACGGGGTGACGGCCACCCGGCAGATCGTCGCGGAAGGGTTCGCGGATGTGCTCGTCCTGACCACCTTCGACCTCGACGAGTACGTCTTCGGGTCGCTGCGCGCGGGTGCGGCCGGCTTTCTGCTGAAGAACACGGAGGCGAAGGACCTGCTGGAGGCGGTCCGTGCGGTCGGCCGCGGCGAGGGTCTGATCGCGCCCGCGGTGACCCGCCGGCTGATCGCGGAGTTCGCTGCGCAGCCGGTACGCGGTGCGGTCGGGGCCGATCCGTCGGTGCTGGACGCGCTGACGCGGCGTGAGCGCGAGGTGCTCGGATGCCTGGGCGAAGGGCTGTCGAACGCGGAGATCGCGGATCGTCTCGGCATGGCCGAGACGACGGTCAAGACGCATGTGAGCCGGTTGCTGGGCAAGCTGGAGCTGCGCAGCAGGGCCCAAGCGGCGGTGCTGGCACGGGAGTTGACTCTGTAGCAGCTTTGGTCCAGACCTCTTGACCGTTGGTCCAGACCTTTCTATTCTCCTCCGCACCTCAACCAACTCCCCACGAGGAGGCGCGGAATGCGCTTCGGACGCATCAGACGGAGAGCCGTGGTGGGCGTGACCACCCTGCTGCTCCCCTTCGCCGCCCTGGTCGGCCTGGCAAGCCCCGCCGCTGCCGCGGCCGACGCCACCGCGACCTACGTCAAGACCCAGGACTGGGGCACCGGCTTCGAAGGCAAGTGGACCGTCAAGAACACCGGCACCACGACGCTCAGCTCCTGGACCGTCGAGTGGGACTTCCCCTCCGGCACCTCCGTGACCTCCGCATGGGACGCCGACGTCACCAGCTCAGGCACCCACTGGACCGCCAAGAACAAGTCCTACAACGGCACGCTCGCCCCGGGCGCCTCCGTCTCCTTCGGCTTCAACGGCTCCGGTCCCGGCGCCCCGTCCAACTGCAAGCTCAACGGCGGCTCCTGCGACGGCGGCGGCACCGTCCCCGGCGACAACCCGCCCTCCGCGCCGGGCACCCCCACCGCCTCCGGCGTCACCGACACCTCGGCGAAGCTCTCCTGGACGGCGGCCACCGACGACAAGGGCGTCAAGAACTACGACGTGCTGCGCGACGGCACCAAGGTGGCCACCGTCACCACCACCTCGTACACGGACAGCGGGCTGAGCGCCGGCACCGACTACTCGTACACCGTGCAGGCCCGTGACACCGCCGACCAGACCGGGCCGGTCAGCGGCTCCGTGAAGGTGCACACCACCGGCGGCGGCACCACCCCGCCACCCGGCAACACGGTCAAGCTGGGGTACTTCACGGACTGGGGCGTCTACGGCCGCCAGTACTACCCGAAGAACCTCGAGACCTCGGGCTCCGCCGCGAAGATCACCCACATCAACTACGCCTTCGGCAACGTCCAGGGCGGCAAGTGCACCATGGGCGACTCCTACGCGGACACCGACATGGCGTACACGGCGGCCAACTCGGTCTCCGGCCAGGCCGACACCTGGGACCAGCCGCTGCGCGGCGCCTTCAACCAGCTGCGCCAGCTCAAGGCCAAGCACCCGAACCTGAAGGTGCTCTGGTCGTTCGGCGGCTGGACCTGGTCCGGCGGCTTCACGGAGGCCGCGAAGAACCCGGCCGCGTTCGCCGACTCCTGCTACCAGCTCGTCGAGGACCCGCGCTGGGCGGACGTCTTCGACGGCATCGACATCGACTGGGAGTACCCGAACGCCTGCGGTCTGAGCTGTGACAGCAGCGGGGCCGCGGCCTTCAAGAACGTCATGGCCGCGCTGCGCGCGAAGTTCGGCTCGTCGAAGCTGGTCACGGCGGCCGTCACCGCCGACGGGTCGTCCGGCGGCAAGATCGACGCCGCCGACTACGCCGGGGCCGCCCAGTACGTCGACTGGTACAACGTCATGACGTACGACTTCTTCGGCGCCTGGGACGCACAGGGCCCCACCGCCCCGCACTCCCCGCTCACCTCCTACAGCGGCATTCCGCACCAGGGCTTCACCACCGCCGACGCCATCGCCAAGTACCGGGCCAAGGGCGTGCCCGCGAGCAAGCTGCTCGTCGGCATCGGCTTCTACGGCCGCGGCTGGACCGGAGTCACCCAGGACGCCCCGGGCGGCACCGCGACGGGCCCGGCGGCGGGCACGTACGAGCAGGGCATCGAGGACTACAAGGTCCTCAAGAGCAGCTGCCCGGTCACCGGCACGGTCGCCGGTACGGCGTACGCGCACTGCGGCAGCAACTGGTGGTCGTACGACACACCGTCGACGATCGCCGGGAAAATGAGCTGGGCGAAGGGCCAGGGACTGCGTGGTGCCTTCTTCTGGGAGTTCAGCGGCGACACCGCGGGCGGTGAGCTGGTGAGCGCCATCAGCAGCGGACTGCAGTAACCCCTGCGCGCCGTACGACGACAACGCTCCCCCGGGCATCGTCCGGGGGAGCGTTCATGTCCGTATGAGCAGGGCCTACGCCACATTCACCCGTTGTCCGGGCGGGGCCGCCTCCAGCCAGGCGAGGAAACCGGTCAGCGCGTCCTCGCTCATCGCCAGTTCCAGCCGGGTGCCGCGGTGCAGACACGCGAGCACGACCGCGTCGGAGAGCAGCGCCAGCTCCTCCTCGCCCGCGGGGGCACGCCGCCCGACCACCTCGATCTGCGAGCGCTCCAGCACCCGGCGCGGACGCGGTGCGTAGGAGAAGACGCGGAACCATTCGATGCGGTCGCCGTTGTAGCGGGCGATGCCGTAGCCCCATCCCTTGCCGCCGGGGTCGGCACCTTCCTCCGGGGCGTTCCAGCGCAGAGAGCAGTCGAAGGTGCCACCCGAACGCTGGATCAGCCGGCGGCGCAGCCCGAAGGCGAAGAGCCCCAGCACGACCAGCGCGATCACCGCGATTCCGCACACGAGCAAGGCGAGGATCATCGGTTCCGACCTCCTCGCCTCATCTGTAACGGAACAGCAAAATTGATCCCGCATTGCCTCAGCCGCGGCCCGGTCTGGAGGTCTCCAGTCCCGGCCGCGGCTGAGTCACGTCATGCGATACGCAGGGTCAGCGCACCGCCACCGCACGCAGTCGGACATCGGCGCGCCGCTCGGCTGCGGCGTCCGCATCCGACTTGGCGCGGTCGAGTGCCCGCTCAGCGCGCTGGACATCGATCTCGTCCGACAGCTCGGCGATCTCGGCCAGCAGCGACAGCTTGTTGTCGGCGAACGAGACGAAACCGCCGTGCACCGCGGCGACGACCGTCCCGCCCTCGCTCGTACGAATGGTCACCGGGCCCGACTCCAGCACACCGAGCAGCGGCTGGTGACCGGGCATGACGCCGATGTCGCCGGACGTGGTGCGCGCGACGACCAGGGTGGCCTCACCGGACCAGACCTGGCGGTCGGCAGCGACCAGCTCGACGTGCAGCTCAGCAGCCAAGGGTGGCTCCTCGGGTCACCACCCGGCGGATGCCGGGTGTTGGGTCATAAGTCTAGTAGGGCCTGTGGCACCGGAAGTGCCCGGCCCCGTCCCGGCTGTAGAGCCGGGCTCCGGGGACCGCGCGGCGCGAGCCGCACATGGGTGCGATCCCCGGGGAAAGCCAGCAGGTGGCGTGGTGAGGGGGCGGGAGCGACCCCGCGGGGTCGTGCCCCGCCCCCTCGATGAGCACAGGGCTCAGGAAACGCCGAGTTCCTTCGCGTTCTTCTTGAGGTCCTCAAGACCACCGCACATGAAGAACGCCTGCTCCGGGAAGTGGTCGAACTCGCCGTCGCAGATCGCGTTGAACGCCGCGATCGACTCGTCGAGGGGCACGTCCGAACCGTCCACGCCGGTGAACTGCTTGGCGACGTGGGTGTTCTGGGACAGGAAGCGCTCCACGCGACGGGCGCGGTAGACGACGAGCTTGTCCTCCTCGGAGAGCTCGTCGATACCGAGGATCGCGATGATGTCCTGGAGGTCCTTGTACTTCTGCAGGATGTTCTTGACGCGCATGGCGCAGTCGTAGTGGTCCTGCGCGATGTACCGCGGGTCCAGGATGCGGGACGTGGAGTCCAGCGGGTCCACGGCCGGGTAGATGCCCTTCTCGGAGATCGGACGGGACAGAACCGTCGTCGCGTCGAGGTGGGCGAAGGTGGTGGCCGGCGCCGGGTCGGTCAGGTCGTCCGCGGGGACGTAGATCGCCTGCATCGAGGTGATCGAGTGACCACGGGTCGAGGTGATGCGCTCCTGGAGGAGACCCATCTCGTCGGCCAGGTTCGGCTGGTAGCCCACCGCGGAGGGCATACGGCCGAGCAGGGTCGACACCTCGGAACCGGCCTGCGTGAAGCGGAAGATGTTGTCGATGAAGAACAGCACGTCCTGCTTCTGGACGTCACGGAAGTACTCGGCCATGGTCAGGCCGGCCAGCGCGACGCGCAGACGGGTGCCCGGGGGCTCGTCCATCTGGCCGAAGACCAGGGCGGTCTTGTCGATGACGCCCGAGTCGGTCATTTCCTCGATGAGGTCGTTGCCCTCACGGGTGCGCTCACCGACGCCCGCGAACACCGACACACCGTCGTGGTTGTTGGCGACGCGGTAGATCATCTCCTGGATCAGCACGGTCTTGCCGACACCGGCACCACCGAACAGACCGATCTTTCCACCCTTGACGTACGGGGTGAGCAGGTCGATGACCTTGACGCCGGTCTCGAACATCTCGGTCTTGGACTCGAGCTGGTCGAAGCGGGGCGCCTTGCGGTGGATGGACCAGCGCTCGCCCTCGTAGGCCTCGTCGACGTTCAGCACCTCACCGATGGTGTTGAACACCTTGCCCTTGGTGAAGTCGCCGACCGGGACGGTGATGCCGGTCCCGGTGTCGGTGACCGCGGCCTGGCGGACCAGACCGTCGGTGGGCTGCATCGAGATGGTGCGGACCAGGCCGTCACCCAGGTGCTGGGCGACCTCCAGGGTCAGCGTCTTCTTCTCGCCCTCGTTCGCCGGGTCGGCGACCTCGACGTGAAGGGCGTTGTAGATCTCCGGCATCGCGTCGACGGGGAACTCCACGTCGACGACCGGGCCGATGACCCGCGCGACGCGGCCCGTCGCCGTGGCCGTCTCAACAGTGGTGGTCATTACTTGTCACTCCCCGCGGTCGCGTCGGCCAGGGCTGCGGAGCCTCCGACGATCTCGCTGATTTCCTGGGTGATTTCGGCCTGGCGGGCCGCGTTGGCAAGCCGGGAAAGCGTGTTGATCAGCTCTCCGGCGTTGTCGGTGGCCGACTTCATCGCGCGGCGCGTGGCGGCGTGCTTGGAGGCAGCCGACTGGAGCAGCGCGTTGTAGATCCGGCTCTCGACGTAGCGCGGCAGAAGGGCGTCCAGGACGTCCTCCGCCGACGGCTCGAAGTCGTACAGCGGGAGGATCTCGCCCTTGGCGGGCGCGGACTCCTCGGCCACCTTCTCGAGGCTGAGCGGCAGCAGACGGTCGTCGACCGGCGACTGCGTCAGCATCGAGACGAACTCGGTGAAGACGATGTGCAGCTCGTCGACGCCACCCTCGGCCGTCTCCCGCTGGATCGCCTCGATCAGCGGGGCCGCGATCTTCTTGGCGTCCGCGTAGCTGGGCTCGTCGGTGAAGCCGGTCCAGGACTCCGTGACCTTGCGCTCACGGAACTGGTAGTAGGCCACACCCTTGCGGCCGACGATGTACGCGTCGACCTCCTTGCCCTCGCCGCGGAGCCGCTCGGTGAGCTGGTCCGCCGCCTTGATGGCGCTGGAGTTGTAGCCACCGGCCAGACCACGGTCGCTCGTGAGGAGCAGAACCGCGGCACGGGTCGGCGTCTCGGTCTCCGTGGTCAGCGGATGCTTCGTGTTCGAACCGGTCCCGACCGCCGTGACCGCGCGGGTGAGCTCGGTCGCGTACGGCGTGGAGGCCGCCACCTTGCGCTGCGCCTTGACGACGCGCGAGGCGGCGATCATCTCCATCGCCCGAGTGATCTTCTTGGTCGCGGTGACGGACCGGATGCGA
Organism: Streptomyces sp. NPDC002004; assembly: GCF_053593975.1. Taxonomy (NCBI): domain Bacteria; kingdom Bacillati; phylum Actinomycetota; class Actinomycetes; order Kitasatosporales; family Streptomycetaceae; genus Streptomyces; species Streptomyces sp. NPDC002004. The sequence continues at coordinate 147,097 of NZ_JBSFDP010000006.1, forward strand.
CGCTTGTAGACCCGGAGCTGCGCTCCCATGAGTCAGGTCCCTTCCGTCGTCACTTAGCGGCGGCGTCTTCGCCGAGCAGCTTGCCGTCCGAGGTCTCGAACTGCTTCTTGAACTCCGCGACCGCGTCCGCGATGGCCTGGATGGTGTCGTCCGACATCTTGGCGCCCTCCTTGATGGAGGTCATCAGACCCTGCTCCTTGCGGTGCAGGTGGTCCAGGAGCTCACGCTCGAAGCGGCGGATGTCCTCGACCGGGACGTCGTCCATCTTGCCGTTGGTGCCGGCCCAGATGGAGACGACCTGGTCCTCGGTCGCCATCGGCTGGTACTGGTCCTGCTTCAGCAGCTCGACCATGCGCTGACCACGGCCCAGCTGGGCCTTGGACGCGGCGTCCAGGTCGGAACCGAAGGCGGCGAACGCCTCGAGCTCACGGAACTGGGCGAGGTCCACGCGCAGACGGCCGGAGACCTGGCGCATCGCCTTGTGCTGGGCGGAGCCACCGACTCGGGAGACCGAGATACCGACGTTCAGGGCCGGGCGCTGACCGGCGTTGAACAGGTCGGACTCCAGGAAGCACTGGCCGTCGGTGATGGAGATGACGTTGGTCGGGATGAACGCCGACACGTCGTTCGCCTTGGTCTCGACGATCGGCAGACCCGTCATCGAACCGGCGCCCATGTCGTCGGAGAGCTTGGCGCAGCGCTCCAGCAGACGCGAGTGCAGGTAGAAGACGTCACCCGGGTAGGCCTCACGGCCCGGCGGACGGCGCAGCAGCAGCGACACGGCGCGGTAGGCGTCGGCCTGCTTCGACAGGTCGTCGAAGATGATGAGGACGTGCTTGCCCTCGTACATCCACTGCTGACCGATGGCCGAACCGGTGTACGGCGCCAGGTACTTGAAGCCGGCCGGGTCGGACGCCGGGGCGGCGACGATGGTCGTGTACTCGAGGGCACCGGCCTCCTCCAGCGCGCCGCGCACGGACGCGATGGTGGAGCCCTTCTGGCCGATGGCGACGTAGACGCAGCGGACCTGCTTCTTCGGGTCGCCCGAGCGCCAGTTGTCGCGCTGGTTGATGATCGTGTCGACGGCCAGGGCGGTCTTGCCGGTCTGACGGTCACCGATGATCAGCTGACGCTGGCCACGGCCGATCGGGGTCATCGCGTCGACGGCCTTGTAGCCCGTCTCCATCGGCTCGTGCACCGACTTGCGCTGCATGACCGTGGGGGCCTGCAGCTCGAGGGCGCGGCGGCCGGACGTCTCGATCTCGCCGAGGCCGTCGATCGGGTTGCCGAGCGGGTCGACGACGCGACCCAGGTAGCCCTCACCGACGGCGACGGAGAGCACCTCACCGGTGCGGCGCACCGGCTGGCCCTCCTCGATGCCGCTGAACTCACCGAGGACGATGGCACCGATCTCGCGCTCCTCGAGGTTGAGGGCGAGGCCGAGGGTGCCGTCCTCGAACTTCAGCAGTTCGTTGGCCATGGCCGAGGGCAGGCCCTCGACCTTCGCGATGCCGTCGCCGGCAAGGGTGACCGTACCGACCTCCTCGCGCGAGGCCGCGTCCGGCTTGTACGCCTGGACAAAGTTCTCCAGCGCGTCCCGGATCTCCTCCGGCCGGATCGTGAGCTCCGCCATCTGGGTTCCCTGCTCTCCTTGTTGGGCCCGAAGTCTTTGGGGTCTGGGGGCGACCCCCAGGATTCTTCTGCACGGCCCAACGTGGGCCGTAGGTACTTCTTCTTGAGTTGGTGGCCTCAGCCGGCCAGCCGGCGCTTCGCGTCCTCGAGACGGTCCGCGATGCTGCCGTTGATGATCTCGTCGCCGACCTGCACCTGGATCCCGCCGACGACCGCGGGGTCGATGTCGAGGTTGAGGTGCATCTGACGGCCGTAGAGGCGCGCGAGGGCGTCGCCCAGGCGCCGCTTCTGCTGATCACTCAGCGGAACGGCCGAGGTGACGACGGCGACCATGCGGTCCCGTCGCTCCGCCGCGAGCTTGGACAGGGACTCCAGTCCCGCTTCCAGGCTACGTCCACGGGGCGCGGCCACAAGGCGCTCGACCAGACGCTCGGTCGTGGCCTTGGCACGGCCGCCCAGCAGGCTGCGCACCAGATCGGCCTTGACCGCGGCGGGCGCACGGCGATCGGTCAGCGCGGCCCGCAGCTCGGTGTTCGAGGCGACGATCCGGCCGAAGCGGAACAGCTCGTCCTCGACGTCGTCGAGGGTGTTCGCCCGCTCCGCCGCGGTGAGGTCCGCGGTGCTGGCCAGCTCCTCCAGCGAGTCCACCAGGTCGCGGGACTGCGACCAGCGGGAACGCGCCATTCCGGACACCAGGTCCACGGCCTCGCCGCCGACCTGGCTGCCCAGCAGGCGCTGGACCAGCTCGGCCTTGGCGTCGGCGGCCTGCGCCGGGTCGGTGAGGACCCGACGCAGCGACACCTCGCGGTCGAGCAGCGCGGTGACGGCGGCCAGCTCGTCGGCGAGCCGCGTCGCGTCGACGGACGTGCTGTCCGTCAGCGCGTCGAGACGCTCGCGTGCGGCAGCCAGGGCCTCGCGGCTCGCTCCGTTCATCGCGCGGCCTCGGCCTTCTCCTCGAGCTCTTCGAGGAAGCGGTCGATCACGCGGCTCTGCCGGGCGTGGTCCTCGAGGGACTCACCGACGACCTTGCCCGCCAGCTCGGTGGCCAGCGTGCCGACGTCCCGGCGCAGCGACTGCGCGGCGGCCTTGCGGTCGGCCTCGATCTGGGAGTGACCGGCGGCGATGATCTCCTCACGCTGCCGCTGCCCCTCCGCACGCATCTCGGTGATGAGCGCGGCGCCCTGCTCCTGCGCCTCCTGGCGCAGCCGCGCGGCCTCGTGCCGGGCCTCGGCGAGCTGGGCCTTGTACTGCTCCAGCACGCTCTGGGCCTCGATCTGGGCGGCCTCCGCCTTCTCGATACCGCCTTCGATGGCCTCGCGGCGCTCTTCCAGGACCGTGTTGATACGCGGAAGAAGCTTCTTGGCGAAGACGAAGAAGACGATGGCGAAGGCGATGAGGCCGATGACCAGCTCGGGGGCCGCCGGAAGGAGCGGATTCTGCTCCGTCTCCGCGGCCGCCTGCACCAGCTGTTGTGTCAGCTGCATGTCATCAGTGCCTTTCCCTGATAAGGAGTCGTCGGCCGCGGTTTACTTGTAGCCGAAGACGAACGGCATGACGATGCCGATGAGGGCGAGGGCCTCACAGAAGGCGAAGCCCAGGATCTGGTTGGCACGGATCAGACCGGCGGCCTCGGGCTGACGCGCCAGGGCCTCGGTGCCCTTACCGAAGACGATGCCGACGCCGATGCCGGGGCCGATCGCGGCGAGGCCATAGCCGACGGAGGCGATGGAGCCGGTGACAGCGGCAAGGGTCTCAGTGGCAGCCATGCTGATTCTTCCTTCTCTTTCAAGGACCGGTGGGGGTTGGCCACCGGACGTCTGGTGACGGGGCGGTTCGGACGAGGGCTCAGTGGTGCTCGGCGAGAGCGCCCTGAATGTAGGAGCAGGCCAGGAGGACGAAGACGTACGCCTGGACGGCCTGCACGAAGAGCTCGAAGAGGACCATGCCGATGGTCATCACGAACGACACGCCTGCGGCCGGGATCATGTAGCTGTTCAGCAGGTACCAGGAGGCGACCGTGAACATGACCAGCATCAGGTGGCCGGCGAACATGTTGGCGAAGAGTCGCACCGCGTGCGTGAACGGCCGCACGAGCAGGTTCGAGAAGAACTCGATGAACGACACGAGCCACTTGATCGGGCCGAGCGAGGGGTCGTAGCCGGTGATGTTCTTCCAACCGCCCACGAAACCATGGCGCTTGAACGTGAGGCTGACCCAGAGGACCCACACGAGCAGGGCGAGGATGGCGGGGTAGGCGATGACCGAGCCGACCGGGAACTGGGCCAGCGGGATCACGGACCAGATGTTCATGATCCAGACGAAGAAGAAGATCGACACCATGAGCGGGACGTACTTCTCGCCCTCGCGCTTGCCGATCGTCTCGTACACGATGCCCCGGCGCACGAAGTCGTAGCCCGCCTCGAGCGTCATCTGGAGCTTGCCGGGAACCAGCTTGGCGTTGGCGAAACCGGCCCAGAAGACGGACACGACGACCATCGTGGTGAGCAGCGCGAGCAGCATCACCTTGTTGAACTCGAAGCCGCCGACGGTGAAGAGCGGCTTGAAGAGGAAGGAGTGCAGGCCCGGCGCCGGGAAGCCACATCCGTTGTCGGACAGGATGCGGCAGCTCCAGTCGAAGGCGAGCTGGGTCTGGTCAGCACTCACCGCGGGCTCCTTCGGCGTGACGCATAGGTACGGCAACCTCGTTGTGTCGGCGCGGCGCGCAGCCGCGGGTCGGCACCGGACTGGTGTTTCGGAAAGTGGGGCGGCGGTCGGGCATCGAGCCTCGCGATCGAGCAGGCGTCAGCTCAGATGCCCGCGCCGGCAGTGCCGCAGTTGGCACCGGACGATAGCAGGAACTCGAACGGGCATTTATCCCGGCCCTACCCGTCACGACTTCGACCCTGACTTCTCGGGCTTGTCACCCTTCTCCCCGTCGGGTTCGACGTAGAGAATCTTCGCCTTCATGTGCGCACGCAACTGAGCGGCCATCCACACGACGGTGGCCACGACAAGTCCGATCGCGAACGTCCTGGGGTTGAAGAGGGTGGTGCTCTTGAAGAGGGCCACGAAGATCAGAAGCAGCAGGAGCTGGGCGACGTAGAGCATCATCCCCATCGCCTGGAACAGCTGCGGAAGCGATTTGGCAACGCGCTGCAGGACGAACAGGCCGATCCCCATGAAGGCGATCGCGATCAGCGTGCCGACGACCGCCCCGAGCGCCCCCTTGCCCCCGGCGACCACACCGCAGACGACGGCGGTGATCGCACCGGCGGCGGCTGTGGGAACGGCGCACTGGAGCAGGTTCCGGGCGTCATTGGACGGCATGGCGGCAACTCCGCTTTTCGGGGTGGGGGCAGGGTGTCGTCATGGACGAGCGTAGTCCGGGCCGAGAGGCACACCTCACACCAAGGAACCGTCGCACTACGGCCCTTCGGCTCTATCCCGGGGTTCTCGTGAACGGTATCACAAACTATTTGATGAGGTCTTTACCCGTGGGGTGTGCCGACTGTCACACATGAGAGTGAGTCCGCGCGTCTGTGCACGACAGCGGGCAACTTGTCCGGTAATGGGCAGGTTCGCTCGTCGCGTCAGCGTGACGTTCCGACATTGCGCCCTTCCATTACGTCAGCACGGGAGCCGATCGCGGTCGCTCCGTTGACACCCGCGGCCACCGGTTCGCGCGACTCATCCGTCACCTCGGCCTCACTGGTCACCACAGCACCGGCAGGCCGGCGCCGGTAGCGGGGCGGCACGAAGCGCTCGGCCCAGCGCGGGGCACGCGGCGTGAAGCGCGGCAGCAGCAGGAGCACGAGTCCGACGGCGCTCAGCGCCACGATCGCGAGGACGATCCACAGGGACGCCGAGTTCACCGAGTAGGCCAGGGCGCCGAAGGCGATGAGCGCCGACCAGAAGTACATGATCAGGACGGCCCGGCTGTGCGAGTGCCCGATCTCCAGCAGCCGGTGGTGCAGGTGTCCGCGGTCGGCGGCGAACGGCGACTGGCCGCGCCAGGTGCGGCGGACGATGGCGAGCACCAGGTCGGCGGCCGGGATCGCGATGATCGTGAGCGGCAGCAGCAGCGGGATGTAGACGGGCACCGTCTGGTGCACGGTCGCCCGCTCCGACCCGGAGAACAGGTTCATCGCGTCCGGGTCGATCTGCCCGGTGATGGAGATGGCACCGGCGGCCAGCACCAGCCCGATGAGCATCGAGCCGGAGTCGCCCATGAAGATCCGCGCGGGATGCATGTTGTGCGGCAGGAAGCCGAGACACATGCCGATGAGGATCGCCGAGAAGAGGGTCGCGGGGGCGGCGGCCTCCAGGCCGTAGCCGTACCAGATGCGGTACGCGTACATGAAGAACGCGGTGGAGGCGATGCACACCATGCCCGCCGCCAGGCCGTCGAGCCCGTCCACGAAGTTCACGGCGTTGATGGTGATCACGACCAACGCGACCGTGAGCAGGGTGCCCTGCCACTGGGTCAGCGCCACCAGACCGACGCCGGGCAACGGCAGCCACAGGATGGTCAGGCCCTGCATCACCATCACACCCGCGGCGATCATCTGCCCGCCGAGCTTGATCAGGGCGTCGATCTCGAACTTGTCGTCGAGCACACCGATGATCCAGATCAGCGCGGCACCCGACAGCAGCGCCCGGGGTTCGTTGGAGCTCTCGAAGACCGCGTTGAGGTTCTGCAGGTGGTCGGCGACCAGCAGCCCGGCGCACAGACCGAAGAACATGGCGATACCGCCGAGCCGGGGCGTGGGCTCCCGGTGCACGTCACGGGCACGGATCTCCGGCACCGCACCGGCCACGATCGCGAACTTCCGCACCGGGCCGGTCAGCAGATAGGTCACCGCGGCCGTGATGCAGAGCGTCAGCAGGTATTCACGCACGGGCTTCCCCACAGGTATCGCTGGCCATCTCAGCCCCACAGACTAGCTGCGCGCCCATGCCGTTGAAGACTTCCGGTGGGCACGGACGGTTCCACGGCCGCCGACGCACCCGGGCGCGCCCGTCCCGTCTACCCCGGATACGGCGGGAACCTCCCCACCAGAGCGCGCACCTCCTCGCGGGCCTCCGCGGCGCCGGTCTCCTCCCTCAGGACGCCCGCGAACAGGGCCGCGAGCCGGCCCATCTCCTCCTCCCCCATGCCCTGGGTGGTGACGGCCGCGGTGCCCAGACGCAGGCCGCGGGCGTCCGCGTGGGGAAGCGCACAGGTGTCGAGGACCACGCCGGCCGCGGCTAGGCGGCCCCGGGCGGTGCGGCCGTCGACGCCGAGCGGAGCGGGATCGGCGGTGAGCAGATGGGTGTCCGTCCCGCCGGTCGTGATCGCCAGCCCCTCCGTGTCCAGTGCCGCGGCGAGCGCCCGGGCGTTCGCGACGACCTGGTGGGCGTACGCGGTGAAGGCCGGCGTCGCCGCCTCGCCGAAGGCGACCGCCTTCGCGGCGATGGTGTGCATCTGGGCGCCGCCCTGGGTGAACGGGAACACCGCCCGGTCGATGCGGTCCGCGAGCTCCGCCCCGCAGAGCACCATCCCGCCGCGGGGGCCGCGCAGCACCTTGTGGGTGGTGGCGCACACCACGTCGGCGTACGGCACCGGGTTGGGCGCCGCTCCCCCGGCGACGAGCCCCATGGGGTGCGCCGCGTCGGCGATCAGATAGGCACCGACCTCGTCCGCGATCTCGCGGAACTGCGCGTAGTCGATGTGCCGCGGGTAGGAGATCGACCCGCACACGATCGCCTTGGGCCTGCGGGTACGCGCCAGTGTGCGCACCTGGTCGTAGTCGATGAGGCCGGACTCCGCGTCGCAGCCGTAGCCGACGAAGTCGAACCAGCGGCCGGAGAAGTTGGCGGGAGACCCGTGCGTCAGATGGCCCCCGAAGGGGAGGCCCATGGCGAGCACGGTGTCCCCGGGGCGCAGCAGGGCGGCGTATGCGGCGAGGACCGCGCTCGACCCGGAGTGCGGCTGCACATTGGCGTGCTCGGCGCCGAAGAGGCCCTTCGCGCGGTCGACGGCGATGCGTTCCGCCACGTCGACGATCTCGCATCCGCCGTGGTGGCGGGCGCCCGGGTAGCCCTCGGCGTACTTGTTCGCCAGGTGCGACCCGAGTGCCGCCAGCACCGCCGGCGACGTGAAGTTCTCGGCGGCGATCAGCTGGAGCGTCGTCGACTGACGGTCGAGCTCGCCGGCCAGGATCTCGGCCATCTCGGGGTCCTGGTGGCGCAGTGCCTCGACGGCGTCGGCGGCGGTGGCATGGGTGACCGACATGATGGGCTCCGGGCCTGGAGGGGCGCTTTGACCCAGCGTAGGACCGGGGCGCGGTCCGTGCGCTGCGAACGTGGGCGTTCCGGGCGGCGGCGCGCGGCCCGTGACCCCGGAAGGCTCCGGGAAGGCGTCCGGGCGGCTCGGGGCCTGCGGCACGTCCCTCCCGCGCCCGGGGTGGCCCCGCTCACGTGCGCCGCTGCCGCCGACGGCCGTGGGCGGGCGTTCGGCAGGGCGATGGCCCACGGAGCCGGGCAGGCGGTGCCAAGGCGCGCCGGGGCACGGTGGCGTGTGCGGCCCGGGAGGGGCCCGGACGGCGTCCGGGGGCGCCGGCGGGCCTACGGTGCTACATGCGGGCCGGGACGCCCGTCAGGGCCGTCACCACGGGGTCCAGTGCCTCGTGGATCTCGTCGCCTATGGAGCGGAAGAAGGTCAGCGGTGCCCCGTACGGGTCGTTGACCTCGTCGGCCTCGGCGCTCGGGGCGAGAAGCCACCCGCGTAGAGCGGCCGCGGCACGCACCAGCGCTCGGGCGCGCTCGACCACGCCGTCGTCCACGGGGTCCGGGAGCGTCGCCGGGTCGATGGCCCTGACGAGCCGTGTGAACTCCTTCAGAGTGAAGGTCCGCAGCCCCGCCGAGTGCCCCATGGAGATGACCTGCGCACGGTGGTCGCGGGTCGCGGTCAGCACCAGGTCGGCACGGATGACGTGGTCGTCGAGCAGCTCGCGCCCGACGAACCCGCCGGCGTCGGCACCGAAGTCGGCGAGCACGGTCTCCGCGTTCTCCTCCATGCGCGCCCCCTCGTGCCCCCATGTGCCGGCGCTCTCCACGATGAGACCGCCCCCCAGGGGGTCCCCGAGCCGGTGCGTCAGGGCATGACGGGTCAGCCGCTCGGTGATCGGCGAGCGGCACACGTTCCCGGTGCTGACGTGGAGGATGCGGAAGGTGCCGGAAAGGCCCGCTATGCCACGCCCCTCAGGGGCCGTCAATTGGCCACCTCGAGGTCGGGTACGACCTTGCGCAGTTCGTCCGCGGACAGGGCACCGGCGCGCAGCAGGACCGGCACCTTGCCGGTGACGTCGACGATGGACGACGGAACGTTGCCGGGGGTCGGACCCCCGTCCAGGTAGACGGAGATGGAGTCGCCGAGCATGCGCTGGGCGGCGTCACAGTCCTCCGGTGCGGGGTGTCCGGTGAGGTTGGCGGACGAGACGGCCATGGGGCCGACCTCGGTCAGCAGCTCGATGGCGACGGGGTGCAGCGGCATGCGGACGGCGACGGTGCCCCGGGTGTCGCCCAGGTCCCACTGGAGCGACGGCTGGTGCCTGGCGACGAGCGTGAGGGCCCCCGGCCAGAAGGCGTCGACGAGTTCCCAGGCCATCTCGGAGAAGTCCGTGACGAGGCCGTGGAGGGTGTTCGGGGAGCCGATGAGGACGGGAGTGGGCATGTTGCGGCCACGCCCCTTGGCGTCCAGCAGATCGGCGACGGCCTCCGCGCTGAAGGCGTCCGCACCGATGCCGTACACGGTGTCGGTGGGCAGCACGACCAGCTCGCCACGGCGGACGGCGGACGCGGCCTCACGCAGACCGGTGATGCGGTCGGTCGCGTCGTTGGTGTCGTATCGCCGTGCCATCAGCGGGCCTCCTCGTACACGTCGTACAGGTCAGAAGCGACGCGGGACGCCGCGTCGGGGATGACGCGGGGCGCCGCGTCGAAGGTGACGCGGGGCGCCACGCAAGCGTTCGGATGGGTCACGGCGGTCACGGCCTCGCCTTGCGGGCGGTGGCGAACCGCGGACGCTTGTTGAGGTCGGGGTGGTCGGCGGCGTCGGCCCACCCGGCCTCCTCGCTGAAGATCCACGGGACCTGGCCGCCCTGTGTGTCGGCGTGCTCCACGACGACGACGCCGCCGGGCCGCAGCAACCGGTGCGCGGTGCGCTCCAGGCCCCGGATCAGATCGAGTCCGTCCTCGCCGGAGAACAGGGCGAGCTCGGGATCGTGGTCCCGGGCCTCGGGAGCGACGTACTCCCACTCGGTGAGCGGAATGTACGGCGGGTTGGAGATCACGAGGTCGACCTGGCCGTCGAGGTCGCGGAAGGCGTCCAGGGCGTCGCCCTGGCGCAGGTCGACCCTGGACCCCTCGACGTTCTTACGGGTCCATCGGAGGGCTTCCTCGGACAGCTCGACGGCGTGCACGCGCGAGCGCGGCACCTCCTGGGCCATGGCGAGGGCGATGGCCCCGGACCCCGTGCAGAGGTCCACGATGAGCGGTTCGACGACGTCCATGGCCCGCACCGCGTCTATCGCCCAGCCCACGACGGACTCGGTCTCCGGGCGCGGCACGAACACACCGGGCCCGACCTGGAGTTCCAGGTAGCGGAAGTAGGCGCGCCCGGTGATGTGCTGGAGCGGTTCGCGGGCCTCACGGCGCGCGATGGCCTCCCAGTACCGCGCGTCGAAGTCCGCGTCCTTGACGGTGTGCAGCTCGCCCCGCTTGACGCCGTGCACGAACGCGGCGAGCTCCTCCGCGTCGTTGCGCGGCGAGGGCACGCCGGCGTCGGCCAGCCGCTGGGTGGCCTGGGCCACCTCCGCGAGCAGCAGGTTCACGGGTCCTCCGGGGCTGAGCTGGTCTCTGGTACGAGGCTTGCGCGACTGCGGGCTCAGGCTGCGGCGAGCTTCGCGGCCGAGTCCGCGTCGACGCAGGCCTGGATGACCGCGTCGAGTTCACCGTCGAGCACCTGGTCCAAGTTGTACGCCTTGAACCCGACCCGGTGGTCGGAGATGCGGTTCTCCGGGAAGTTGTACGTACGGATCTTCTCGGAGCGGTCGACGGTGCGGACCTGGCTGCGGCGGGCGTCCGCGGCCTCCCTCTCCGCTTCCTCCTGGGCCGCCGCGAGGAGCCTGGAGCGCAGGATACGCATGGCCTGCTCCTTGTTCTGCAGCTGGCTCTTCTCGTTCTGGCAGGAGGCGACGACACCGGTCGGCAGGTGCGTGATGCGCACCGCCGAGTCGGTGGTGTTGACCGACTGGCCGCCGGGTCCGGACGAGCGGTACACGTCGATCCGCAGGTCGTTCGGGTTGATCTCGACGTCGATCTCCTCGGCCTCCGGGGTCACCAGGACACCGGCGGCGGAGGTGTGGATGCGCCCCTGGGACTCGGTCGCGGGCACGCGCTGCACACGGTGCACCCCGCCCTCGTACTTCAGGCGCGCCCAGACGCCCTGGCCGGGCTCCGCGGACTGGCCGCCCTTGGTCTTCACGGCGACCTGGACGTCCTTGTACCCGCCGAGCTCGGACTCGGTGGCGTCGATGATCTCGGTCTTCCAGCCGACACGCTCGGCGTACCGCAGATACATGCGCAGCAGATCGCCGGCGAAGAGGGCCGACTCGTCGCCGCCCGCACCCGCCTTGATCTCCAGGATGACGTCCTTGTCGTCGCTGGGGTCGCGCGGGACCAGCAGGAGGCGCAGCTTGTCGGTGAGCACCTCGCGCTGCTGCTCCAGCTCCTTGACCTCGGCGGCGAAGTCGGGGTCGTCGGCGGCCAGCTCGCGGGCCGTCCCGATGTCGTCACCCGTCTGCTTCCAGGAGCGGTACGTCGAGATGATCGGGGTCAGCTCGGCGTAGCGCTTGTTCAGCTTGCGCGCGTTGGCCTGGTCCGCGTGCACCCCGGGATCGGCGAGCTGCTTCTCCAGGTCGGCGTGCTCGCCCACGAGTTCCTCGACGGCCTCGAACATCTCCGGCTCCTGATCTGCGTAATTCGTACGATGAACGACCAAAAACGCCGGTCCCGGCGCACCCTGGAGGGCGCGGCCGTGGACCGGCGCAGGTGGCTCGCTACTTCTTGGAGCCGGCAGCAGCCTTGCCGAAGCGGGCCTCGAAGCGGGCCACACGGCCACCGGTGTCGAGGATCTTCTGCTTGCCCGTGTAGAACGGGTGGCACTCGGAGCAGACCTCGGCACGGATGGTGCCGCTCTCGATCGTGCTACGGGTGGTGAACGACGCGCCACAGGTGCAGCTGACCTGGGTCTCGACGTACTCGGGGTGGATGTCGCGCTTCAAGGTGTCTCCTAGGTTCTCGGAGGGCGCCGGGTCGCAGCCGCGGGATGCGGAGGCGTGAACCGGAGCCGACGTACCAGTCTGCCAGGACTGGCGCCATCCCCCAAAACCGGGGTGGGGGCTGTTCTATTCCCGGGCCCGGGTCGGGGTCCCGGGCGCCCCGGAGACATCGGCCCGGCCTGCGGCTCCCTGCCGTGCCCCGGCCGTGACCGGGGCGGGCGCCGGTCCGGCGCCCGCCCGGGTCAGTGGCTGGTGACGACCTTGCCCGCCGAGCCCTTGTCGCCCGCGGAGCCCTTGACGGCGGAGGCCGGGATGGGCCGGTCGGCCCGGAGGGCGGCCCAGACCTTGCGGCCCTGCGCCTCGAGCGGGAGCACGCGGTTGGGGTCGTTGGGGTCGTACTGGACGGGCAGCGTCACCATCTTCATGTCCTCGGAGCCGATGCCCTTGAGGCCGTTCGCGAAGCCGGAGAGCTTCTTGACCGAGTCGAGGTCGGAGTCGGTGGTGACGGCACTGGTGGCGGCGTCGGCGAGGTCGTACAGCTTCGTGGGGTCGCCGAAGAGGTCGACGTTCTTGATCTGGTTCAGCAGGGCCTTGATGAAGGCCTGCTGGAGCTGTATTCGGCCCAGGTCGCTGCCGTCGCCGACGCCGTGCCGGGTGCGCACCAGGCCGAGGGCCTGCTCGCCGTTCAGCTTGTGGGTGCCCGGCTTCAGGTGCAGATGGCTCTTGTCGTCCTCGATCGCCTTGCGGGTGGTGACGTCGACGCCGCCGAGGGTGTTGATGAGCTTCTTGAAGCCGGTGAAGTCGACCTCGAGATAGTGGTCCATGCGGATGCCGGACATCTTCTCGACGGTCTTCACCGCGCAGGAGGGGCCGCCGACCTCGTAGGCGGTGTTGAACATCTGCAGGTGCGCGCCGGGGACGGTCCTGCCGCCCTTGGTGGTGCAGTCGGGGCGGGTGATGAGGGTGTCGCGCGGCAGGGAGACCACGCTGGCCTTCTGGTGGCCCTTGTAGACGTGCACGACCATCGCCGTGTCGGAGCGCGCGCCGCCTCCGTCCGCGCCGTACTTGGCGTTCGCGCCGGCACGGGAGTCGGAGCCCAGGACGAGGATGTTCATCGAGCCGTTGTCGACCTTCTGCGGCCGGTCGGCGCCGAGCTGGGCGTTGATGTCGACGCCCTTGATGTTGCCGTTGAGCTTGAAGTAGACGTACCCGAGGCCGGTGCCGCCGAGGACGACGATGCCCGCCGCGGTCCAGGCCGTGATGGTGAGGGCCTTGCTCCGCGCACCACGCGGCTTGCGACGGCGGCCCTTGCCACCGGGCCGCGGGGCTGTTGCGCCGGGCGCGGGCATGGTCTCGTCGGACATGGCTCCTCAGTCCTCGTCGGGTCTGGCTGTCCCTGCTCTCAGGGTCCTACCTGGCGGTTTCCTCGTCCTTCTGGACGAGCCGGGCCCGAGAAGGGTTGCACAACGCCGTGTGCCCACCGCGTGGCGCGATGGGCACAGTGCGTTGCCGGGTCGAACCGGAGCCCGGCTCTCACCTGCGATTTCAGCTGAACATGTTGTACTGCGTGTAGCCGGTTCCGATCTTGACGCGTGTGGCAAAGATCTCGCTGGAGGCCTTGCCGGTGCCCGGGTACAGATAGAGCGTGCCGCCGGGGGTGCGGGCGACGTAGTCGGGCTTGCCGTCACCGGTGACGTCGCCTGGGGCCGCGAACGCGTCGTAGCCGTCCCAGGTCCGCACCTGGACGCCCGCCTCGAAGGGCGTGGACGCCTTGCCGGTGCCCTTGAGCAGATAGAGCTCGCCGCCGCTGCCGCGGGCGATCAGGTCGGTCCTGCCGTCACCGGTGAAGTCCCCGTGTCCGCGCAGTGAGTTGAAGCCCTGGTAGCCGCTTCCGGCGGTGATCCGGTTGCCGTAGGTGCCGTCGCCGTTGCCCGGGTAGACGTACAGGGTGCCGCCGGAGGTGACCGAGAGCAGGTCGGGGAAGCGGTCACCGGTCACGTCGCCCGGCGCGACGACGAACTTCCGCGTCGCCCAGTCGCTCGCGATCCTCGTGTCGGTGTACGTCGAGCCGGTGGTGCTCCGGTGCCGCCAGTAGACCGCCCCGTCGGAGCGCCGGCGCAGGACGAAGTCCTGCCGGCCGTCGCGGTTCATGTCCGTCTGGAGGGCGATGTTGTACGCGCTCCAGGAGCCCGGCAGCGCCGTGCGGGCGGCGAACCCGGTCCCGGTGGACTTCTTCGTGTACGCCGTGGAGCCGGACGGGGGCCGCACGAAGAGGTCGGCCTTGCCGTCGCCGCTGATGTCGGTGTCGTCGATGCGCGGACGGACCCAGGGCTGGTACGTGGCGACCTTGGTGTACGCCTCGTAGGTGCCGGAGACGTTGCACACCTGCTTGCCCTGGCTGATGCCCCAGGAGACGATGCCGACGACCTTGTTGCCCGCGATGAGGGGGCCGCCGGAGTCACCGGGGCAGGTCGTCCTGCCGGTGCTGTCGTCGCCGGTGCCGAGTTGGCCGGCGCACAGCATCTTCCCGCCCACGAAGTACGGGTCGAGGTTGGCGGTGCAGTCCTGGTCCGAGTTGAGCGGGATCGACACCTTCTGCAGCTGCGCGGCGATCGTCGAGGTGTCCTCGTCCGAGCCGGTCAGTCCCCAGCCGTAGACGGTGGCCTCGGTGCCGGGCGTGTAGAGCGCGCTGTCGCCGGCTCCGGCGAGCTCCATGGTGGTCTGGGCGACGGGCTGGGCGAGCGTGAGGACGGCCACGTCGTTGACGAAGGTGTCGGGGTCGTAGCCGTCGCGCACCCAGCTGCGGGTGACGTCGACGTACCGGGCGCCGTTGTCCGGGGCGGTGACGGACTTGCTGGTGCCCACGGCGACCTCGCCGTGGCGGCCCCAGTCCTGCCGGTTGCCGTTCTCGTCGTGCAGGCAGTGCGCGGCGGTCAGCACCTTGGTCGGTGCGACGAGGGTGCCGCCGCACACGAAGTAGGAATCGCCGGACTCGGGGTCGTTGTAGACCAGCTGCACCATCCAGGAGGCGGTGCTGTCGGTGCCGCCGATGATGCGGGGCGCCGCGGTGGCGGGCGCGGAGGACGAGGTGTCCTCGACGGTGGTGCCCGGCGGGGGCTTCACGACGGTGCCGGCTTCGGAGCCGGTGCCGGTCTCCCCCGCGTACGACGTGACGGCGAAGGCGCCGCCGCCGAGCAGGGCGAGGACGGCCGCGGCGGCCGGGACGATCCGGTTCAGTCTGCGTCTGTGACGCCCGCCGGACGTGGATATGGGCACGCAAGTCCCCCCTGGACAGGAAGCGTTCGAGGTGGGCGCGATGGTATCCGGCACGGGCCCCTGCTGGTGAACCGGCCCTTCCGTTTCCTCGGCCTCCCGCCGCTCCGCGGTGGCACCGGCCGCTGCGCGGCCCTTCCCCCTCCGGCCCGCGGCCCGTACCGCCGGCCTTCCACCGCTGCACGGCAGCACCACCGGCCGCTGCGCGGACCGCTCTCCGCCGCCGAGGCGTCCGCCCGCCCTCCCCTGCCACACACCCCTTCCACGGGCCTGCCCGTGGAACCCGCCGCTCCGTGGCGGCCCGGCAGCCCCCGTGGCCCCGACCCGCCCCACGCAAAGGGCCGCCCCGTCACCTCTCGGGTGACGGGGCGGCCCTTGTCCGCCGAAGGCGTCCGCGTCGGATCAGTCGCCGTTGCCCGGCGTCGGCGTCGTCTTCTGGATCTGCATCAGGAACTCGATGTTCGACTTCGTCTGCTTCATCTTGTCGAGGAGCAGCTCGATCGCCTGCTGCTGGTCGAGGGCGTGCAGCACCCGGCGCAGCTTCCAGACGACGCCGAGCTCCTCGGCACCGAGGAGGATCTCCTCCTTGCGCGTACCGGACGCGTCGACGTCGACGGCCGGGAAGATGCGCTTGTCGGCGAGCTTCCGGTCGAGCTTGAGCTCCATGTTGCCGGTGCCCTTGAACTCCTCGAAGATCACCTCGTCCATGCGCGAGCCGGTGTCGACCAGCGCGGTGGCCAGGATGGTCAGCGAGCCGCCGTCCTCGATGTTGCGCGCGGCACCGAAGAAGCGCTTCGGCGGGTACAGCGCGGTCGAGTCGACACCACCGGACAGGATGCGGCCGGAGGCGGGCGCCGCGAGGTTGTACGCGCGGCCCAGACGGGTGATGGAGTCCAGCAGGACGACCACGTCGTGGCCCAGCTCGACGAGGCGCTTGGCGCGCTCGATGGCCAGTTCGGCGACGGTGGTGTGGTCCTCGGCGGGGCGGTCGAAGGTCGAGGAGATGACCTCGCCCTTGACCGACCGCTGCATGTCGGTGACCTCTTCCGGACGCTCGTCGACGAGGACGACCATCAGGTGGCACTCGGGGTTGTTGTGCGTGATCGCGTTGGCAATCGCCTGCATGATCATGGTCTTGCCGGTCTTCGGCGGGGCCACGATCAGACCACGCTGGCCCTTGCCGATGGGCGACACCAGGTCGATGATGCGCGTCGTCAGCACGCCCGGGTCGGTCTCCAGACGGAGCCGGTCCTGCGGGTACAGCGGGGTGAGCTTGTTGAACTCCGGGCGGCCGCGGCCGAGTTCGGGCGCCATGCCGTTGACGGAGTCGAGGCGGACCAGCGCGTTGAACTTCTCGCGGCGCTCGCCGTCCTTCGGCTGGCGCACGGCACCGGTGATGTGGTCGCCCTTGCGCAGGCCGCTCTTGCGGACCTGGGCGAGGGAGACGTACACGTCGTTCGGGCCGGGCAGGTAGCCGGAGGTCCGGATGAACGCGTAGTTGTCGAGGATGTCGAGGATGCCCGCGACGGGGATCAGGACGTCGTCCTCGGCGATCTGCGGCTCACCGATCTCGTCGCGGCCACGGCGCCCACGGCGGTCGCGGTAGCGGCCGCGACGGCCACGGCGGCCGCCCTCGAAGTCGTCGTCGTCCTGCTGCTGTCGGTCCTGCCGGTCCTGTCGGCCGCCGCCCTGCTGGCGCTGCTGGCCGCCCTGGCCCTGCTGCTCGTCGCCGCCCTTGCCGCGACGGTCGCGGTCGCGGTCCCGGCCGCGCTCACGGCGGTCGCGGCGGTCCCGGCGGCCGTCGCCACCCTCGCCGCCGTCACCACGGGCCTCGCCCTGGCCCTCGCCCTTGGCGGCGGGAGCGGCCTCGGTCTTCGTGTCCGCCTTGGCCTCGGCGCCGACCGTCTCGGGGCTGCCCGCGTCGGCGGTCGCACGGCGACGGCGGCGCTCCCCGGCGGGGGCGTCGTCGCTGGCCGGCTGGCCGGGAATCTCGATCTGCTGCTGGGCCACGGCCTTCTTGGCGGACTTGTCCGCCTCGGCACCCGCCTTGTCCGCCTTGCCGGCGGCGGCGTCCTCACCGGTGCGGGCCTTGGAGGTGGCCCGTCGCTTCGGCTTGGTCTCGGTGTCCCCGGAGGCCGCGGCGGCCTTCGCGGGGGCACCGCCACCGGCCTGTGCCTCCTTGATGACCTCGATCAGCTGGCTCTTGCGCATCCGCGCGGTGCCCCTGATGCCGAGGCCCGATGCGACCTGCTGCAGCTCGGCCAGCACCATGCCTTCGAGGCCGGTGCCACGGCGCCGCCTGGAACCGGAGGCAGGCGCGGCAGAGGCATCCGTGGCGGGCGCGGCAGCGGTCTCGACCGTGCTGTCGGCAGTCACGCCCATCAGATCGGTGGTGTCGCTCACGAAGGGTCCTTCCCTGGAGCGGACGTCGGCCTGTCTGGCTCGGCGACCGGTTGTGCTGTCCGGCAGTGGTCCTTGCTGTGTGGACCGTGCCGGGGCGGTGGTCCGCCCAATCGGCGGAAGAGATATCTGGTGATGGCGAGTCCCGAAGCCGTGGCACGGTGGGTCTGTGTCATACGGCTCGGTCACGCCGATTCCGGAGCGTGCTCGGCATACCGCTCAGTGCGACAACACACAGGGCGGTGTGGGAGGCTCCCGGAAGATTGGTGGTCCCGGACGGGGACACGAAGCACCTCGCCATGGTGGGGTCGGGTGCAGACTTGAGATTAACACTACCGGACCCAACAAACATTCCCCCTCTCCAAATCCGGCAACCGGGTGTCAGGCGCCCAGCGGCAGCACACTCGCTCCCGCCGCGTCGAGGGGCAGCCGGTTGGCCGCCCACCCTTCACCCGCCAGCCGGGCGACCTTGTCGGCCGTGGCGTGCTGGGCCAGCGCGAGGACGGTGGGACCCGCGCCGGAGATCACCGCGGGGACGCCGTCCGCGCGCAGCCGCTCCACCAGGGCGGCGCTCTCCGGCATGGCGGGGGCGCGGTAGTCCTGGTGCAGTCGGTCCTCGGTTGCGGGCAGCAGCAGCTCGGGGCGCCTGGTGAGGGCCTCGACGAGCAGTGCGGCCCGGCCCGCGTTGGCCGCGGCGTCCACGTGCGGGACGGTGCGCGGCAGGAGACCGCGGGCGGTCTCGGTCAGTACCGGCTTTCCCGGTACGAAAACCACCGGAACGATGGAATCGGAGGGGTCCATCCTGATGGCCCGTGCGGCGCCGCCCTCCATCCAGGAGAGCGTGAAGCCGCCGAGCAGGCACGCCGCGACGTTGTCGGGATGGCCCTCGATCTCGGTGGCGAGTTCGAGCAGCGCGCTGTCGTCGAGCCGGGTTTCGCCGCCTATGGTCACGGCGCGCGCGGCGACGACGGCGGCGCAGATGGCCGCCGAGGACGAGCCGAGGCCGCGGCCGTGCGGGATGCGGTTGGCGCAGACGACCTCGAGGCCGCGCGGCTGCCCGCCGAGCAGGTCGAAGGCGGTGCGCAGGGAGCGTACGAGGAGATGACTCTCGTCGCGCGGGAGCGTGTCGCTGCCCTCACCTGCGATGTCGATGTTCAGGCCGGAATCGGCCACCCGGACGACGACGTCGTCGTAGAGCCCCAGCGACAGGCCGAGGGCGTCGAAGCCCGGGCCGAGGTTGGCGCTGGTGGCGGGGACGCGCACCCGGACGGCGGCGGCACGGAACGCGGGACCGGCCATCGCTCGATGACTCTCCTTGAGCTGCGTGATTGTCAGGGGTTGCACCACGTACGGAAGACCCGGAGGCCGCAACGTCGGCGGCACCGCGGCAGATGATGCGGCGGGTGGGTTCTCCACAGCCTATCCAAGGACGGTTCCGTGGCGACATAGGGCGCACGGGAGGCGCACGATGCGTGTCGTGAGCCCCCCGTGCACCCACGGGCGGGGAGGGCCGGGCGGGACCCGGGGAGGGACCCGCCGTGGCGTTATGCCAGGCCCAGGCGTTCGGCGGCCGCGGAGGCGTCCACCGGGACGGTGATCGGCTGCGGGGCACCCGCGACGGCCCAGTCGGGGTCCTTCAGGCCATTGCCGGTGACGGTGCAGACGATGGTCTGCCCGGGGTCGACCGCGCCCTGCTCGGCGGCCTTCAGCAGACCGGCGACGGACGCGGCGGACGCCGGCTCCACGAAGACACCCTCCTGTGCGGCCAACAGCCGGTAGGCGCGCAGGATCTCACGGTCCGTCACCTCGTCGATGAGGCCGCCGGACTCCTCCTTCGCGGCGAGCGCGTACTGCCAGGAGGCGGGGTTGCCGATGCGAATGGCGGTGGCGATGGTCGAGGGGTCCTTCACGACCTCTCCGCGCACGATCGGGGCGGAGCCGGAGGCTTGGAAGCCCCACATGCGGGGGGTGTGCGAGGCCGGACCGTCCGCCGCGTACTCGCGGTAGCCCCTCCAGTAGGCCGTGATGTTGCCGGCGTTGCCGACGGGAAGGACGTGGATGTCGGGCGCATCGCCGAGCGCGTCGACGATTTCGAAGGCGGCGGTCTTCTGGCCCTCGATGCGCACCGGATTGACCGAATTGACCAACGCCACCGGGTAGTTCTCGGACAGCGAACGCGCCAGCGTCAGGCAGTCGTCGAAGTTGCCGTCGACCTGGAGGATCTTCGCGCCGTGGACGAGGGCCTGGCCCATCTTGCCGAGGGCGATCTTGCCCCGGGGCACGAGGACGGCACTGACCATGCCCGCGCGGACGGCGTAGGCGGCGGCCGACGCGGAGGTGTTGCCGGTGGACGCGCAGATGACGGCCTGCGCACCCTCCTCCTTGGCCTTGCTGATGGCCATGGTCATACCGCGGTCCTTGAAGGAGCCGGTGGGGTTGGCGCCCTCCACCTTGAGGTGGACCTCGCACCCCGTGCGCTCGGAGAGCACCTGCGCGGGCACGAGCGGCGTACCGCCCTCGCGGAGCGTCACGACCGGTGTGGTGTCGGTGACCGGCAGCCGGTCCCGGTACTCCTCGATGATTCCGCGCCACTGGTGGGTCATTGCTGGTTACTCTCCTTCAACCCGCATGATGCTGGCGACACCCCGCACGGTGTCGAGGCTGCGCAGCGCGTCGACGGTGCCGCTGAGTGCGGCGTCGGGCGCTCGGTGCGTGACGACGACGAGCGAGGCGTCGCCGTCCTTGACGTGCTGGCGCACGGTGTCGATGGATACGCCGTGCTCCGCGAAGACGGTGGCGACCTGGGCGAGCACACCCGGTTTGTCGGCCACGTCCAGGCTGATGTGGTACCGCGTGACGACCTCGCCCATGGGCGAGACGGGCAGCCGGGTGTACGCGGACTCGCCGGGCCCGGTCGCCTCGCTGAGTTTGTTGCGGCAGACCGCGACGAGGTCGCCGAGTACCGCGGACGCGGTCGGGGCGCCGCCCGCTCCGGGGCCGTAGAACATCAGCCGGCCCGCGGCGTCGGACTCCACGAAGACGGCGTTGTACGCCTCGCGCACGGAGGCCAGCGGGTGGCTGAGCGGAATCATCGCGGGGTGGACGCGCGCGGTGACCGAACCGCCGTCGGCGGCCCGCTCGCAGATGGCGAGCAGCTTGATGGTGCAGCCCATCGCCTTCGCCGATGCGAAGTCCGCGGCGGTCACCTCGGTCATGCCCTCGCGGTACACGTCGTCGAGACGCACCCGGGTGTGGAAGGAGATACCGGCGAGGATCGCGGCCTTGGCGGCGGCGTCGAACCCCTCGACGTCGGCGGTCGGGTCGGCCTCGGCGTACCCGAGCGCGGTGGCCTCGTCCAGGGCCTCCTGGTAGCCCGCCCCCGTCGAGTCCATCTTGTCGAGGATGAAGTTCGTCGTGCCGTTGACGATGCCCATCACGCGGTTGATCTTGTCGCCGGCGAGCGACTCGCGCAGCGGCCGGATGAGCGGGATGGCGCCCGCGACGGCGGCCTCGTAGTACAGGTCGCGGCCGTGTTCCTCGGCCGCGGCGTGCAGGGCGGCACCGTCCTGGGCCAGCAGCGCCTTGTTGGCCGAGACGACGGACGCGCCGTGCTCGAACGCGGTGGTGATGAGGGTGCGCGCGGGCTCGATGCCGCCGATGACCTCGACGACGACGTCGAGGTCGCCGCGTTTGACCAGGGCGGTCGCGTCGGTGGTGACGAGGGCCGGGTCGATGCCCTCGCGCACCTTGGAGGGCCGGCGGACGGCTACGCCGGCCAGCTCGACCGGGGCCCCGATACGGGCCGCGAGGTCGTCGGCGTGCGTCGTCATGATGCGCGCCACCTCTGAGCCGACAACCCCACAGCCCAGCAGCGCCACCTTCAGCGGACGCGTACGCATCATCCGACCTCGTTTCTCACACTTCTAAGGGTGGGTCCAGTCTCACTCACCGGACGGGAGTTTCAGCCCGCCGTCCGGATCCTGAGACGTCGATTTCAATTATCCGACGTCCAGACGCAGGAGATCTTCCTCCGTCTCCCGTCGTACGATCACCCGCGCCTCGCCGTCCCGCACGGCGACGACGGGCGGGCGGAGCGCGTGGTTGTAGTTGCTGGCCATGGAGCGGCAGTACGCCCCCGTGGCGGGGACCGCGATCAGGTCGCCGGGCGCCAGGTCGGAGGGCAGGAAGGCGTCGCGCACGACGATGTCACCGCTCTCGCAGTGCTTGCCGACGACGCGTACGAGCATCGGCTCGGCGTCGGAGGTCCGGGAGACCAGGGCGACGCTGTACTCCGCGTCGTACAGCGCGGTGCGGATGTTGTCCGACATCCCGCCGTCCACGGAGACGTAGGTGCGCAGCCCTTCCAGCGGCTTGATGGTGCCCACCTCGTACAGCGTGAAGGTGGTGGGTCCGACGACGGCGCGCCCGGGCTCCACGGAGATGCGCGGAGTGCGCAGCCCGGCCGCCTCGCACTCCCGGCCGACGATCTCGCCCAGCGACTTGGCGATCTCGTGCGGCTCGCGCGGGTCGTCGTCGGAGGTGTAGGCGATGCCGAGGCCGCCGCCGAGGTCGATCTCGGGCAGTTCGACCCCGTGCTCGTCGCGGACCTCGGCGAGCAGCTTCACCACGCGGCGGGCGGCCACCTCGAAGCCCGCGGTGTCGAAGATCTGCGAGCCGATGTGCGAGTGGATGCCGACGAGCTCGAGCCCGTCGAGCCGGAGTGCCCTGCGCACCGCCTCCGCGGCCTGGCCGTCGGCGAGCGCGATGCCGAACTTCTGGTCCTCGTGCGCGGTGGCGATGAACTCGTGGGTGTGCGCCTCGACGCCGACGGTCACGCGGATCTGTACGCGCTGGCGCACGCCGAGCCGCTCGGCGACGTGGGCGACCCGCACGATCTCCTGGAAGGAGTCGACCACGATGCGGCCGACACCCGCGGCGACGGCCGTCTCGATCTCCTGCTCGGTCTTGTTGTTGCCGTGCAGGGCGATCCGCTCGGGGGGCATGCCTGCGGACAGGGCGGTGGCGAGCTCGCCGGCGGAGCAGACGTCGAGGTTCAGCCCCTCCTCGTGCAGCCAGCGGACGACGGCCCGGGACAGGAAGGCCTTGCCCGCGTAGAAGACGTCGGCACCGGGGCCGAAGGCGGAACGCCAGTCGTCGGCGCGGGAGCGGAAGTCGGCCTCGTCGAGGAAGTAGGCCGGGGTGCCGAACTCCTCGGCGAGCCTGGTGACTTCGACGCCGCCGACGGTGACGACACCGTCCTCGTTGCGGCGGACCGTGCGGGACCAGACCTTGGGGTCGAGTTCATTGAGGTCGGTCGGCGGGGCGTGGTAGTGCCCTTCGGGCAGGACGTCGGCGTGGCGGGGCCCGGCGGGGTGGGCGGAACGGCTCATGTCTGGGTGCGCTCTCTCAGAGATGGTCGGGTGCGTCGATGCCGAGCAGGGACAGGCCGCCGGCCAGCACCGTCCCGGCGGCTTCGGCGAGGGCGAGCCGGGCACGATGGGCGGCCGTGGGTTTCTCGTCGCCGACCGGGAGGACGCGGGTCGCGTCGTGGAACCGGAAGAACGCGTCCGCGAGGACGACGAGGTGCCGCGCGACCCGGTCGGGGGCGCGGTGCCGGGCGGCGGCGGCCAGGACGACGGGGTGGTCGGACAGGGCGGCGAGCAGCTCGGCGACAACGTCCTGGGGCACACCGCCGTGGGCCCCCGTCCCCGTCGGCACACCGGGGGCACCCGGCCGTACCTCGCCGGATTCCGTCCGTGCGTCGCCGGGTTCCGCCTGTACGTCGCCGGGTTCCGCCACGAAGCCGAGGTCGGCCGCGTTCCGTACGAGGGCACGGGTGCGGGCGTGGGCGTAGCGGACGCGGAAGAGGGGGTTGGTCTCGCGCTGGACGAGGTGGTCCTCGGTGATCCGGGGGTGGTCGTGCGCGGCGGGGTGCAGCAGCGCCCAGCGGGCGGCGTCGGGGCCGAGCGGGGCGGGGTCGCCGGGGGCCGGCACGGGCCGCAGGTTCACGGGCTCGGCGTGCGAGACCTCGGCGTGCCCGCCCTGTGAGGCGACGATGCGTACGACGGCGTCGGCGACGGCCTCGGCGCGGACCTCGTGCGGCACGCGCAGCTCGACCAGCTGTCCGGCGAGGGTGTCCCCGTGCCCGTAGCCGGGCCCCTGCCGGAGGATGTCGCGGACGAGGGCCGCCGCTCCCCCGTCGAGGGTGATGTTGAGGAACCCGGGCCCGGTGATCTCGACCCCGGCAACACCGGGGGTGCCCGTGAGCCGGTGCCGCACGATCTCGGCGATCTGGCGCGGCGGGCGTCCTGCGGTGCGGGCGAGCTGGAGGGCGATGTTCGTCGCGTAGTCGCCCCGGCCTCCGGGGCGAGGCCGCTCGACCACGGCCCGTGCGGGCACGGTCACGCTCAGCTCACCATCGTCCACAGCTCGGCGCACCGCGTGCAGCAGGGTGCGGGAGAGCTCGACGGGGGTCACGGGACCAGCGTAGGGGAGGAGGGGGGTGGGTACGCGAACCGGTTTCGGGGGGCGAGACGGAAACCCGGGAGGGCCCGCACGGCAAGGTGGCCCGGGGCCTCCTGCGCCCCGGGCCACCCCGTCCGTACTGCTCAGACCAGCGACGCCAGCAGCGACTTGTCGAACGGACGCGCCTCGTCGAGACGGCCGCGCAGGGCCTTGGCGGCCCAGTCGGGGTCGGCGATGAGGGCGCGGCCGACGGCCACGAGGTCGAACTCGTCGCGCTCCAGCCGCTCCAGGAGCAGCTCGATACCGGTGACGCCGGAGGTGCCGGCCCAGCCCTGCGGGCCGACGAACTCCTGGTCGAGGCCGACGGATCCCACGGTGATGACGGGCTTGCCGGTGACCTTCTTCACCCAGCCGGCGAGGTTGAGGTCGCTGTCGTCGAACTCGGGCAGCCAGTACCGGCGCGTCGAGGCGTGCAGCACGTCCACACCGGCGGTCACCAGCGGGGCGAGCACGCGCTCCAGCTCCTCGGGCGAGTCGGCGAGCCGGGCGTCGTAGGCACCCGACTTCCACTGCGAGAGCCGGAAGATCACCGGGAAGTCGGGCGACACGGCGGCACGCACCGCCGCGACGATCTCCGCGGCGAAGCGCGAACGGGCCTCGATGCTGCCGCCGTAGCCGTCCGCGCGCCGGTTGGTGCGCTCCCACAGGAACTGGTCGATGAGATAGCCGTGGGCACCGTGCAGCTCGACTCCGTCGAACCCGATGCGCTCGGCCGCGGCCGCCGCGTCGGCGAACGCCTCGACCACGGCGTCGAGTTCGGCGGCCGTCAGGGCACTGCCCTTGGGCTGTCCGTCGAGCCCGAGCCCCGAGGGGCCGGCCGGCGGCGCGGAGGGCACCGGTCCGGCACCGGGCTTACGGGTGGCGCCCACGTGCCACAGCTGCGGAACGATCTTCCCGCCCGCCTCGTGGACCGCCGAGACGACCCGGTCCCAGCCCTCCAGCGCGTCCGTCCCGTAGAACCGCGGCACCCGGTCGCTCGTCCCGGCGGAGTCATGGCCGACGTACGTCCCCTCGGTCACGATCAGGCCGACGCCGGAGGCGGCGCGGCGGGCGTAGTACTGCGCCACGTCCTCTCCGGGGACTCCGCCCGGCGAGAACTCGCGGGTCATGGGGGCCATGACGATCCGGTTGGGCACGGTGAGGCTTCCGACGCTGAACGGCCGGTCGAGGGACATGCGGGGCTCCTGAGGTATGTGAACGATCAATGGAACAAGTCGGCAGTCGCGCGGTTTATGCCCGCGCGCCGGCACCCTGGGGGGTGTCCGCGGTCACGGGGTCCGCGGCGTCGGCATCGGCGCCCTCCGGGTCCGTGACGGCGACGGCGCCGTCCGCACCCGTGGCGCCCGCGGTGGTGCCCGCGTCCGGACCCTCGTCCGTGTCCGCGTCGGACGCGACGATGGTGGCCACGGCCTCCGTACGGCGCGGCGTGAGCCCGAGCAGGGCGACCACCGCCACGAGGGCGAACGCTCCTCCGGCGAGCGCGAAGCTCAGCGTGAACTGGCTCTCCTCCGGAAGCGGCGGCACCCCGGCCGGCAGGTGCGGGATCGTCTTCGACGCGAGCAGCGAGGTGACGACGGCGCTGGCCACGGCGCTGCCGACGGACCGGGAGATGGAGTTGATGCCGTTGGCGATGCCGGTCTGGTGGTGCGGGACACCGGCCACGATCAGGGCGGGCATCGCCGCGTAGCCGAAGCTGATGGCCACGCCGACGACCATGCCCGCGAGGATGACGGCGGCGGAGCTGTCGTGCCCGAGGGTCAGCCAGGCGAAGCCCGCGACGCCGAACACGGCGCCCACGGTGAGCGTGTGCCGCGCTCCGATCCGGCTCACCAGCACTCCGCCGAACTGGGCGGCGACGAGCGAGACCAGCGTGGCGGGCAGCAGGTACTCCACGGAGGCGCGGAGCACGGAGGCCCCGAAGCCGTATCCGGTGAGCGTGTCGGGCATCTGTGCGAGGTACGAGACGCCGATGAACTGCGAGAACATCGCGAAGCCCAGCAGCAGTCCGGCGAGGTTGGTGTAGAGGACCGGCCGGTGGACGAACATCTTCATGTCCACCATGGGCTCGCCGACCTTGCGCTCGACCAGGACCCACAGCACGGCGCTCACGACGGAGGCGGCGAAGAGTCCGAGCGTACGGGCGGAGGTCCAGCCCCACTCGTGCCCCTGCGAGATGGGCAGCAGCAGGAGGACGAGCATCGCGGCGAGGGTGGCGGCGCCGAGCCAGTCGGTACGGCCGCCGGTCTTGTGGCGGGACGCCGGTACGACGAGGAGGACGGCCACCAGCGCGAGGACGGCGAGGCCGAAGGCCAGCCAGAACACCCGGTGGTAGTCGGGGTGCGCGCCCTGCGTCAGCAGTCCCGCGCCGACCAGCGCCAGGCCGCTGCCGAACGCCAGCGTGCCGCTGACCAGGGCCATCGCGGTGTGCAGCCGGGCGGGCGGGATCTCCTCGCGGAGCACGGACAGCGCAAGCGGGAAGATCGCGGTGGCCGCGCCCTGCATCACGCGCGCCACGATCAGCCAGAGCAGCGAGTGGGTCGTAGCGGCGAGGACGGAGCCGGCGGCCATCAGGACCAGCACCCCGACCAGGGTCGGCTTCTTGCCGTGCTGGTCGCCGAAGCGGCCGAGCAGGGGGGTGAAGACGGCGGCGGAGAGAAGGGTTGCCGTGGTGACCCAGCTGACGTTGGAGGGGGTGGTCCCGAGGTCGTTCTGGATGATGCCGAGGATCGGCACGACCAGCGTCTGCATCATCGAGACGATCATGGCGGCGAGCCCGAGGACCAGGACGAGTCCGAATCCGCCGGTTCCGGCGGCGGGGCGTGCGGGCGCCTGGTGCGGTGTGGAAGTCACGGGGTTCCCATAGCTGGAGTGGCTGACGTGGCGGAGACCGGTGTGCGAAGCGCTGCGAACGCCTGGCACTCCGGCGCGCGAAGCGCCCGAAGGGCCGGGCACTCGGCGCGCGAAGCCCGGATGCTTGATGGCTTCGACACTTGAGGTCTCACATACTTGAGAACATCAAGCAAGTGGATGCCCCGACCGTAACCCTCGATAATTGAGATAGTCAAGCTTCAAGGAGTACTGTGGCGGCATGCCGCCCGCCGCACCTGACTCCGCACCCGCCCTCGTGCCCCCCACGAAGAGGCAGCTCATCGAGCTGCTCGCGCACACTCTCAGCGCGCACTACGCCGACTTCACGACGGCGGCCACCGCGGCGGGTCTCACCGCCAGCCAGGCCAAGACGCTGAGCGTGCTGCGCCGCTGCCCTGCGTCGATGCGCTCCCTCGCCACCACGCTGGCGTGCGACGCGTCCAACATCACGGGCATCGTGGACCGCCTGGAGAAGCGCGAGCTCGTACGGCGCGAGGTGAGCCCCACCGACCGGCGGGTGAAGAACGTCGTCCTCACCGACGAGGGCGAGCGGGCCATCGACGACATCCGCGAGACGATGCACAGCACGCACAACGCCCTGGACAAGCTCTCCGACGAGGAGCGCACGGAGCTGTTCCGCCTGCTGAGCCTGGTATTCCCCGAGCAATGAGTCCGGGGCCCGTGGGTGCGTGAGGCCGGGAACCCCCGGGGCATGCGTTCCGGGGCTTCCGCGCGCATGAGGCCGGGAACCCCTGGGGCATGAGGCCGGGGCTCCCGGAGCGAGGGGCCGGCACACCACGGGGTCGGTGGGAGCGGCAGCCCACGAGCGGCCGGGCGGCCCTCGGGCCGGACAGGAGAGGTACCGGGCCGGACAGGGCGGACCTCGGACCGGACGGTGCGGTACCGGGCTGGACAGGGGTCCCGCGCGGGACCGGAGCCGTGCTCCTCCTCGTCACGGGAACGCCGAAGGCCCGACAGGCGAACCTGCCGGGCCTTCCGACGGACGATTCCGCGCCGGCCCCCTACCTCGCGGTGCCGAAGTCCTGCGTCCAGTAGTGACCGGGCTCGGCGAGGGAGATGCCGGTCTCCTTGAACGAGCAGTCGAGGATGTTGCGCTTGTGGCCGGCACTGGCCATCCAGGCCTGCACCACGCTGTCCGGCGTGGCGTACCCGTACGCGACGTTCTCGCCGTAGGCGCTCCAGTTGTAGCCGGCCTTCGTGATCCGCTGACCCGGGTCGGACCCGTCGGAACCGGAGTGCGACATGTTCTGGTGGGCCGCCATGTCCTTGCTGTGCGCCTCGGCGGCCTTGGTGAGCTTGTCGTTGATGGTCAGCGCCGAACAACCGGCCTTGCTGCGCTCACTGTTGACGAGCTTCAGAACGGCCTTGGCGGCATCGGAGGCGGAGGCGTCGCTCCCGGAGCCGCTCGGAGAGCCGGCGCCTTCGGGCGCGCTCGGGGCGCCCTGGCCGCCGGAGCCGCCGGGGGCGGTGGGCGCACTCGGGGCGCTCGGGGCGCCGGCGCCACCGGGCGTCGCGGCACCTTCCGGTGCACCGCCACCCGGCGCGGCGGGCATACCCATCGGGGCGCCACCGGGGAGCGAGCCGGGCTGGGACCCTCCACCGGGCAGCTGCATCCCCATCGGCGCACCCGGAGCCGTGAGCTGACCGCCCGGCTGCCCGGGTACGGGCTGGCCTCCCGTACCGCCGCCCGGACCGCCGCAGGCCATGGCCGCTGAGGGCACGGCCACGGCCGCCATGGCAACGGCGGCGACGGTTATCTTCCGGTAGTGGGTCGTCCTGCGGTGCTTGCTCATGCGTGCCCTCGCTTGATGATCAGGAAGCGCCCCGATCCCCCCGACTCCGCGCAGAACTGCGCCTGAGCTGCGGTGACGCCGTACGAGCCGACATTGTTAAAAGCCCGGCAAGGTCGGGGCAACGGCCGCATCTACTACCCGGCGTCGTAGCCCGGGACCCCCCTTGAAACGACCTTGCAGGCGTGCAAAGCGGGCATCCCACCCCACAAAACCCTCTGTCGCTCCGTCAGATCCCCACGCCCGCCTCCCGAACGGCTCTCACCGCCGACCCCACCGCCCACCGCCACACCCGCCGCCAGACAGGACGCCACCAAGATGGACATATGTCGCTATGTCGCCGCGTCGGCATCTACTAGTCGGCGCCCTAAGTACCAAAAGTCCCTGTGTCGGATGTCACGAGACGGCGACGCAACCGTGGAGACGGTGGGGTTGATACGCCCCTGAATGGCTGTTATGTCGGATAAGGCGACGCGAATGCCCCTCCCACCCGCCCGGGGCCGGACCCTTGCGCGGTTCCCTGTGGCCGGAGGCCCTGGATCCAGGAGCCTCCGCTCACGACCCCGCCGATCGGGAATCGTGGTTCACGAGCCCGTCCGACGGTCGGGGCGACGACGTCTGGAGCGACCGACGGGGACGGACCCTGCCCGCTCGACCCACTCGGCCGTTTCTGTATGTCCGCCACCGCCGCAACTCTTTGGGCCCTACAGTTTTCTGTGTGCTGCTCGTCACATCGTGTCGGGCAGCGGGAAAGCAGGGGTGGGAACTTCTTTGCACGCACGGTGCAACGTTGGGGGGCTTTGTGCACGAAATGATCAAGGGGTCGAATGTGACTCTGTCGGCCCTGAGTGAGGACGCCGGTTCGGTGATCGTCGGTCTGAGCTGGGCCAGTCCGAGCGGCGAGGGGGACGCGGATGTGTCCGTCCTCTTGCTGGATGCGAACGGCAAGGTGCGCAGCGACGCCGACTTCTACTTCTACAACCACCCGGTTGCCGCCGACGGCAGCGTGCAACTGCTGGGCAAGACGCCGACGGCGGACGGCAACGAGGACCGGATCAGCTTCGACCTGACCGCGGTCCGGCCCGACGTCGACCGCATAGTTGTGGCCGCCAGTCGGTACGAGGGAGCTCGCTTCGGGGAACTGGACGACGTGAAGTTGTCGTTGGCCGACGGGGCCGGCGAGGAACTCCTGCGCTTCCCGATCGATGACGCCGATTCGGTGAGCGCCATCATCTTCGGGGAGCTCTACCGCCGCGGGGAGGAGTGGAAGTTCCGTGCCGTCGGTCAGGGCTACGACAGCGGTCTGGCGGGTCTGGCAACGGACTTCGGGGTCGACATCGAGGACGACGCCGCCGCCACGGAAGCAGCGCAGGACGGCGCCGAGGACGACGAGCCGACCGGGATGACGGTCCCGGCTCCGGCCGACGGGCCGAACCTGCGGGAGGCGCAGGAGCCACGAGAACCGCTGGGAGCCGTCCCGGCTACCCGGCATTCCGACGACGAGGCCGGGCCGAGGAAGCCGACCACACGTCCCCGCACCGCGAAGAAGAAGATCACCCTGCCCAAGGCGGCCAGGAAGTCCCTGGCGGAGAACGAATCCTGGAGGGAGGCCAGGCTCTTCCCGGTTTCGGCGCTCAAGAGCGACCGGGACCGCGAAATGCGCGCCACCTCGGTATTGCTGTCGGTGATGGCGCAGGTGCCGGAATTCGGCAGGCGACTCACTGCGGGCTTCGGGGCGCCGGCCGGCCGTATGGAGACGTTCACCGAGGTGACCCTGCCGCACGGCGATGCGCCGCGGCGCCCCGACGGCGTGATCCGGGTCGAGCGGGCCGGCAAGTTGTGGACGGCGCTGGTCGAGACGAAGACCAACGGGAACCCCCTCAAGGCCGATCAGGTGCAGGCGTACATGGACATTGCCGCCCGCCGCGGCTACGAGGCCGTGATCACGCTGTCGAACGACGTCGCGTTGGAGGGCAGCCCGCTCGTCGACGTCAAGATCGACGGCCGGCGCAAGCACAAGGTGGCGCTCTGGCACCTCTCCTGGGCCGAGGTCGCCCATCAGGCACAGCTACTGATCCGGCACGAGGGCGTCGGCAACAGGGCGCACGCCTGGCTGCTCCAGGAACTGCTGCACTACCTGCAGAGCGACAACTCCGGCTGCCACGGCTTCCAGAACATGGGCCCGGCATGGGTGCCCGTACGCAACGGAATCGACGACGAGACGCTGTGCCAGGGGGACCCGCGCGCCCTGGAAGTCGTCGAGAGCTGGGAGCGGCTCATCCGGCAGGTCTGCCTGGCACTCGGCGGTGAGCTCGGCCAGAAGGTGCTTCCCGTCCAGCGCGCCAAACGGGGAACGAACCCCGACGCCCGCCGGAGCAGCCTGGCCGACCAGCTCTGTCTCGACGGAAGACTGCAGGCGGAGCTGCGCCTCGAGGGAACACCGGGCGTCCTCGCCATCAGCGCGGACCTGCGGACGGGCAAGCTGCGCACTTCCATCGAGATCCCCGCACCCGAGCAGGGCTACCCCCTGTCCTGGGCAAAACGGCTCGTCCGGCGCCTGGCCGAGGCGCCCGCGGATCTCCACATCGAAACCCTTGTGGACAGTGACACAGGCGGCCCACGGGGAACCCTGGAACGGCTCCGTCCCGAGCCGGGAGACCTGCTCCCCAAGGACAACGGCACCCAGATCACCGGTTTCCGCCTGTCCCTCTTCAAGGGCATGGGCAGCAGCCGCGGCAACGCCGAGTCCGGCTTCATTCGCAGCGTCGACGACGCCGTGCACCGCTTCTACACCACCGTGGTGGTCCGTCTGGACCATCCGGCACCTCGCCGAGCACCGTCCAGGGAACGCACGCCGACGGGATGAGACTCGGGGCGACAGCCGCCCCATGACGCCGGCTCGCCCATGGCGCGACCACTCCTGCGGAGCTCCCGGGCCCATCGTCCGGGTCTCTGCAGGAGTGGCGCCGCCGACCGTCGATCCAACAGGGCGCCGCCGGCCCGGAAGCCGGGCCGGGCTGGTCCGGGCCATGGGTCATTGGGCCGGCGAGAAAAGCGCCTACGACGTACCGAAAATGGCCGGCCCGGGCCGGGTGCGGTCCGCCGATACGGAGCCGACCCGGGCGGCATCCCCAATACCACTCAATACAACGGGACTTGCTGCGGAATCCCTGATCCCGAGGAACGCCGCTTACCTGAGGTCAAGCGCAATCGAGACGGAACTCGGGCTGTCCCTCAACCTGTAGCAGCCACTGTCCCGGGTGGAATCTAGCCCGCCCTGCGTTGAGGCTCTCCCATGCCGGCGACGGAGGCTGCCGCGTCCTCGAACAGGAAGGCCTCGTCCTCCCCGAAGTCCGGGGCCTGGAAGGGGTTTGTCGTCGGAGGCGGCAATGCTGCAGTGGCGCAGCGGGGTGCCCCTTCCACAGCGGAGAACAGCGAGGTCAGATCGATGAGGGGCTCCCATTGATTACAGGCCCCGGAAGGGACCTGGCGTGCCGAGACCGGGCACAGCGGTCCTACAGCTTGCTCATCTTGGCGTAGGGACTCAAGATCCGCTCTTGGGTCGAACCGAAATCCACAAGCGCCGCGATCCCGTCCTCGATGCCGATCACCCGGCCGAGGCCGTACGTGTCGTGTGTGACCTGGTCGCCCACCGCGAAGTGCTTGGGAGGCAACGCGACCGGAGCCTTGAAGGGGCTCGTGGGCAAATGGCGCTTTGGTGCAGCTGGCTTTGTCATTGCCACCAGTATGCCTGCGCGCACCGTTCTCCGCGGCCCCCCGCAGCCAGGAAGTCTTCTCGGGCATCCCCTACCGAGACGCGCCGGGAAGGCCGCGAGCGGTTGGCTGCCCATCTTTTCCTCACGGCGGAGAACACCCGTGTTTCCCTGCCCCGGCAAGATCCACGCGTTGGCGCCGAGACCGGCCTTTCCCCCGACACCGGAGTTCCGGAACACCGGCGCCAGGACCGACACCGCCCGGGGGCCACCCCGTTCCCCGAGGCTCACCTGCGGCGATGCCCAAGATCCCGTCCACGGGCCCGGCATATCGCTTCACGCGACACCCGCCTGCGGATACGCGAAGACCCCGGCGCGGACCGGTGAGGGATGCCACAAACGGGTTCGCCCAGTGGCGCACGAACGTCGAGGGGGCTACCGTCGGCAGGTAGAACGACCGGTCTTCCTACCTCTTGCGGAAGAGCCCTCGGTCTTCCGGGCCGGACTGCCTCCATGCAGAGAACTACTGGTCGGCCCCGGTGCACGTCGAGAAGAGATCAAAAAGTCCTATGAAAGCAAACCGCGCCCCGGCCCGGCCGGGGCACCGCAGAGGGCCACTGTCCCGCGCGGCCCTGCTGGGGTCAGCCATCCGATCGGATGAGCCGGACCGCGTTCAGCAGGGTCTTGTGGGCGGCCGTCGAGTCGTCCAAGTAGCCGGCGGCCATCGCGCCGTCGTACAGCATCAGCAGCGCACCGGCGGCCGACTCCGGGTCGGCGTGGCCGAGCCGGGTGAGCAGATCCTCAAAGAGGGTGCGGATCCAGTCCCGGTGGGACGTCACCAGGCCGCGGACAGGATGCTCGGCGTCCGGGTACTCGGCGGCCGCGTTCATGAACGGCGATCCGCGAAAGCCGCGCTCGCGAGCGTGCTCGGCGATGGCCTCGAAGATCAGGTCGATCGCTTCCGCGGGCGGGTGCCCCGCGGCCAGCGGCTCGGCCACCTCCCGGTAGTAGGCGTCTTTGGTCAGCAGGTAGGCCACGACCAAGTCGTCCTTGGAAGCGAAGTGCCGGTAGAAGGTCGCCTTCGTCACGCCGGCCTCGGCGATCAGCCGCTCCACGCCGATCGCGCGGACGCCCTCGTAATAGAACAGCCGCGACGCCGCCCGGACCAGGCGTTCGCGAGGCGGTAGTTCTCCCTCGATCTTGGTCCCTCGACGCGTGCCGTCGGTGCTCTTCTGCCCAGTGCTGCTCACTTCCCCATTGTGCCCTCGGCCCTGTCCTGTGCGGCCTCCACCCCTTACGGCCCCCACCCAACAGCGCCGCCGTTCATCGAAAGGCTTGAACCCATGAAGCGTCGTCTTGAAGGAACCGTCGCTCTGGTGACCGGAGCCTCCAGCGGTATCGGCCACGCCACCGCGTTGGAGCTTGCCCGCGAGGGCGCCTCCGTGGCCCTGGTCGGCCGGCGAGAGGACCGGCTCACCGACCTCGGTGCCGAAATCTCCGGCGCCGGTGGAAGGGCCTTGGTCGTGCCCGCCGACATCACCACCGCCCAGGCCGCCGCGGAAGCGGTCGAGCGGACCGTCGAGGGCCTGGGCCGCCTGGACACGCTGGTCAACAACGCCGGTCTCATGCTGCTCGGGCCCGCGCCCAGTGCGGACCTGAACGACTGGCGGCGCATGATCGACATCAACCTCATGGGCCTGATGTACACCACCCACGCGGCCGTCCCCCACTTGGTCAAGGCCGCCGCCGAGGAGCCGCGTCAGGTCGCCGACATCGTCAACATCGGCTCGCTCGCCGGCCGCAACGCCTACGCCATGTCCGCCGTGTACAGCGCCACCAAGTTCGGCGTCGGCGCCTTCAGCGAGGCACTGCGTCAGGAACTGGCCCGCCAGCACGTCCGCGTGTCCGTTGTCGAGCCGGGCAGCGTCGACACCGAACTGCGTACGCACAACCCGGCAGCCATCCAGCAGCACATCGTCGCCGCCCTGGGCGACATCGAGCGGCTGCAGAGCCAGGACATCGCCGACACCGTCGGCTACATCGTCACCCGCCCCCGGCACGTGGCCGTCGCCGAGCTGCTCGTACGCCCCACCGAGCAGGCCTGAGCCTGAACACCAGGCCCGTGGCCAACTCCGCGGCAAGCAAGGAGTCGTGATGGCGACAAGACGGATCCTCGCCGTGGTGACCAACCAGGCGACCTACGGGACGAGCCCCCATCGGACCGGACTGTGGATCGGAGAGCTGGTTCACTTCCACGCCGGGGTCCGCCGGGCCGGCTTCGAGGTCGACATTGTCAGTCCGGCAGGGGGACCGGTGCCGCTGGATCCGCGCAGCACCAGATGGGCCGACAAGGCGGTGCGCGAGTACACGAACGATCACGCGTTCATGTCGAGCCTGGACCACACCACCAAGGCGGCCGACATCGACCCGGCCCGGTATGCCGCGATCTTCTACACCGGCGGGCACGGCGTCATGTGGGACTTCCCCTCCAACGCCGCGCTCCAGCAGGTCGCACGGGAGATCTACGAGAACGGCGGCGTGGTCTCGTCGGTCTGCCATGGTGCCTGCGGACTGCTGAACATCACGCTTTCCGACGGCTCCCTGCTTGTCGACGGCCGCACGGTCACCGGGTTCTCCACCGCGGAGGAGCGAGTCGCCTTGGCGAAGAAACGGGTGCCGTTCCTGCTGGAGGACGAACTCCGCAAGCGAGGCGCGCACTATGTCAGGAGCACCATCCCCATGACCCCCTTCGCCACCGCTGACGGCCGGCTCGCGACGGGACAGGACCCCTACTCCACCAAGGCCGTCACTGCAAAGATCATCGAAACGCTGCCCCGCCTCTGACTGGTCAAGGCAGCCGCGGTGCGAGCGACTTGGCGCACGCTCCCCCAGCTCGTGGGCGGCTGCCGTCAAACCCTGCCCTCAACGCAAAGCCGGAGGCCCCGGATCTCTCCGGGGCCTCCGGTCTGTGTGCACTCGGCAGGATTCGAACCTGCAGCCTTCCGATCCGTAGCTCCATGCGGATCGGTCGGTGAGGGCCATACCGGTCGCGCTACGGCCTTGTAGCAATCCGGCATAGGGGCAGGTGTTGCCCGCCCGCGCCGTCTCACCGCCCCAACCGTCGCATCGAGGAGCCCGCTGCGCCGAGTACGAGTGACGAGCGTGGCCGTGTCCGAGGCCCCTGGCGCTCTGTCCAGGGGCTCACCTGCGGAGATGTCTCAAGATCCCGTCCACACCTCGTCCACGGGCCCTGCATACGGCCACTCCGGGCGGCACCCGCCTGCACATACGCGAAGACCCCGGCCTCAGCGTTTCCGCTGGTGACGGGGTCTTTGGGCACCTCATACAGGGTGCCCCCGGCAGGATTCGAACCTGCGCACACGGCTCCGGAGGCCGTTGCTCTATCCCCTGAGCTACGGGGGCGCTGTCGCCTCGCTCGGCGACGGGAAGAACACTACCAGCTCTCGAGGGGTGGCCGTGAACAGGTATTTCCGGGGGGTCGGGGCCGGGCGGGGCGGAAGTGGGGAAACGCCGGACGCGGTGGCCGGTGCGGACCTACTCTCGAGTTGTGCCAGGCGCGTCGGGCCGGGTGCTTGTTGTGGACGACAACAAGGTCATCCGGCAACTGATCAGGGTCAATCTCGAACTTGAGGGCTTCGAGGTCGTGACCGCGGCCGATGGTGCCGAGTGTCTGGACGTCGTCCATCGGGTGCGGCCGGACGTGGTGACCCTCGATGTCGTGATGCCGCGGCTCGACGGGCTGCGGACCGCCGCGCGACTGCGGTCCGACCCGGTGACCCGGGATCTGCCGGTCGTGATCGTGAGCGCCTGTACGCAGTACGAGGTCGAGAGCGGCCTCGACGTCGGCGTGGACGCGTTCGTCCCGAAGCCCTTCGAGCCCGCCGAACTGGTCGGGGTGATCAGGGAGTTGGCCCGGCAGAGCGGGAGCGACGGCCGTACGGCGGTGGAGGCCACCGGGCAAGGGGCCGGGGAGGCCGAGACCGCGGGCCACACCGGCGGGTGAGGGGGACGGGGGCGGCGGTGCCGCCCGGCCCCGCGTCGGCCGTCAGGCCGAGGCGCGCTTGCGGGCAGTGGTCTTCTTCGCCGTCGTTGTCTCCTTCTTCGCCGCCGCCGTCTTCTTCGTCGTCGACTTCCCACTCGTCGATTTCGCGGTCGCCGACTTCGCCGTCGTCGACTTCGCGGTGGTCGACTTCGCAGTCGTCGACTTCGCTGTCGCCGTCTTCTTCGCCGCGCTCTTCTTCGCCGTCGTCGACTTCTTGCCGCCGACCTCCTTCGGGGTCGCACGCGAGGACGCCGGTGTCTTGCGGGACGGGGCCTTGCCGCGGCTGAGCGGGGTCACCTCGGCCTCCTGCGCCGGCTGCTCCTCGCCGCGGGCCGCCTGGGCCGCCCGGACCGAGTTCTCCAGGGCCGACATCAGGTCGATCACCTCGCCGCCGCGCTCCGCCGCCGGAGCCGGAGCCATGGGCTCGCCCGCCGCCTTCGACGTGATCAGCTCCTCGACCGCCTCCCGGTAGTCGTCGTGCAGTTCGTCGAGGTCCACCTCGCCCAGCGTGTTCATCAGCGCGTCCGCCAGGTCCAGCTCCGCGTCCCGCACCGTGACCGGGTTGTCCGGGGCCACACCCACCGGTTCCCGCACCTCGTCCGGCCACAGCAGGCCGTGCATCGCGATCGCGTCGCCGACCACCCGCAGCATGCCCAGCCGTTCCCTGCCCCGGAGCGCGTACTTGGCGATCGCCACCTTGCGGCTGCGCTTCAGCGCCTCGCGGAGCAGGGTGTACGGCTTCGCCGCCGGTGCGCCGCTCGCCGCCAGGTAGTACGCAGCGTCCATCTGGAGCGGGTCGATCCGGTCCGCCGGGACGAACGCCACGATCTCGATCGTCCGTGCCGTCGGGATCGGGAGCGCGGCCAGTTCGTCGTCCGTGATCGGGATGAGCGCTCCGTCGGGCTGCTCGTACGCCTTGCCGATCTCGTCCTGGGTCACCTCGCGGTCCTCCAGCTCGCACACCTTGCGGTAGCGGATCCGTCCGCTGTCCTCCGTGTGGATCTGGCGGAAGGAGATCGAGTGGCTCTCGGTCGCGTTCACGAGCTTGATGGGGATGGTCACCAGACCGAAGGAGATGGCGCCGTTCCAGATGGATCGCACGTTCTGCCCCTGGGTGCTTGAGTACGGGAGTTCGAGGCGTGAGCACGGGAGTACGGAGTACGGGGGTACGGAGGTCCGGGCGGGTCGTGGCCACGCGGCGGCGGCGTGGAGGGTGCCCCGCGCGCCTCCGGTGGGTGGTGCGGGTGACGCCCGCGCCCCTCCGGTGGGTGGTGCGCGTGCTTCAGGTGGGTGTGCGGCCGTTTCGTGGGATTCTCATCGTATGACGCCTCTCACAGAGGTGGAGGGGCGACGGCTGGCGCTCAGCAACCTGGAGAAGGTCATCTACCCCGCCACCGGCTTCACCAAGGGCGAGCTGCTGCACTACTACGCGACCAATTCCGGGCCGCTGCTCGCGCATCTCCACAACCGGCCCGTGTCCTTCCTGCGCTTTCCGGACGGTCCCGACGGCCAGCTCTTCTTCGCCAAGAACCCTCCGCCCGGTACGCCCGACTGGGTGACGCTCGCCGACGTTCCGCATTCCGCCGGGCCCTCGCGGATGGTCGTGATCCAGGACCTGCCGTCGCTGGTGTGGGCGGCCAACCTGGTGACCGAGTTCCACACGCCGCAGTGGCGGGTGGATGCACCGGGGCTCGCCGACCGGCTCGTCCTCGATCTCGACCCGGGGCCACCGGCGGGCGTCGTCGAATGCTGTGCCGTCGCACTCTGGCTGCGGGAGCGGCTGGCCGCCGACGGGATCGAGGCGTACGTCAAGACGTCCGGCTCCAAGGGGCTGCATCTGCTTGCCGCACTGGAGCCCACGCCCTCGAAGAACGTCACCGAGTACGCGAAGCGGCTCGCCGTCGAGGCGTCGCGGGAGATGCCCTCGCGGGTCGTGCATCAGATGACCCGCAGCCTGCGGCCGGGCAAGGTCTTCGTCGACTTCAGCCAGAACGCCGCCGCGAAGACGACCGCCACGCCTTACACCCTGCGCGCGCGGGCCGAGCCGACCGTGTCGGCGCCGGTGACCTGGGACGAGGTCGCCTCGTGCCGGGCTCCGCAGGAGCTGGTGGTGCGGGCGGGGGATGTTGCGGGGCGGCTGGAGCGGTACGGGGATCTTCTGGCGCCCTTGTTCGACGGGGGGCGGGGCGCGGTTCCCTAGCCGCGCCGCCGGGGGGTTGAGGAACGCGGTTCCGTAGCCGCGCCCACGGCTACAGACGCAGCCACGTCCTTCTGTCGCGGGCCATCGCATGGAGGGCCTCCACGTCGGCCGGCTTCAGTACGACGCCCTGCCGGGACAGTGCGTGCACGTCGGAGTCCTCGATGACCCTGACCTCCCTCGGCGGTACCGAGATCTCGACCTGCGACGGGCCCACGAGGGCCAGTACGGGGCGGACCTCGGCCGTCAGTGCGAACGACGCGCGGTGGGCCTCGGCGCGCAGGGCCCGGAGCAGGGGCTCCGCCGTGGCCCTGGCCACGCCGACCAGCGGATCGGCGATCCGGACGCGCTGTTTGCGGGCGTAGAGCGAGCGCACGGCGTACAGGCCGCCGGGGCCGATCACCAGGTGGTGGATGCGGTCCCCGCCGGGGAGCGGAACGGAGTGCAGGGTCAGCCACCCGGCCCCGTCGAGGTCGTCCAGCGCCGCGCCGATCGTCTGTTCGGCGATCAGCGCGCGGCGACGCGCGTCGGGGCGCAGGCGCCTGACGTGGCCGGGCTCCCGGTCCAGGGCGACCTGAAGGGCTTCTCCGGGGCGGTTCGGGGCCAGGTCGTCGTCGGGGTGCAGGGTGAGCCTGGCCAGTTCCGCGGGGGTGGGGACGGGGGGCGGGCCCACGCTCACGGGGCCCGTCAGAAAGGGGCCCAGGACCTGGAGCACCGCCTCTTTGCGCTCGTCGCTCAGCAGGTTCACGCGGGCCGCCTCGCGGTCGTACCAGGCGACGTTCCTGCCGTCCGCGAGGCAAACGTAGAGCCGTTCCTGACCATGGCGCCAGGTCGGTATGACGCGCAGTCCGCTCATGCACCATCACCCCATGACCATGGGAACAGCCCGACTGCCGCAGGGCAAGAACCCGTCCTCCCGGAGACACCGCCTTCCGGTAGGCGGGATGAAAGGGAATTGCAGGTAAATAAGGTGTACCGAGTGACAAAAAGGTGTACGGAGGAAGGAACAGTTCCAGTAGGAGTGCAGTGATCCACAGGAGAGCCCACGGGAGCCGTGGAGCCCATACG
The DNA here is from genome assembly GCF_053593975.1 of Streptomyces sp. NPDC002004. Lineage (NCBI taxonomy): Bacteria > Bacillati > Actinomycetota > Actinomycetes > Kitasatosporales > Streptomycetaceae > Streptomyces > Streptomyces sp. NPDC002004. The sequence goes on from NZ_JBSFDP010000006.1 coordinate 186,969, forward strand.
AGCCCGAGCCCGCAGGAGCCCAGGAGCCCACACGAGGCCACGGGAGTGCCGTGGCCCGGAGGGGTGCGGTGATCCCGCGGTGATCCGTCGTCGTCCCGCACCCCGCCGCGGGCTTCGTCCGCCGTGGCGTTCCGGTCGGCATTCCGGCCGCGGGCTCTGCCGCCTTCCGAAGCACCTGCCCGGCCGCCGCACCGGCGTTCGCCCCTCCCGCCGCACCGGTCGTCGTCTCGTCGGGGCGGTGCTCGCCGTGCCCGTCGCCCTGCTGCTCGCCGGGTGCGGGGACGACGGCGGGCTGGTGAGTGCCGGTACGACCCCCACGGCGGTGGGACCCGCACGGCTGTGGCCGGAGCTGCCGCCGGCCGCCACACCGGCCCTGGACTACGGCGAGGCCGTCACGGAGACGGTCGAGGGGATCACGGCGCCGGGCGACGACATCCGCAAGGTCGATCCGGTGGCCGTGGTCCGCGCCGAGGTCGCCCAGCACCCGAACACGTACTCGGGGCCGATGGCGCTCACCAAGGAGACCGTGGACGCGCTGCGCGCCTGCGGGAAGAGCGGCGAGAAGCCGCCGATGGACGGCCGGCTCAGCGCCTGCCCGGTGCTGTCGGCGTACTACCGGGATCTGACGGGGGACGGCAGGGACGACATGATCGTGGGCATCAGGCTGCCGCAGCGGCAGCTCGCCCTGCGCGTGTACACGTTCGAGGGCCACAAGCTGGTCCAGGTGATGGGAACCTCCGACGCCGTCTCCAGTGTGGAGATCGCGGGCCGGCAACTGATCGTCAGGTCCCCGTCCACCATCCCCGGGTACGAGTACCGGACCGCCTGGTCCTGGGACCCCCATCAGCACGCCATGCTGCCGGCCCTGGACGAGATCCTGCGGACCGGGAAGACGCCGGCGAGCACCGCGCGCCCACGCGTCCCGACAGCATCGCCGTCGCCCGTGCTCCCGGTGCCCGGCACGCCGTCCTCCGCGGCTCCGGCGCCGCCCGCCCCCTCGTCCGCCGTACCGGCCCCGCCGGCCCCCTCCCCCATGAGCACCCCATGACCCGGCACCCCGAGCGGACACCGCACCCCGACGACGCCCCGCCCCCCGACGGCGGCCCGCGTCAGGACCGCCCTCAGCAGCCCGCCCGGAACCGCCGCCCCACCTGGAGCGCGACGCTGACCTGGAAGGCCGCCGCGTTCATCACCGTGATGTGCTGTGCGCTCGCCGCGCTGCTCGGCATGCTGGTGCACGTCTCGGTGACCGACCAGACCGCCGGGCAGGCCCGCCGTACCGCCCTGGCCCAGCTGGACTACGCCGCCCGCGCGTACCAGGCGGGGGGCAAACAGGCGCCGGGGGCGGGGCTCGACCCGCCGGGGATGCCGCCCGCGTTGCGGGAGCTCGCGCTGAAGGGGAAGCGCGGCACGATGGTCGCCGATCTCGGCGGGCGGCCGACGATGTGGGCGGCGGGGCCCGCCGACGGGGAGCGGACGCTCGCCGTCGCAGTGGACTACTCGCAGGGCGCCCGGACCATCGACGGGCTCGACCGCGCGATCCTGGGCTCGTCGGCGCTGGCGATCGGGGCGACGCTGCTGGTGGGCGCCTTCGCGGTGACACGGGTGACCCGGCGACTGCACGCCACGGCCCAGGTGGCCCGGCGGATCAGCGGCGGCGACCTGGACGCGCGCGTCGACGATCCGCGGGCGAAGGACCCCGCGGGGCCCCGGGACGAGGTCGCTGCGGTGGCGGGCGCGCTGGACTCGATGGCGGAGTCGCTGCAGAGCAAGCTGCTGAGCGAGCAGCGGTTCACGGCGGACGTCGCCCATGAGCTGCGGACCCCGCTCACGGGGCTGCATGCGGCGGCCGAGCTGCTGCCGCCGGGCCGCCCGACCGAGCTCGTACGGGACCGGGTCTCCGCGCTGCGGACGCTGACCGAGGACCTGCTGGAGATCTCGCGGCTGGATGCGCGGAGCGAGCGCGTCGAGCTGGGCGCGGTCCGGCTGGGGGCGCTGGCCGAGCGGGTGGTGCGGGCGTCCGGTGCGGAGACGGAGATCCGGGTGGTGCGCGACGTCTGTGTGGAGACCGACGGGCGGCGCCTGGAGCGGGTGCTCGGCAATCTGGTGGCGAACGCCCACCGGCACGGGCGGCGGCCGGTGGTCCTGACGGTGGACGGGCCCGAGGTGAGCGTGCGCGACCACGGGGACGGCTATCCGGCGTACTTGGTGCGGCACGGGCCGCAGCGGTTCCGGACCGAGGGCGGTGCGAAGGGACACGGCCTCGGGCTGACGATCGCGCGCGGGCAGGCGGCCGTGCTGGGGGCGCGGCTGCGGTTCGCGAACGCCCCGGACGGCGGGGCGGTGGCCACCTTGACACTGCCGTACGAGCCCGAGGCGGACACCGTGGAGGAAGGCCGCACCGCGACGCACCAGGACCCGACATGACGCCGCCCCGACATAACGGGACATTGACCCCGGCGGTTGCTACGTTCCCCGCATGACCGGAACGACGGCGGAAGCGTCCGCGACCGCTGTACGCCTCCCCCGGCGCCGTGGCATCGAGCTGTCCCTGATCGTGCTGGCCGTCCTGCTGTCCACGTACGGCTACTGCGCGGTCGGGCTGGCGAGGAACGGTTCGGTCCCGTCCGGCGCCGCCGGTTACGGCGCCGGGCTCGGTGTGCTCGCGCTGCTCGCGCACGTCGCGGTGCGGCTGCGCGCACCGGACGCCGATCCGCTGCTGCTGCCGATCGCGGTGCTGCTCAACGGCACCGGGCTGGTCCTCATCTACCGCCTCGACCTGGAGACGCCGGGCGACCGGGCGGCGCCCACCCAGCTGGTCTGGTCGACGCTGGGGGTCGGCCTGTTCATCACCGCCGTCGTGCTGCTGCGGGACCACCGGGTGCTCCAGCGGTACGCGTACCTCTCGGTCGTGACCGCCCTGGCCCTGCTGCTCGCGCCGATCCTCTTCCCGGCCGTGAACGGCGCCCGGATCTGGGTCCGGGCCGGTGGATTCTCCATCCAGCCCGGCGAGTTCGCGAAGGTGCTGCTCGCCGTGTTCTTCGCCGCGTACCTGGCGGCCAACAGCAACGCCCTCGCGTACACCGGCCGCCGGATCTGGCGGCTGCAGCTGCCCACCGGGCGGGTGCTGGGGCCGATCGTGGCGATCTGGCTGCTGAGCGTGGGCGTGCTGGTGCTGGAGCGGGACCTGGGCACCTCGCTGCTGTTCTTCGGGCTGTTCGTGATGCTGCTGTACGTGGCGACGGGGCGCACCGGATGGATCGCGGTGGGGCTGGTCCTCGCGGGTGTGGGGGCCTTCGCCGTGGGGTCGCTGGAGCCGCATGTGCACGGGCGGGTGCAGGACTGGCTGCATCCGTTCGCGTCGATCGAGGCGGGGCAGGGGGCCAACCAGGTCGCGCAGTCGCTGTTCGCCTTCGCCGCCGGCGGGTTCTTCGGCAAGGGGCTGGGGCTCGGCCACTCGATCCTCATCGGGTTCGCCGCCAAGTCGGACTTCATTCTGGCTACGGCGGGCGAGGAACTGGGGCTCGCGGGCCTCACCGGCCTGTTCGTGCTCTACGCGCTGCTGGTGGAGCGGGGGTTCAGGACCGGGCTCGGGCTGCGGGACCCCTTCGGGCGGCTGCTGGCGATCGGCCTCGCGTCGATCCTCGCGCTCCAGGTCTTCGTGATCGCGGGCGGGGTGGCCGGGCTGATCCCGCTGACCGGGATGGCGATGCCGTTCCTCGCGCAGGGCGGCTCGTCGGTCGTCACCAACTGGATCATCGTGGCGCTGCTGATCCGCCTCAGCGACTCGGCGCGCGGCCGGTACGACGGGAGTACGCCGACGTGACCCTCCCCCATGACCTCGGCCTGGCCCGGCCGGGGGGAGCCCCGACGATCCGCCGCGCCGCCGTGTTCTGCGCGCTGCTGTTCGTGGCTCTGCTGGTCAACGTGGCCCGGGTGCAGCTCGTGCAGGCCGGATCGCTGGGCGACAACCCGGCCAACCGGCGCCCCGCGATCGCCCGTTACGAGCGGCCGCGCGGGAACATCCTGGTGGGCGGCGCGGCGGTGACCGGCTCGCGGGACAGCGGCGAGCAGCTGCGCTACGAACGCACGTACAAGGACGGGCCGTTGTACGCGCCGGTCACCGGCTTCTCCTCGCAGGTGTACGGGACGTCGTTCCTGGAGGGCACCGAGGACGGCATCCTCTCCGGCACGGATCCGCTGCTGGCTCCGCTGCCGCTGTGGGACGGCGCGTTGCGCAGTCCCGGCGGGGACGTCGTCACCACGATCGACGCCGGTGCGCAACGGGCCGCGTACGAGGGTCTCGGCCGGCGCAAGGGGGCGGTCGCCGCGGTCGAGCCGTCGACGGGGAGGGTGCTGGCGCTGGTGTCGACGCCGTCGTACGACCCGGCGCTGCTGTCGGGCAACAGCAGCACGGTGATGCGGACGTGGCAGCGGCTGAACGACGACCCGGACAGGCCGATGCTGAACCGGGCCATCCGGCAGACGTATCCGCCCGGTTCGACGTTCAAGGTGGTGACGGCAGCGGCGGCGCTGGAGGCGGGGCTCGTGCCGCGCCTGGACGCGCGGACGGACTCCCCGGACCCGTACACGCTGCCCGGCACCCGGGTGGAGCTGACGAACGAGTTCGACGACTGCGAGAACGCCTCGCTGCGCTACGCCTTCGCATGGTCGTGCAACACGGTGTTCGCGAAGCTCGGGGTGGAGGTGGGGCTGAAGCCGATGGCCGACATGGCCGGGAACTTCGGCTTCAACGACGCGGGGCTGCGGATCCCGTACGCGGTCTCCTCCAGTACCTTCGACCGCACGATGGACGCGTCACAGCTCGCCATGTCGTCGATCGGGCAGTTCGACACACGGGCGACGCCGCTGCAGATGGCGCTGGTCGCGGCGGCCGTCGCGAACGGCGGCTCCTTCCGGCCGCCCTATCTGGTGGAGCGGACGACGACGCGCGGCGGGCAGACGGTGCGGAGCGCGGGGGTGCAGGGCGCGCGTCAGGCGATGTCGCCGTCGACGGCGATGCAGCTGCGCGAGCTGATGACGGACGCGGTGGCCGACGGAACCGGCACGAACGGCGCGATCCGGGGGGCCGTCGTGGGCGGCAAGACCGGTACCGCCCAGCACGGAGTCGACAACTCGGGCGTCCCCTACGCCTGGTTCATCGCCTGGGCCCAGAAGGACGGCGCGGTGGAGCCGTCGGTTGCGGTGGCCGTGGTCGTGGAGGACGAGGACGCCGACCGCACCGACATCAGCGGCGGCGGCACGGCGGCTCCGATCGCACGGGAGGTGATGGAGGCGGTGCTCGGGCACTGAGCCCGCAGGGCCCCCGAGGGCGGCCGACCGACCGGCTTCCCGGTCCCGGAACGGAGCTTCGCGGCGGTCCCGGACGCGGTCTTCGGTCCTCGCCGGACAGGTCCTTCCCGCGTTCGTGGTGGCCGTCCGGTCTCAGTCGTCCTCGCCCTCCTCGATGGCCTCCCGGACCTCCGCCACACGTTCGCGCTCCTCGGCCGCGAAGCGCTCGGCGTCGAGCTTCTCGGCGATCTCCTCGTCCTGGGCCATCAGCAGGTCGAGATTGGAGTTGCCCATCTCGAAGACGCCCATGTCGACATAGGCCTCCTGGAGTCGCTTGCCCCACAGGCCGATGTCCTTGACGCAGGGGACGATGCGGCTGAAGAGCAACTGGCGGAACAGGTGCAGGAATTCGGACCGCTCGCTGTACTCCTCGGCCTCGGCCTTGGGGATGCCGAAGTTCTCCAGGACCTCGATGCCGCGCAGCCGGTCGCGCATCAGATAGCAGCCCTCGATGACGAATTCCTCGCGCTCGCGCAGTTCGGCGTCCGTCAGCTGCTGGTAGTAGTCGCGCAGCGCCATCCGCCCGAAGGCCACGTGCCGGGCTTCGTCCTGCATGACGTACGCGAGGATCTGCTTCGGCAGCGGCTTGTCGGTGGTGTCGCGGATCATGCCGAACGCGGCGAGGGCGAGGCCCTCGATGAGGACCTGCATCCCGAGGTACGGCATGTCCCAGCGGGAGTCGCGCAGGGTGTCGCCGAGCAGGGACTGGAGGTTGTCGTTGATCGGGTACAGCATCCCGATCTTCTCGTGCAGGAAGCGGCCGTAGATCTCGGCGTGGCGCGCCTCGTCCATGGTCTGGGTCGCCGAGTAGAACTTGGCGTCCAGGTCCGGGACGGACTCGACGATCCGGGCCGCGCAGATCATGGCGCCCTGCTCGCCGTGCAGGAACTGGCTGAACTGCCAGGAGGCGTAGTGCTTGCGCAGTTCACCCTTGTCGCTGTCCGACATCTTCGCCCAGTGGGGGGTGCCGTAGAGCGTCATCGCCTCGTCGGGGGTGCCCAGCGGGTCGCAGGGATCGACCTCGAGTTCCCAGTCGATCCGCTTGGTGCCGTCCCACTGCTTGTCCTTGCCCTTCTGGTAGAGGGCGAGGAGCCGGTCGCGCCCGTCGTCGTACTCCCAGCTGAAACGCGCCGCGCCGGAGGCCGGTACCTGCCAGAGCGGATCCGAGGGGTTCCTGGTGTAGAGCTCCTGGGTCGACATACTCGCAGGCTCACACGGTGGTAGACGCGGGGTCAACAAGTCGTGCGCAAGGGATTGACGGTCTTGCTGACAAGCAGTCTCATAAGAGATGACCCCCGGTAACGCACACGTTCCGGTGCCCCAGGCCCGTACGACGAGGTGGGAACAGCATGACGACCGTGACGGAAGCCGACGCGCTCGAAGGACTGCGCGACGCGCTCGGGCTGCTCAAGGACCGCGAGCAGGTGGCCGAGCGGCTGCTCGACTCTTCCGCCAAGCACTCCTTCGACCCCGACAAGGAGCTGGACTGGGACGCGCCCTTCGAGGAGGGCAAGTGGTTCTGGCCGCCGGAGCTGGTGTCGCTGTACGACACGCCGCTGTGGAAGCGGATGGGCGAGGAGCAGCGGATCCTGCTCTCGCAGCACGAGGCGGCGGCGCTGGCCTCGCTCGGGATCTGGTTCGAGCTCATCCTGATGCAGCTGCTGGTGCGGCACATCTACGACAAGGCGGCGACAAGCGCGCACGTGCGGTACGCGCTGACCGAGATCGAGGACGAGTGCCGGCACTCGAAGATGTTCGCGCGCCTGATCGCGCGCGGTGAGACGCCGTGGTACCCGGTGAGCCCGCTGCACCGGCACCTGGGACGCCTGTTCAAGACGATCTCGACCACACCGGGGTCGTTCACGGCGACGCTGCTCGGCGAGGAGGTGCTCGACTGGATGCAGCGGCTGACGTTCCCGGACGAGCGCATCCAGCCGCTGATCCGCGGCGTGACGCGCATCCACGTCGTGGAGGAGGCCCGCCATGTGCGGTACGCCCGTGAGGAGCTGCGCCGGCAGATGGTGACGGCCCCGCGCTGGTCGCAGGAGTTCACCCGCGTCACCTCGGGCGAGTTCGCACGCGTGTTCTCGGTCGCCTTCGTCAACCCCGAGGTGTACACCAACGTCGGCCTCGACAAGCGCGAGGCCATGGCCCAGGTGAAGGCCAGCGGGCACCGGCGGGAGGTCATGCAGACGGGCGCCAAGCGGCTGACGGACTTCCTGGACGACATCGGGGTCCTGCGGGGGGTCGGGCGGCGGCTGTGGCGGTCGTCGGGGCTGCTGGCCTAGGGACCACGCCGGGCTCTCGGTAGGGGGCGCTGCCCCGGGTGCCGGCCGCCGGCACGCCGCCGCCGTCCTCGTACCGGGGCACCGGGGACGGCGGCGGCCGAGGTGTCCGGGGGCCGCGGCGGAGCCCCCGATTCAGGAAGGGGCGGGCTCCGGAAAGGACTACGCTGCCGGATATGACCTCGGCCGCCTCCCCCGCCTACCGCCGGCTCAGCGTCGAGGAGCGGCGCCGACAGCTCCTCCAGGCGGCGCTGACGCTCTTCGCGCAGCGCGCGCCCGAGGAGGTCTCGCTGGACGACGTCGCGGAGGCCGCGGGGGTGTCACGGCCGCTGGTCTACCGGTACTTCCCGGGCGGCAAGCAGCAGCTGTACGAGGCGGCCCTGCGCTCCGCGGCCGACGACCTGGAACAGTGCTTCGCCGAGCCCCCCGACGGTCCGCTCACCCAGCGGCTGTCGCGTGCGCTGGACCGCTATCTCGCCTTCGTGGACGAGCACGACGCGGGGTTCAGCGCGCTGCTACAGGGCGGCAGCGTGGTGGAGACCTCGCGCACCACGGCGATCGTGGACGAGGTGCGGCGCGCCGCCGCCGAGCACATCCTCGGTCATATGGAGACCGCCGAGCCGGGGCAGCGGCTGCGGATGACCGTCCGGATGTGGATCACGGCGGTCGAGGCGGCCTCGCTGATCTGGCTGGACGAGGAGAAGCAGCCTCCGCTGGACGAGCTGCGGGACTGGCTCGTGGAGCAGTTCATGGCCGCCCTGACCGCCACCGCGGGCCGCGATCCGCAGACCGCGGACGTGGTGCGGCGGGCGCTGGCGATGGAGAGCGCGGACGGCGCGGTCGGTGCGCTGGCCCGCCGGGTGCTGCCCGTCATCGGCGGCGCGGGCCACCTGCTGTGACGCCGCGGGCGGGGCGCGTGACACTGGTGGGGTGAAGAGCGAGAACACCCCCTTCGTCGGCGGCCCCCTCGACGGCCGGGTACTGCCGGTACTGGTGGGCCCGACCGGGCACCCGCCGAAGATCTACCGCATCCCGGTCCCCGACGCCGCCGGCGGTGAGCCGACCCTGGTCGTCTACCGGCGGGCGCCGCTGACGCCCACGCGGCGCCTCGGGCTGCACCGGGGCTGGCGGTACGAGTACGACCCGGAGGGGCGGGACGCCGAGGGTCCGAGGTGGCCGTGGTCGAAGCCCCGGCAGGGCGCTCGGGGACCGCGGCCGGAGGGGCAGGACCCGGCAGCCGGGAGCCCCCTGGACGAGTGAGCTGAGGGGGCAGCACCGCCCAGCCTCCGCACGGAACGGGCCCACACGGCCGATCCTCACCCTGCGGGACGGAACCTCCGCCCCGGCACCGGAGGTGATGTCGTGTCAGGCAGGCTTGCACGCTGGGTCTGTACGGCGGCGACGGCCGCACTGACGCTGGCGCCGCTCGGAACACCGACGGCGGCACCGGCAGCGGCGGCCCCCCGTCAGAAGTCCGTCGCCGACCTGCTGACGGACCTTCAGCGCCTGTACCGGGAGGCCGAGGCGGCCACCGAGACGTACGACGCGACCGCGGAGAAGCTGAAACAGCGGCGCGACGAGGTCCGGGTGCTGGGCGGAAAGTCCGCCGAAGCGCGCCGCGCGCTGCACCGCAGCCGGGCCGACGCCGGCCGGCTGGCACGACAGCAGTACCAGGGCAGCGGGGACTTCTCGCCGTACGTACGGCTGTTGCTGTCGCACGATCCGCAGCACCTGCTCGAACAGGGGCACATGCTCCAGCGGGTGGCGTCCGAGCGCGCCGGCACGGTGAGCCGGCTGGCCGACGACGAGCGGAAGGCCGACCGCCTCGCGGTGGCGGCGCGCGCCGCACTGGACGACCAGCAGATGCTGGCGCAGCGGCAGAAGAAGCAGCGGGACGACGTGGAGGGGCGGCTGAAACAGGTCGAGCGGCTGCTCGCCACGCTCAGCCCCGACCAGGTCGCCGAACTCGCCCGGCTGGAGTCCAGCGACACGGCCGCGGCCCAGCAGAAGCTGCTCGCGTCCGGGGCGCTCGCCGGTACCCGGGCACCGTCGGAGAACGGCAACGAGGCCGTCCGCTACGCCGTGCGGCAGATCGGGAAGCCGTACGTGTGGGGAGCCCAGGGGCCCGACGCGTACGACTGCTCGGGGCTCACCTCGCAGGCATGGGCGCACGCGGGGCGCGCGATCCCCCGGACCAGCCAGCAACAGTGGGCGACACTGCGGCGGGTGCCGCTGAAGGAACTGCGGCCCGGGGACCTCGTCGTGTACTTCCCCGAGGCCACGCACGTCGCCCTCTACCTCGGGGGCGGGATGGTCGTGCAGGCACCCCGCCCCGGGGCCTCGGTGAAGGTCTCCCCCATCGCGGCGAACCCGGTACTGGGCGCGGTGCGCCCGGACCCCGGAAGGAAGTCCCTGCGGAGCTATGTCCCGCCGGTACTGCCGATGGGGTCCGGGCAGGGCTCGGACCGGGTGTCCTGGCCCCAGGGCACCGGCCCGTGACGCGCCCGCCCCGCAGGACTCCTCAACCGGTCGAGCGAACCGTCAGGCTCCCGACGCCGACGCCAGGTACGCGCCCGTCTTCTCAGGGTCGTAGAAGTAGTTCTCGAAGTCGGCCGGGTCGTTGAAGCCGTTGGCGAAGCGGTTGGCGACCTCGGGGAGCTGGCCGGCGGCGCCGATGAGGTTCAGGACGTGCTCCGGCGGGACGCCGAGCATGGCGTTGGTCCACTTGGTGACGTGCTGGGCGGTGTCCCAGTAGCGGTCGAAGGTGGCCTCCATCCAGTCCTCGTCGAACGGCTTGTCGCCGTGGCCGAGGATCGAGTCGAGGTAGGCCGCGGCGCACTTCGAGGCGGAGTTGGAGCCCTGGCCGGTGATCGGGTCGTTGGCGACGACGACGTCGGCGACACCGAGGACCGCGCCGCCGCCGGGGAGGTGGCCGATCGGGTTGCGGACGGTGGGGGCGTACCGGCCGGAGAGGGTGCCGCCCGCGTCGGTCAGCTCGACCTTCGTGGCCCGCGCGTACTCCCAGGGGGTGTAGCGCTCCATGAGTTCCAGGGTCAGGGCGAGGTGCTCGCCCGGGTCCTTGACGCCCTGGAAGACGTCGAGCGGGCCGCCGGGGATGCCCTCCCAGAAGAGGATGTCGGCGCGGCCGGAGGTCGTCAGGGTCGGCATGACGAAGAGCTCGCCGACGCCGGGGACGAGGTTGCAGCGCACGGCGTCGTAGTCGGGGTGCTCGGGCCGCGGGCCCAGGCCGTGCACGTAGGAGACGGCGAGCGCGCGCTGCGGCTCGGTGTACGGGGAGCGTGCGGCGTCGCGGCCGAACATCGAGACCAGCTCGCCCTTGCCCGCCGACACGAGCACCAGGTCGTACGTACGCGAGAAGTAGTCCAGGTCGGAGACCGCCGCACCGTGGATGACGAGCTGGCCGCCGCGCTGGGCGAAGGTCTCCATCCAGCCGGCCATCTTCACGCGCTGGTCGACGGACTGCGCGTAGCCGTCGAGCCTGCCGACCCAGTCGATGGCCCGCTGCGCCGGTCCGGCGTCGAAGGAGCCGGGTGCGGCGACCGAGACGCCCAGGCCCTCGATCTTCGGGGCCTGCGACTCCCAGAAGTTGATCTTCAGGTCCCGCTCGTGCTGGAGGGCGGTGTCGAACATGCACTGCGTGGACATGACCCGGCCGGACCGGATCTCGTCCGCCGTGCGGTTGGACATCAGGGTGACCTCGTACCCGTGGGACTGGAGTCCGAGGGCGAGCTGGAGACCGGACTGGCCGGCTCCGACGATCAGTATCTTCCGCATGCGGGTGCTACTCCTACGTACGTCTTTATTCGGGGGAGACTTCGAGCGCGTGGCCGACGAGGGCGAGCAGGGTCTCGACCACCGAGATCCGCTGCCGTGCGTCCATGATCAGCACGGGGATGTGGGCGGGCACCGTGAGGGCCTCGCGCACGTCGTCGGGTTCGAACCGCTCGCTGCCGTCGAAGTGGTTGACGGCCACGACGTACGGGAGCCCACAGCTCTCGAAGTAGTCCAGCGCCGGGAAGCAGTCGGACAGCCGGCGTGTGTCGGCGAGGACGACGGCGCCGATGGCGCCGCGCACCAGGTCGTCCCACATGAACCAGAACCGCTGCTGGCCCGGCGTGCCGAACAGGTACAGCACCAGGTCGTCGTCGAGCGTGATCCGGCCGAAGTCCATCGCCACGGTGGTGGTCGTCTTGTCCGGCGTGGAGGTGAGGTCGTCGGTTTCCTCGCTGGCCTGGGTCATCAGCGCCTCCGTCTGGAGGGGCTGGATCTCCGAGACCGCGGTGACCAGCGTGGTCTTGCCGACGCCGAAGCCGCCCGCCACCACGATCTTCGTGGCGATCGGCGCCCGGGTACGGTCCGTCTGCCAGGCCTGCAGCTGCTCCTCCGCCTCGACGGCGGGAACGGTGTCGGACACGTCGGAGACGTCAGAGACGGCGGAGTCCACTGAGCACCCTTTCCAGCAGAGCGCGGTCCGGCTGCCCGGTGCCGTGACCGGTTCCGTACACGCGGATCCTTCCCTGGTCCGCCAGGTCGCTGAGGAGCACGCGGACCACACCGAGTGGCATGCTCAGCAGCGCGGCGATCTCGGCCACCGTGCGCATCCGGCGGCAGAGTTCGACGATGGCCCGCAGCTCGGGCATCACCCGGGTGGTGAGCGAGCCCTTGGGCAGTTCCCTGCGCTCGGCGGGGGCGTCGATGGCGGCGACGAACGTCTCGACGAGCAGCACGTGCCCGAAGCGGGTGCGGCCACCGGTGAGCGAATACGGGCGCACGCGGGCGGGTTTGCGGTCGCCGCCGCGCACCGGCAGTTTGCTCGAACTCACTTGGCCCTCTCCATCGGCTTGTTCTCCATCGACTTGCGCAGCTCGCTGCGGAGTTCGGGAGTGAGGACATGCCCGGCCCGGCCGACGAAGAGCGCCATGTGGTAGGCGACGACGCTCATGTCGCAGTCCGGTGTGGCGTGCACGCCGAGCAGTGAGCCGTCGCTGATGGACATGACGAACAGGCTGCCCTCGTCCATCGCGACCATCGTCTGCTTGACGTTGCCACCGTCCATCAGCTTGGCGGCGCCGATGGTGAGGCTGCCGACGCCCGACACGATGGTGGCCAGGTCGGCGGAGGATCCCTTGGGGCCGCTCGGTGAGTGCGCGGGCCGCTCGGCGTTCCTCCTGGGGTCGGAGGAGAGCAGCAGCAACCCGTCCGACGAGACCACCGCGACCGAATGGAGTCCGGGCACCTCCTCGACGAGGTTCGTCAGCAGCCAGTGCAGATTTCGGGCTTCACTGCTCAGTCCATAGGTGCTGGGCGCAGTCAACTGCTTGCCTCCTCGACTGTGTCCCCCTTGGCTTCTCCGGTACGTTCCGTGGCGTCGGGCGCGGGCGTCCTGCCGTCCGCGATCTCCGCCTCCACGTCGCGCCGCCCCGCGACGGCCCCCTTGTGGAACCCGCCCAGCCGCCGCCGCAGCGCGTCGGCGTCGACTCCGCCGGGCCGCGCCTTCGGTGCGGGCGCGGGCGCGGTCAGCTTGGGGGTGCGCTTGGGGAGGCCCTTGTCGGTCAGACGGGGGCTCTCGGCGGGGTCCTGCGCCGGGTCGGCCGCACCCGCGGGTGCGTCGTCGGGCGCGGGCGACGGTGCGGGGATGGGCGAGACAGGAGCGGACGCCGCGGGGGCGACGGATACAGCCTCGTCACCGGCCCGCTCGTGGGCGCCGTCGTCGTCCGACGGTCGGGCCGGCGCGGCCTCCTCGGGTGCGGGGTCGGCCGCGATGGCTTCCGGCAGTCCGAGTTCCATGGTCGTCTCGGCCTCGGCCACCGCCGACTCGGCCGCCAGGATCAGCGGGTCCGCACCGGAGGCGACCCGCCCCGGCAGCACATTGGAGTTGGCCTCGGCCTCGGACCCGGGCAGATGCACCGCGGGTCCACCGCCGGCCGCCCGGGGCGCGGGGGCCACCACGGCCGCCGGCAGGTCGGCGAGCAGCCCCTTGGGCAGCACCACGACCGCGGCGACCCCGCCCTGCTTCTGCTCGCGCAGCCGCACCCGCACGCCGTGCCGGTGCGCGAGCCGCGCGACGACGTACAGCCCGAGTCCGAGCCCGCCGTCGTCCTCGGTGCCCTCGGACTCGAAGGTGTCGGACTTGCCGTACTCGGCCAGCCGCGTGTTCAGCTCCTGGAGCCGCTCGTCGGTGATACCGATGCCCTCGTCCTGGACGGAGAGCATGACCTCGCCGTTCTCCAGCAGCCATCCGGAGACCTCGACGGAGATGTCCGGCGGCGAGAACGACGTCGCGTTCTCCATGAGCTCGGCGACCAGGTGGCTCAGGTCGTCCGCCGCGAAGCCCGCGATGTGGACGTGCGGCGGCAGCGCCGCGATCCGCACCCGCTCGTAGCGCTCGATCTCGCTGACCGCCGCGCGGACGACGTCGACGAGCGGCACGGCCCCGGGGTGCTGGTGCTTGTGCTCGGCTCCGGCGAGCACCAGCAGGTTCTCGCTGTGGCGCCGCATGACGGTCGCGAAGTGGTCGAGCTTGAAGAGCGTGGCGAGCCGGTCGGGATCCTGCTCGCGCTCCTCCAGGTTCTCGATGACGGCGAGCTGCCGCTCGACCAGTCCGAGGGTGCGCAGCGCCAGGTTGACGAAGGTGCCGTTGATGCTGTGCCGGACGCTCTCCAGGCGTTCGGCGGCCGCGGCGATTTCGGCGCGCAGCGCGTCGCGCTCCCCGACGACCGCCTCGCGCTCGTCGGCCATCTTCTGGCGCTGCCCGACGAGGTGCTTGCGGTCGGCCTCCAGCGTGGTGATCCGCTCGTGGAGGGCGAGCGCATGCGTGTGCAGGGCGTTGACGGAGCGTACGACCTGGGCGAACTCGTCGTTGCGGCCGGTGAACCTGATGGGTTCCTCGGTGGCCGGCTCCGCGGCGAGGCGGGCGGAGCCGAGGCGCAGCACCGCGAGCGGGCGGGTCAGCGTCCGGGCCATGGCCATGGAGACGCCGATGGCGACGAGGACGCAGATGCCGACGAGGGCGATGCGCAGTTCCAGCTCGTCGACGTCGTCGTCGCGCAGCTGGGTGAGGTCCTTGGTGTGCTTCACGCCGAGGGACGCCTCGGCGCCGCGCATCAGGTCGACGCGGGCGGAGAGCGCGGCGTCGAGCTTGTTGCGGTCGTAGCCGCGCTCCCCGGTGGAGAGGGCGGGCTGGTCGGTGAGCTTGGTGAGGTACTTCTCCGCCGCGGTGACGCCGGGCCCGGTGACCGTCGAGTCGTACGCGGAGGCGTCGGCGGCGGGCGCGTTGTCGTGGAAGTCGGCGAGCGCGGCCTGTTCGCGCAGCCGCGCCTGCTGGGCGGCGGCGCTCAGCTCGTTGCGGCGCTTGGTGTCCGCCGGGGACTCGGTGGTGACGGTGCGCGGCAGGCCCGTGGCGGGGTCCACGACGGTCGTGGTGCCGGCGGGGCGGGGCACCGAGAGGGCGGCGAGGAGCAGTCCGCGGGCGGCCGAGGCCTGTTCGACGGCGGTGTCGAGGGAGACGAGGGCGCGGGAGCCGTCGGCGGCGCGCGGCGGCGTCCGCTCGGCCAGGTCCCCGGCGAGCCGGTGGAGTTCGGTGATGACCCTGGCGTACGCGCCGTGGGCCTGGAGCGGTGTGCTCTTGCCGGTGAGCGCGGCGCGGCGGACGGCGGCGATGCCGTCGAGGTCGTGGAGCAGGGAGCCGGGGGCGTCGGTGCGCAGTTCCTCGATCTGGCGGTCGACGCGGGCGCTGCGCTGCTCGGACAGCCCCTTGCCCGCGGGGCGTCCCGCGGCGATGTACGAGGTGACCTCGTCGCGCTCGTCGGCCAGGGAGTGGGCCAGCGTGAGGGCCTGCTGGGTACGCTCGGCCAGCGTCACCAGGTCCTGGGAGTCGTTCAGCTGCCCGGAGGCGGCCAGGATCGCGGGGGCACCCGCGCCGGCGATGGCGGCGGCCACCACGGCCACCGAGGCGACGAGGCGGTTGCGGACACGTGCGGTGCGGCCCGCGGATTCCGGCTGCGGAGGGACCGCGGCGGAGGACGGCGCCGACGGGTTCGCCGAGGGCGCGGCGGGCAGGCCCGTCACGGGCGCGCCGGACGGGTTCGCGCCCGGTGTGCGCCCCGTGACCTCGCCCGAGGCCGTCTGCTTCCCTTTGCGACGAGGCCGCATCTTCGACACCGGTGCTCGCATTCTTGACTCGTCTACACGTGGGCCAGGGTGACGGTCCGTCAGCGGAAACGTCCTCCCGGTCAGGTTCCCGACCCTCCCAGCGCCCCTGAGCAGTGGTCGCGCATCGCCTCACCCGCCACCCGAAGGAGTGAACCTCGGCCAGGAGTTGGCGGCAAGTTCCGGTGGCACGGGATTTCGGCGGCTCCGGGGTGCCGGTTGGACGTCGCCCACAGGCTTTGGCAGGATACGCCGCCACGGTTGCCCGGACTCGATCATTCCGGCCCAAATCCGGCGGCTGACCTGGCAGTACGCTCTTCTCGACCGCAGTTCACCTCGCATTCGGCCACGTTGTGAAGGCCTGGTGCAGACTGGCCGGATGCGCATCGAACTCGCGACGGCCCCCGGCGACCCGGCCCGGCCCAATGAGGACTACGCGGCAGTAGCGGTTCCGGCCTCCGGGCAGGGGGGATCGCTCGTTCTGCTGGACGGGGTGACGCCCCCGGCCGGTGACTACGGGTGTCTGCATTCCGTTCACTGGTTCACGGCGCAACTCGGTGGATCACTGGGTGAACTGTCCGTTTCACGGCGAGATCTGACACTCCGGGAGGTCCTGTCGGAGGCGATCCAGCGGACGGCGGACGCCCACCGGGGCACGTGTGACCTTTCTCACCCGCGCACTCCTCAGGCAACGGTGGTCCTCGTGCGGTGGTCCGCGGAGCGCGTGGAGCATCTGGTCCTCTCGGATTCGGCGCTGCTGCTGGAGCGGGCCGACGGAGTGGTCGTGCCGGTGCTCGACGACCGGCTCGCCCGGGTGCCCCGGGCCTCGCTCGTGTCGGACGCGGTCGCGGACGCCACCGTGCGGAACAGGGAGGGCGGCTTCTTCACCGCGGCGGCGGATCCCGCCGTCGCCGACCGGGCGGTCACCGGGGTGGAGCCGCGGGCCTCGGTGCGGGCCGTCGCCGCGCTGACGGACGGGGCCGGACGGTGGGTGGAGAAGTTCCACGAGGGCGACTGGGCGGAGTGCTTCGCCTTTGTGCGCAAGGCGGGGGCGCAGGGGCTGGTGGACCGGGTGCGGGCGCTGGAGCGGGCCGACGAGACGACCCGGGCGTACCTGGGGCGGAGCAAGACCCATGACGACGCCGCGGTGGTGTACGTCGAGCCGTGAGGCCGCCGCCCGGCCGGGGCACCGACGGCACGCGTCCGTGCCGCGCCTGCCGCGCCGGCGTTCGGCCGTGGGACCCGGCCGTCACGCTCCGGTGCACGGTCCCGGCCCCGGGAGTTCGGCCGCCGCGCCCGGCACACGGCCCTGGGCCCCGGCGTTCAGTCGTGGCGGCAGGCGCGCGGGCCCCGGCCGCGGAGTTCGGCCGTCACCCTCGGCGCACAGTCCCCGGTCGCGGAGTTCAGCTGTCGCTACCGGCGTTCAGCTGGTGGAGCAGACGGGCCAGCTCCGCGAGGTCCTCGCGGTTCCAGTCGGCCAGCTGACGGACGTAGCGGGCCCGGCGTGCGTCGCGGACCGTGCGGAAGCGGGCGCGGCCCTCGTCCGTGAGGTGGACGAGCCAGGCGCGGCCGTCCGCGGGGTCGGGTTCGCGGGCGACGAGCCCGAGGTCTTCGAGAGCGCGCAGCTGGCGGCTCATCGTGGCCTTGCCGACGCCGATGTACGCGGCGAGTTCGGTGGCCCGCTGGCGCCCGCACTCGTCCAGCCGGACGAGCAGTCCGTAGGCGGCGGGTTCGAGGTCCGGGTGGACCTCGCGAGCCATCTCACCGGAGTTGGCCCGGGCACGCCGCAGGAAGACCGTCAACTCGCGTTCGAGTGCGAGGAATTCGCGGTCCACACCACTTTCCGACGCGTCGGATTCCACGACGCGCCTCTCGTCGTTTCCGTTCTCCTGCACGTCAGCACCCATGCCCGGTTTCCCGCTCCTGAAAGTTTTCGCCGATCGGCATCATCGCCGCAGCTCCGCCAGTATTTCGCAGGAGTAGACCAACGACGGCATCCGGCCCCTCTTCCCAGCCGCCGGTCTACGTGCGTAGCTTCATATATGTGACATGACACCGACAAGTCGTGACGGTCCCGTGTCGCTTCCCCCCTCACCGAGCTCCTGGCAGCTCACAAGGCCCCCGGAGGCACGACCATGCCCGTGCACAGATCCTCCCCCGCCGCCTTACTTCTCGCAGCCCTCTGTCTGCTGCTCGCCCTGCCCGCGGCGGCCCACGCCGCCGACCACCCCACCACGGCCGCCGCCCCGACGGACACCCCGCCGCGCGGCTCCGCCACGATGGGCATGGGTGTCATCGCGCACGACGGACAGGGCGGCAGGCCATCCGGCGCCACCGTCACCCAGACGGAGGGCGTGGACGTCAGCAGCCACAACGGCAACGTCGCCTGGTCGACCCTCTGGAACAGCGGAGTCAAGTGGTCCTATGCGAAGGCCACGGAGGGCACGTACTACACGAACCCCTACTTCGCGCAGCAGTACAACGGCTCCTACAACGTCGGCATGATCCGTGGCTCGTACCACTTCGCGACCCCGGACACCACGAGCGGCGCCGCCCAGGCCAACTACTTCGTCGACCACGGCGGCGGCTGGTCCCGCGACGGCAGGACGCTGCCGGGCGCGCTGGACATCGAGTGGAACCCCTACGGCGCGGCCTGCTACGGCAAGTCGGCGAGCGCGATGGTCTCCTGGATCGCCGACTTCATCAACCAGTACAGGGCGCGGACCGGGCGCTACGCGGTGATCTACACGGCGACCAGCTGGTGGCAGCAGTGCACGGGCGGCTACGGCGGCTTCGCCACGAACGACCCGCTGTGGATCGCCCGCTACGACACCACCCCGGGCGAACTCCCGGCCGGCTGGGACTACTACACGATGTGGCAGTACACGTCGTCCGGCCCCACCGTCGGCGACCACAGCAGGTTCAACGGGGCGTTGGACCGGGTGCAGGCTCTGGCGCTGGGCTGAGCTCGGAATCCCCCGGCCGGGGGTCCGGGGGTCGCCCCCGGAAGACACAGCAACGGGGCGTTGGACCGGGTGCAGGCTCTGGCACCGGACTGAGCACGGAACCTCCCGGCCGGGGTTCCGGGGGTCGCCCCCGGAAGACACAGCAACGGGGCGTTGGACCGGGTGCAGGCTCTGGCACCGGACTGAGCACGGAACCTCCCGGCCGGGGGTCCGGGGGTCGCCCCCGGAAGACACAGCAACGGGGCGTTGGACCGGGTGCAGGCTCTGGCACCGGACTGAGCACGGAATCCCCCGGCCGGGGGCCCGGGGGTCGCCCCCGGAAGACACAGCAACGGGGCGTTGGACCGGGTGCAGGCTCTGGCACCGGACTGAGCCCCCGCCTCGTACGGCGCGGTCGTCCTCTACGCCGCGGCCCCCGCCTACGAAACGGCCCTCCCCCTGGGACAGGGGGAGGGCCGTCCGCTTCCGGCGCACGGCCGTCACACCGCGGCCGGAGCCGTTACGCCGCAGCCGTGACCTCCGGCGCCGCGGCCGTGACCTCCGGTACCGCGGTCTCGGCCGCCGGGGCCAGGGCCAGTTCGAGAACCTGGCGGACGTCGGTCACGGCGTGCACGTCGAGCTTGTCGAGCACCTCGGCCGGGACGTCGTCCAGGTCGGGCTCGTTGCGCTTCGGGATCACCACCGTGGTGATCCCGGCCCGGTGGGCGGCGAGCAGCTTCTGCTTGACGCCGCCGATGGGCAGCACCCGCCCGGTCAGTGAGACCTCGCCGGTCATCGCCACGTCCATGCGGACGAGCCGTCCGCTGAGCAGCGATGCGAGGGCGGTCGTCATGGTGACGCCCGCGCTCGGGCCGTCCTTCGGAACCGCGCCCGCCGGGAAGTGGATGTGCGCACCCCGGTCCTTCAGGTCGCCGACCGGGAGCTCCAGCTCCGCCCCGTGCGAGCGCAGGAAGCTCAGCGCGATCTGCGCGGACTCCTTCATGACGTCGCCCAGCTGACCGGTCAGGGTCAGCCCCGCCGCACCGGTCTCCGGGTCGGCGAGCGACGCCTCGACGTAGAGGACGTCGCCGCCCGCTCCGGTGACC
Source organism: Streptomyces sp. NPDC002004 (assembly GCF_053593975.1). NCBI lineage: Bacteria > Bacillati > Actinomycetota > Actinomycetes > Kitasatosporales > Streptomycetaceae > Streptomyces > Streptomyces sp. NPDC002004. Next base: position 206,826 of record NZ_JBSFDP010000006.1, read on the forward strand.
GCGAGCCCGGTGGCGACACCGGGGACGGCGGTGCGCCGCTCGGCCGGGTCCTGGGCGGACTCGGGCACATGGTGCGGCCGTCCGATGAGCCCCCGGAGATCGCCGTCCGTGACGGTGAACGGCAGCTCCTGTTCGCCGAGTTCGTGCTGTGCGGCGACCTTGCGGAGCAGCCGGGCGATGGCGCGCTCCAGGTTGCGCACACCGGCCTCGCGCGTGTACTCACCGGCGAGCTTGCGCAGCGCACCCTCGTCGAGTGCGACCTCGCCACCGGCGAGACCGGCCCGCTCCAGCTGACGCGGCAGCAGATGGTCCCGGGCGATGACGACCTTCTCGTCCTCGGTGTACCCGTCGAGCCTGACCAGCTCCATACGGTCGGCCAGCGCCTCCGGGATGGCTTCGAGGACGTTCGCCGTCGCCAGGAAGACGACGTCGCTCAGGTCCAGCTCCACCTCGAGGTAGTGGTCCCGGAAGGTGTGGTTCTGCGCCGGGTCGAGGACTTCGAGCAGGGCCGCGGCCGGGTCGCCCCGGAAGTCGGACCCCACCTTGTCGATCTCGTCGAGCAGGACCACCGGGTTCATGGACCCGGCCTCCTTGATGGCGCGGACGATGCGGCCGGGCAGCGCGCCGACGTACGTACGCCGGTGGCCGCGGATCTCGGCCTCGTCACGGACGCCGCCGAGCGCGACGCGGACGAACTTGCGTCCCATCGCGTGTGCGACGGACTCGCCCAGCGACGTCTTGCCGACACCGGGCGGGCCGACGAGCGCGAGAACGGCACCCCCGCGCCGCCCGCCGACCACGCCCAGCCCCCGGTCGGCGCGCCGTTTGCGCACCGCCAGGTACTCGGTGATCCGTTCCTTCACGTCCTCCAGGCCCGCGTGCTCGGCGTCCAGGACCGCCTTGGCGCCCTGGATGTCGTACTGGTCCTCGGTCCGCTCGTTCCAGGGCAGTTCGAGAACGGTGTCGAGCCAGGTGCGGATCCACGATCCCTCCGGGCTCTGGTCGCTCGACCGTTCCAGCTTCTCGACCTCCTTGAGCGCGGCCTCGCGGACCTTCTCGGGGAGGTCGGCGGCCTCGACACGCGCCCGGTAGTCGTCGGACTCGTCGCTCTCGGACTCGCCGTTGAGCTCGCGCAGCTCCTTGCGCACCGCTTCGAGCTGGCGGCGCAGCAGGAATTCGCGCTGCTGCTTGTCGACGCCCTCCTGGACGTCCTTGGCGATGGACTCGGCGACGTCCTGCTCGGCGAGGTGCTCGCGCAGCTGCTGCGTGGCGAGCTTCAGGCGGGCCACCGGATCCTCGGTCTCCAGCAGCTCCACCTTCTGCGCGGTGGTCAGGTACGGCGAGTAGCCGGAGTTGTCGGCCAGCTGCGACACGTCGTCGATCTGCTGGACGCGGTCCACGACCTGCCACGCGCCGCGCTTGCGCAGCCAGCTGGTGGCCAGGGCCTTGTACTCCTTGACGAGCTCGCCCACGGCGCCGGGAAGCGGGTCGGGAAGGCTCTCGTCGACGCGGGTGCCCTCCACCCAGAGGGCGGCACCGGGCCCGGTCGTACCCGCCCCGATCTTCACACGGGCGCGCCCGCGGATCAGCGCGCCGGGATCGCCGTCCGCAAGCCGGCCCACCTGCTCGACGGTGCCCAGCACGCCGGTACCGGCGTAGGTGCCGTCGATGCGTGGGACCAGCAGCACCTTGGGCTTGCCCGGCAGGGACCGGGCCGCGGCCTGGGCTGCCTCCACGGCGGCGCGTACATCGGTGTCGTTCAGGTCCAGGGGCACCACCATTCCGGGCAGCACGACCTCGTCGTCGAGCGGCAGCACGGGCAGGATGAGCGGTGTGAACGCCGTGGACTCAGCAGCCATGATCTCCCCTTCGGCAGTCAAGTTGAGCTATGTCGACTCAATGCAGGGGAGCTCCGGAATGTTCCCCGGCGGACGTTCGCTCTGAGCGATCGCCCGGCGGGTGCACGGCTACGCACCGTGTCCGGCCCCATGAGGTGCGGGTCGGGTGCTCTGGCCCGTCCCCTTCCACAGGGCTTGTGCAGAAGGGGACGCCGCAGCGACGCCTCGCATTCCCGTCCGCCTGTCCGCCGCCCCCTCCGCCCCTCGTCCGCCCTCCTCCGCGGCGGCGCGACAGCTCGGCGGTGCGGAGGTCGGTGATCCGGGCCACCTGGACGCACGTCCTGGTCATTCCGGCCGACGTGGCCTAGTGCGCGGTTCGTACACGCAGGTCGTGCCGGTACGGACCGTCGCTGCGAGGTGACGCCCCAGCTCCGGGTGGACGGCGGCGATCCGGTCGATGGCCGCCAGGATCCGCGCCGCCACCGCGGTACGGACGCGGTCGGCGGCGGAGCCGGTCCTGCGGGGCCGGTCGCCGATACCGTACGCGGAGGCGAGCCGGCCGATGAGCGCGTCGCGCTCGAGGGCGACCCGGGCCGACCACCCGGAGTCCCCGCTCACCTCCGCCGCCTCCGCCTCGGCCGTCAGCTCCCGCATCCTGCGGCGGTACGCGGCGCGCACGGTCGCGTCCCGTGCCCGGCAGGGGGCTCCGGACCCTTGGAGGGTGCCGGGCCGCGACGCCGTCGCCAGGTCCAGCGCGGGAACGGGCACACCGGGCCGCGAGAGGAGGGCGGCCAGGTCCCGCAGGCCCTCGCCGTCTGGCAGTCGCGCCTCGCGCCCGGCGTGGCGCAGCTGCCAGATGCCGTCGACCAGCCGGAACACACTCTCGGGGTCGGTCTGGATGTCGGCGTCGAGGTCGGCCTGGATCTCGGGGTCGGGCTGGATGTCGGCGTCGGCCGAGCCGGGGCCGTGGCCGTCGGGTCTGTCCGGGCGGTCGGAACCCCCTGGGCCGTCGCGACCGTCGGGATGGTCGAAGCCACCGGCACCGCCCACGGACCCCTCCGTGGCGCGGAGCGGCCGCGTCTCCCGTTCGATGCGTTCCAGCAGCCCTCTCGCCCCCGCCCACAGCGCCGCGGCGCGAGCCGCCTCCGCATGGCGGCGGGCTGCGGTGGCGTCGCCCAGGGATGCCGCGAGCAGCGCCAGGTGCCGGTGGACCGGGCCCCGTACCACCGCTCCCGGGCCCTCCACGACGAACAGGTCCGCGTACGGGGCGAGCAGGGCGTACAGCCGGGGCGCCGTGTTGTGCGCGCCGATGAGCGCGACCGTCTCCGCCGCCTGCGCCAGGGCCGGCAGCCATGCGCCGTCCCGTGGCGCGGTGGCCAGCCGTGGGAGGACCGCGGTGAGCCGGCGCGCCGCCTCGTCCACGTGCCCGAACTGCGCCGCGACCAGCCCGAGCGCGACCTGGGGCCATGCGCCCGGGATGCGGCCCAGCGGCGGCATCCCGGCGAGCATCCGCTCCAGTCCGGTCAGGTCCCCCGACTCGGCGAGCAGGGACCAGCGCTGGGCGGCGATGAGTGGTGCCGCGTCGGCGGAACGGCCGGCGAGGGCCTCCGCCAGGGTCTCCGCCTCCGCGAGGGCGGTGCGGCAGTCCTCGTACCGGCCCTCCATCAGGGCGCGCGCCCCGCGCCACAGGGGCACGAACCAGGCGTCCGAAGGACGGCGCAGGGACCGCACCGCCCCTTCGTACGCATCCGCCTCCGCATGTGCGCCCTCGATGTCCCCGGTCTCCAGCAGGGCGACGAACCGCAGGCGGCGGCCCAGCAGTTCGAGCGCGGGGTCCGGCAGATCCCGCGCCACACCGACGAGCTCCGCGGACCGGGCGAGCCGGCTCGCGCAGCGGTCGGGGCCGGGCCCGACCGTGCAGAGAGCGGCGAGCGCGACGCCGAGCACGGCCGGGTCGCCGCCCGCCCGGGCGTCACCCACGGCTTCCTCGGCGAGGTCGACCCGGTGCTGCACGGGTGCGTCGGGGCCGGCGACGACGGCGAGCCGAGCGGTGACGGCGGCGCGCAGCGTCGCCCTCCCGGCATCGGCCGCCAGCGCCTCCCGCGCCTCCGTCAACAACTCGATCTGCTCCCGGTCCACGGGACCGTCCCCGGTGCCGTCCCCGGTGCCGGTGGGCCCGCCGCCGAGGGCAAGGGCGGACCGGGCGAGCAGGTCGGGGCGGCGCGCGGTCCGTGCGAGCCGGGCCGCGTGCAGACATGCGGCCCTGGCGGCGGCCGGGTCTCCGGCGGCGAACCGCGCCGCGGCGAGGCCGAGCCGGGCCTCGGCATGTTCCGTGGGGTCCGTGGCGTCCGCCATCGCGTTCCTCTCGCCACGACGAGCGTAGGCACGCGGGCCCGAGGGCGGCAGATCCGGTCATGTGCCGGGAGAGCCGGGACCAGGGCGTGTAAGGTGCTCTAACCAGAAGGGACTATTACCTATGACTCAGGGGGCCGTCATGGAGAGCACGAACAGCATCGTCCGCGCGTGGGTCGACGGGTGGGTGGTCTCGCGCGGGGCCTCGTTCCCCGTCGTCGAGGACTGGGGCTACACCATCGACGTGGGGCTGCCGAAGCAGGTGACCCGGTATGTGTTCGCCGGGCTCGGCGCGGACGTGGACACGGCCGCGGTCCGCAAGGTCGCCGCCGCCGTGGCCGCGCCCGGCGTCTGGCTGAAGGTGTTCGCCCCGGAGGAGGACGTCATGCGACTGCTGGGGCCGGGGTGGACGATCGACGAGCCCGGACACCTGATGTCCGTCGCCCTGCGAAGGGTCGGGGCCGCCGTAACCCCGGGGCCCGCCGGAACGGGGCTTCCCGACGGGTACCGACTGCGCAGCTGGACCCGCGGCGGGGTGACGCGTGTCCTCGTCACCGCGCCCGACGGCTCCTTCGCGGCCCGCGGCCAGGTCGCGCCCACCGGCGCGACGGCCGTCGTCGACCAGGTGGAGACCTCGGCGGAGCACCGCCGCAGGAGGCTGGGCAGCCTGGTGATGCGAACGCTCGCCGAGGCGGCCCTGGAGCAGGGGGCCGAGACCGGGGTGCTCGGCGCGACCGACGACGGACGGGCCCTGTACACCTCCCTCGGCTGGCGGGTGCAGGCCCCGCTCACCAGCGTCCACTACGTGCCCGAGGAGCCGACGGACCCGGCGGCCCGTCAGTCCTTGTAGTCGGGCGCGATCCGCTCCACCAGCCGCAGCATCGCCGCCCATGCCAGCTCGTACGCGTCGTCGTCGGTGAGGTCCGCCGTCGCCTCTCCGGCGAGCTGCCGTGCGGTGTACTCGCAGACCTCCGGCGACGGCACCGTGAGCGCGCCGCCGCCGGCCTGCGCGGCGATCTGGATGTCGCAGGCCTTCTCCAGGTAGTACATGCGCAGGAACGCCTGCGCCGCGCTCCCGCCGACGGTGAGCAGGCCGTGGTTGCGCAGGATCAGCGCCGGGTGACCGCCGATGTCGTCGACGAGCCGCTGCTGTTCGTCGAGGTTGAGGGCGACGCCCTCGTAGTCGTGGTAGCCGACCCGGCCGTAGAACTCCATCGACATCTGGTTCAGCGGGAGCAGGCCACCCTCCTGGGCGGCCACCGCGCAGCCCGCCCTGGTGTGCGTGTGGAGCACGCACTGCGCGTCCTCGCGCGCCCGGTGGATCGCACTGTGGATGACGAACCCCGCCGGGTTCACCGGGTACGGCGTCGGCTCGACCGGCCGGCCGTCCAGGTCGATCCTGACCAGGTTCGAGGCGGTGATCTCCTCGAACAGCAGCCCGTAGGGGTTGATCAGGAAGTGGTGGTCGGCGCCGGGCAGCCGCAGCGATATATGGGTGAAGATGAGGTCGGTCATCCGGAAGTGGGCGACCAGCCGGTAGACGGCGGCCAGCTCGCGGCGCAGCTCCGCCTCGGTGGCGGGGGCGGCGGGCGCGGGGGCGGCGGTGACGGCGGCGGTCATGCGGAGGCTCCTTCGGTCGGGTCGATGACGGGCGTGCGGGGACGGCCGGTGCGCTGCCAGGCCAGGACGTTCTCGGCAGGGCCGGTGACGTAGGCACGGCGCGAGGCGTCGGAGAGGAAGGCGCTGTGCGGGGACAGCCGGATGCGCGGGTGGGTGAGCAGCGGGTCGCCCGCGGGCGGCGGCTCGACCGGCAGCACGTCGAGCGCGGCGCCGGCCAGCCGCCCGCCGTCGAGCGCGGCGAGCAGCGCATCGGGGTCGACGAGCTCGCCGCGCGAGACGTTCACCAGATATCCGCCGGGCCGCATCCGCCCCAGCGAGTCGGCGCCGATCAGCCCGCGCGTCTCCTCCGTCAGCGGGACGTGCGGCGACAGCACGTCCGTGACGGCGAGCAGTGCGTCGAGGCTCGCGAGGCGGTCGACACCCTCCGGCCATGCGGTGGCCCGCGGGTCGTACCCGACGACGCGGCCGAAGACGGGTGCGGCGAGCCGCGCCAGCTCACGGGCGATGCGGCCCATGCCGACGAGTCCGAGCGTCAGCTCGCCCGCACGCCGCGGGAGCGCCGTGAATCCGGTGGCCCAGCCGCCGCCGCGCACCGCGGCGTCGGCTTCGGGCAGATGCCTGACGAGCGAAAGCGCCGAGGCGAGGGCGTGCACGGCGACGTCCTCGGTCGCCGCGTCGGGCAGGTTGGCCAGCCACAGGCCGCGGCGCCGCACGGCCTCCGCGTCGACCATGTCGTACCCCGCGGACATGGTGGCGAGGATGCGCAGTTCCGGCAGCCGGGCGAGCAGCGCGTCGTCCACGCACGCGTAGCCGACGATCAGGGCGACCGCGTCGTGCGCGACCGCCGCGATGCCCTCCGGGTCGCGGCCGCGTGCGATCCGGACCTCGAACCCGGCGTCCTCGAGCAGCCGGACACCGGGCCCCGGTTCCAGTTCCTCGGGATCCGTGAACACCACAACCGGCCGCCCCACACCAACCTCCACAGCTGATTCGTCCGCAAGACCTAAAGTAAAGTTACGTTTCGTTCGTTCAGCTGTCTACTGGCGATCGATATATGAGAGGACTCGCACACGTGGACCTGGACCAGACCGACCTCGCCGTCGTGCGCGCGCTACAGGCCGACGGCCGGCTCACCTACGAGACGCTGGCGCAGCGGGTGGGACTGTCCCGGCCCGCAACCCGCGCGCGGGTGCAGCGGCTGCTGTCGTCGGAGGCGGTGCGGGTCGTCGGTGTCGTGCACCCCGCGGTGCGGGGTCTGACCGCGTCGGCCCATCTGTCGATCGACACGCAGGGCCCGGCGGGGCCGGTCGCGCGCGCGATCGCGGCACTGCCGCAGGCGCCGTTCGTGACCCTCACGGCCGGCCGTCGCGCGATCATGGCGGAGCTGCGGACGGCCGGATTCGCGGCACTGGAGCAGGCGATCGAGCAGGTCAGGGCGCTGCCCGGGGTCGCCGACGTCGACCCGTTGCTGGCGACGCGGCAGATCAAGGACCCGTATCTGGTGCCGGACGAACCGGCCCCGCTCGACCTCGACGCCACGGATCTGCGGATCCTGGCGGAGCTGGAGCACGACGGGCGGCTGCCGTTCGCGGAACTCTCCGACCGTGTCGGCCTCTCCCCCGGCGCCACCCGGTCCCGGACCCTGCGGCTGCTGGACGCAGGGGTCGCCCGGGTCGTGGCCCTCGTGCGCCCGGAGGCGCTGGGACTCGGCCACGCGTGCGGCTTCGCGGTGCGTGTGCAGGGCCCGTCCGAGCCGGTCGCCCGACTGCTCGCGGACTGGGAGCGCGTGACCTTCCTGTCGACGTGCGTCGGCCGTGCACAGCTGGTCGGCACGATCACGGCCGAGTCGCTGGACGCGGTCCTCGGGACGCTGGAGCGGATGCGGGCCGTCGAAGCGGTGCGGGGCGTGGAGAGCTGGCTGCACATGGAGCTGGTCAAGGAGCGGTACGACGAACTGGTCAGGCAGGCCGAAGGGCCGGTCGTATAGGCGGGCACGCACGCCTGGCCGGGCACACACGCTTGTCCAGGCCACACGCCCAGGGGATGCCCCATGGAGGATCAGGCACCCTGCGCAGGCATCCCACGCTCGGGCACCCCGCACCCGTCCCGCACCCCACGCTCGGGCACCCCGCACCCGTCCCGCACCCCACGCTCGGGCACCCCGCACCCGTCCCGCACCCCACGCTCGGGCACCCCGCACCCGTCCCGCAC
>NZ_JBSFDP010000006.1:214940-348588 GCF_053593975.1 Streptomyces sp. NPDC002004
CCGCACCCCGCGCTCGGGCATCCCGCACTCCGACTGCGGGCCCGGCGCCCGCCCGCCCGCCGCAGGGCCCGCCTACCGCAGGGCCGCCGTCACCAGCCTGCCGATTTCCTTCTCCGACACACGCCCGCCGTTGACCAGGCGGTCGAAGACCAGTCCATCCACGCAGGTCAGCAGGGTGACGGTTCGCTCCTCGGCCTCCGCGACGCCGTGCGCGGCCAGGAAGTCGCGCACGACGTGCCGCCCTGCGTTCTCGCGCGGCACGAGGATCTCCCGCAGCTCGGGATGGTGCACGCTCTCGATGGCGCACGCATAGCGCGCGAGGGAGCGCCGTCGGCCGTCGGCCGTGAGCCGGTGCTCGACGAAGGCGGCGATACCGGCCGCCAGTTCCCCGGCATCCCGCGGCACGGGTGTCCGCTCCCCGATCGCCTGGAGTTCCGCCTGGTCGAGTGCGACCAGACGCCGGACCAGCGCGGTGAGCAGCGCCTGGCGCGTGCGGAAGTAGGCGGACGTGGTGCCCGGTGGCAGGTTCGCCGTCCTGTCCACCGCGCGATGGGTCAGTCCTCGCATCCCCGTCTCGGCGAGCACGGTGATGGCCGCGTCGGCGAGGACGGTGCGTCGGTCGGTGGACATTCCCCCTTTCTACACCTGTAGAGAGCGGGAGTACGATCCTTCTACATCTGTAGAAGGATCGTGGCGGGCAGGACGACGGGGGGCCGGATATGGGCGGCAGTGCTGTGGTGGTCGGCGGGGGCATCGGCGGGCTGGCCGCTGCCATCGGCCTGCGCCGGGCCGGCTGGGAAGTGACGGTTGTCGAACGCGCCTCGGTGCTCGCCGACGTGGGGGCGGGCATATCCCTGCACGCCAACGGCATCCGCGCCCTGGACGTCCTCGGCATCGGCGATGCGGTGCGCTCGGCCGCGCGGCCTCAGTACACCGGAGGCACCCGTGTCCCCGGCGGCGGCCGGCTGGCCCGGATGGACGGAGCCGCGCTGGAGCGTGAGCTCGGCACACCGATCGTCGGCATCCCCCGAGCCGTGCTGCACCGCCTGCTGCGAGCGGCACTGCCGCCCGAGTGCCTGATCGTCGGGGCCGAGGTGACATCCGTCGACCGCTCCGACCCGAGCCGGGTGCGGATCCCCGTCGGCGACACCGTCCTGGAGGCGGACCTGGTCGTGGCCGCCGACGGAGTGGGCAGCCGGATGCGCGCCCACCTGTTCCCTCGCCACCCGGGTCCGGCCTACAGCGGGTCGACCGTGTTGCGCGCCATCACCGAGCATCCGGTCGAGTTGGACACCGACTTCGAGCTGACCTGGGGGAAGGGCGCCGAGTTCGGTCACATCGCGTTCGCCGACGGCCGGGCCGAATGGCACGCGGTGCTCAACTCGCCACCCGGGGTGCGTCATACGGATGCCCTGGACGCGATGCGCCGTCGTTTCGGCGGTTGGCACGATCCGATCCCCGCGCTGCTGGACGCGACCCGGCCCGACGCCGTCCTGCACCATGACATCCACGAACTGGTGACACCCCTGTCCTCCTTCGCTTCGGGCCGGATCGCGCTCCTCGGCGACGCGGCCCACGCCATGACCCCGAACCTCGGCCAGGGCGCCTGCCAGGCGCTGGAGGACGCGGCCACGCTGGCCGCCGCGCTCGCCTCCGAGCCCACCGTGGAAGCGGCGCTGGCCCGTTACGACGTCGAGCGCCGCCCGCGCAGCCAGTCCGTCGCACGCGCCGCCCGCCAGGCCGGCCGGATGGGCCAGCGGATGACGCATCCCCTGGCCGTCGCCGTGCGCAACACGGCGCTTCGGCTGGCCCCGTCCCGCGTGACCGTCCGCGCCGTCCTGCGGCACGCCGACTGGACACCACCGGTCCTGGGCTGACCCGTCCCACGCGGCTGCGGCGCCGCGCCGCCCTCACCCACCCGACGACGGTGCTCCGGCAAGCCGGAGGAGGAAGGGGACACGGCCTAGGCGCCCAGCCACGCCCCGGTCCGCGCCGGACGCTGCCACCCTCGCACCAGCGGCCAGACGGCGACGCCGACGAGCAGCGCCAGCACATGCCCCCAGTTGGTCAGCGGGTCCCGGTAAGCGATCAGGTCGGCGCCGAGCATCCAGCCGCAGCCGCCCAGCACCGCCCAGCGCAGCCACGGCGTGAGCAGGCCCGCGAGGGCACCGACACTCGCGGCGACACCGAAGCTGATGCCGTAGTCGAGGCGGTGCAGCGAGGTGCCGGGGAGCTGCCCGGCCAGCACCGAAAGCCCGACGGGCACCTCGGTGGCGAGCGTGGCGATGACATGGCCCAGCAGGAACACCGCGGCCGTGCGCAGGCCGCCGACGCGGCGTTCCAGCGCGGTGAGGACCACCAGGAAGCCGACCGTGAACGGCGACACCAGACCGCCGGCGACCCACAGGGCGCTGGCGACCAGCACCAGGACGGGCCGGCGCACGAGGTGCGCGACATCGGTGCTGGAGCCGTGCAGCAGCGCCGAGACGACGGACGGGTCGGCGTACGCGGCGACCAGGGACGTCAGGGCGAGCACGGCCGCGTATCCGAAGGTGAACGGCGTGCCGGTGGGCGTGGGCAGGAGCAGCCGGGCGTCCGGCAACCGCCGGACCGCGGGGGGCACCGCTTCGAACCGTGGGGCGCACACGGGGGCTCGGCCGGGCTCGCGCGGGATGCCGTCGAGGGTGGGCGGGAGCCGTTCCTCGGCGGCCGTCACATGGGCGGTCGCACTCCGGTCCACGGGGCCCCCTTCCGTCGCGCCCCACATTTCGCGCCTCACGGTCCCATGTCTATGACCGACGCCACGCGAGACCCGATTCACAGCAACCTCATAGTCACCTTCCGCGTCCCACCACACCCCCGGCACGTCGCAAACAATTCGTCCGGCGGGCCGCGATCCGGCCAGGATGGGCACATGTCCACCCTGTACGACGCCTTCGACAGCCCGTCCCCCGGCGGCAGCGACCGCTTCGACCCGCCGCACGGGGCGCCTCTCGTCCTGGACCGCCGCGACGGTCCGTACGGCGAGGTGGTGCTGCGGCGGCACGGCGCACTGCTCCAGATCATCGCCAACGGTTGCTTCCTGATGGACACGTCCGACGGCCGCTCGGAGCGGCTGCTCGTCGACGCCGCCCGCGACGCCCTCGACGACAGACCCGCGCCGCACGTGCTGATCGGCGGACTGGGCGTGGGCTTCTCGCTGGCGCACGCGGCGGCCGATCCGCGCTGGGGACGCATCACGGTCGTGGAGCGCGAGGCGGCGATCATCGACTGGCACCACGACGGCGGCCCGCTGTCGGTGGTCTCGGCCGACGCGCTCGCCGATCCGCGGACCGGGATCGTGCACGACGATCTCGTGCACCACCTGCACAGCGCCGATGTGACATATGACGCACTGTGCCTGGACATCGACAACGGACCGGACTGGACCGTCACGGAGGGCAACGAAAATCTGTACGATTCCGCGGGCCTCGCAGCCTGCCATGCCCGCCTGAATCCGGGCGGAGTGCTCGCCGTCTGGTCCGCGCAGCCCTCCGAGGAATTCGAGGGCACATTGCGGAATGCGGGGTTCCAAGGGGTTCATACCGAGGAAATCCCGGTTGCCCGGGGCGTTCCGGACGTCGTGCATCTCGCGGTCAGGCCTGGATAGCCGCGGCGCTGTTACTGCCCGTACCCTGCCTACCGGCACATGGACGATCCGTGCGTCAACAGCAGTCATGGGATCACCCCACGGGTTCCGGAAAGCACAGTCAGGGGCGGGCGATGGAGCAGACACACACCTCCTCCCAGAACGGCACCGGCGGCGCGGCCGCGCCGGGTGCCCAGCGAAGGGTGCTGGTGGTCGAGGACGACCCGACGATCGTGGATGCCATCTCCGCACGTCTGCGCGCCGAGGGGTTCCTGGTGCAGACGGCGGGCGACGGTCCCGCAGCCGTCGACACGGCCGAGGCCTGGCAGCCCGACCTGCTGATCCTCGACGTGATGCTGCCGGGCTTCGACGGCCTCGAGGTGTGCCGCCGGGTGCAGGCCCAACGGCCGGTGCCCGTCATGATGCTCACGGCCCGTGACGACGAGACCGACATGCTGGTCGGCCTCGGGGTCGGCGCCGACGACTACATGACCAAGCCGTTCTCGATGCGCGAGCTCGCGGCCCGCGTCCATGTGCTGCTGCGCCGTGTCGAGCGCGCGGCCCTGGCCGCGACGACGCCGCGCTCCGGCATCCTGCGCCTGGGCGAGCTGGAGATCGACCACGCACAGCGCCGGGTACGGGTGCGCAGCGAGGACGTCCACCTCACCCCGACCGAGTTCGACCTCCTGGTCTGCCTGGCCAACACGCCGCGTGCGGTGCTGTCCCGCGAGCAGCTGCTCGCGGAGGTCTGGGACTGGGCGGACGCCTCCGGCACCCGGACCGTCGACAGCCACATCAAGGCGCTGCGGCGGAAGATCGGCGCCGAGCGGATCCGCACCGTGCACGGTGTCGGATACGCGCTGGAGACGCCGACGCCGTGAGCGTCGCGGGCCGTCCGGGCGGGATACGGCAGACCCCCTGGCGCGACGCCCCGAACGGGCCCGGCGGGCCCGGCGGGGCGCGCGGGAGCGCGGGCCCCTGGGGCGGGCTGCGGCCGTTCTCGATCAAGACGAAGCTCGGCACGCTCGTGGTCGTCTCGGTGTTCATCACCACGGGCCTGCTGATGATCGCGGTGCGCACGGAGACGGAGCTGCGCTTCATCACCGTTTTCTCGGTGATCGCGACCCTGCTGATCACCCAGTTCGTGGCGCACTCGCTGACGGCTCCGCTGGACGAGATGAACCACGTGGCCCGGTCGATCTCGCACGGCGACTACACGCGCCGGGTGCGCGGCGCCGACCGGCGCGACGAACTGGGCGACCTGGCGTCGACGATCAACCGCATGGCCGACGACCTGGAGGCCCAGGACCTCCAGCGCAAGGAGCTCGTGGCGAATGTCTCGCACGAGCTGCGCACCCCGATCGCGGGGCTGCGGGCCGTTCTGGAGAACGTCGTGGACGGGGTCTCGGCCGCCGACCCGGAGACCATGCGCACGGCGCTGAAGCAGACCGAGCGCCTCGGCCGGCTGGTGGAGACGCTGCTGGACCTGTCCCGGCTCGACAACGGCGTCGTCCCGCTGAAGGCGCGCCGCTTCGAGGTGTGGCCGTATCTCTCGGGCGTTCTGAAGGAGGCCAACATGGTCGCCTCGCAGCGCGCGGGCATCGCCTCCGGATCGGGCAGCCACACGCGTACGGACGTCCATCTGCACCTGGACGTGTCCCCGCCGGAGCTGACGGCGCACGCGGATCCGGAGCGCATCCACCAGGTCGTGGCGAATCTCATCGACAACGCCGTCAAGCACAGCCCGCCGCACGGCCGGGTCACCGTGCGGGCGCGGCGCGGGGACGGGCCCGAGTCGCTGGACCTGGAGGTCCTGGACGAGGGGCCCGGGATCCCGCGGTCGGAGTGGCACCGGGTCTTCGAGCGGTTCAACCGTGGCGGGCAGGGCTCTTCGAAGGGCCCCGGCAGCGACGGGGGCACCGGTCTGGGCCTCGCGATCGCCCGCTGGGCCGTCGAACTGCACGGTGGCCGGATCGGGGTGGCCGAATCGGAGCGAGGCTGCCGGATTCAGGTCACTCTCCCGGGTCTGCCGAGCGCCTGAAGTTGACGTAGGGTTCAAAGCGGAAGCACAAGATCGACGTGAGGTCGGTCACAAACCACACTCGATCCACCCACGATCGACGCGGGAACGGACAGGGCGCAGGCACACCAGGCCGCGGCCACTCGTCGACGTACCCACTCCGCATCGGAACCTCGCTTGTTTCCCGCCATTTCCGGGCCCGAAACACGGGATCCGGTGTGACTTACGCGACGGATGACCGGCCCGGCCTGCATCACCTGGTCCGGGAGGCGTAGCCTCTATTCCCGCTGTCCATCACCTTGTGAAGCGGAAGAGGGCGGTTGCCGCCGTGTCGCCACAGTCCCCCAGTAACTCGAGCATCTCGACCGACCAAGAGGGGCAGGGCAAGAACCCTGCAGCCGCGTTCGGTCCCAATGAGTGGCTCGTCGACGAGATCTATCAGCAGTACCTCCAGGACCCGAATTCGGTCGACCGTGCCTGGTGGGACTTCTTCGCCGACTACAAGCCCGGGGCGGCCTCGACCGCCGCGCCCGCGCAGAGTGCCGCAGCCGCGGGGGCTGCGGACACCACCGCAACGCCGACGGCTGCGGCGCCCGTAGCCGCCCCCGCCACCCCTGCGGCGAAGCCCGCGGCCCCCGCCGCGTCCGCCGCGCAGACTGCGCCGCCCGCACAGCCCGCGCAGCCCGCCACGGCGAAGCCGGCCGCCGCACAGCCGGCCGCCGCCGCACCGAAGCCCGCCGCCGCCAAGGCCGCGCCCGCGACCGAGGCCCCCGCCGGCCCCGAGCTCGTGACGCTGCGCGGCCCGTCCGCCGCGGTCGCGAAGAACATGAACGCCTCCCTGGAGCTGCCGACGGCCACGTCCGTCCGCGCGGTCCCGGTGAAGCTGCTGTTCGACAACCGCATCGTCATCAACAACCACCTCAAGCGGGCCCGGGGCGGGAAGATCTCCTTCACGCACCTGATCGGCTACGCGATGGTGCAGGCCATCAAGGCCATGCCGTCGATGAACTGGTCCTTCGCGGAGAAGGCCGGCAAGCCGACCCTGGTCAAGCCGGAGCACGTGAACCTCGGCCTCGCCATCGACCTGGTGAAGCCCAATGGCGACCGGCAACTGGTTGTAGCGGCCATCAAGAAGGCCGAGACCCTGAACTTCTTCGAGTTCTGGCAGGCCTACGAGGACATCGTCCGTCGCGCCCGCGACAACAAGCTGACGATGGACGACTTCACCGGCGTCACGGTCTCGCTGACCAACCCCGGCGGCATCGGCACCGTCCACTCCGTGCCGCGTCTGATGCCGGGCCAGTCGGTGATCATGGGCGTCGGCGCCATGGAGTACCCGGCGGAGTTCCAGGGCACGTCCCAGGACACGCTCAACAAGCTGGGCATCTCCAAGGTCATGACGGTCACGTCGACCTACGACCACCGCGTCATCCAGGGCGCCGCCTCCGGCGAGTTCCTGCGGATCGTGTCGAACCTGCTCCTCGGCGAGAACAACTTCTACGACGAGATCTTCGAGGCGCTGCGCATCCCCTACGAGCCGGTCCGCTGGTTCCGGGACATCGACGCCTCCCACGACGACGACGTCACCAAGGCCGCCCGGGTCTTCGAGCTGATCCACTCCTACCGGGTCCGCGGCCACGTCATGGCCGACACCGACCCGCTGGAGTACCGCCAGCGCAAGCACCCCGACCTGGACATCACCGAGCACGGCCTCACGCTCTGGGACCTGGAGCGCGAGTTCGCGGTCGGCGGCTTCGCCGGCAAGTCGATGATGAAGCTGCGCGACATCCTCGGCGTGCTGCGCGACTCGTACTGCCGCACCACCGGCATCGAGTTCATGCACATCCAGGACCCGAAGCAGCGCAAGTGGATCCAGGACCGCGTCGAGCGTCCGCACGCCAAGCCTGAGCGCGAGGAGCAGCTGCGCATCCTGCGCCGGCTGAACGCCGCCGAGGCCTTCGAGACCTTCCTGCAGACGAAGTACGTCGGCCAGAAGCGCTTCTCGCTGGAGGGCGGCGAGTCGGTCATCCCGCTGCTGGACGCGGTCATCGACTCCGCGGCCGAGGCCCGCCTCGACGAGGTCGTCATCGGCATGGCCCACCGCGGCCGTCTGAACGTCCTGGCGAACATCGTCGGCAAGTCGTACGCGCAGATCTTCCGCGAGTTCGAGGGCAACCTCGACCCGAAGTCGATGCACGGCTCCGGCGACGTGAAGTACCACCTGGGCGCCCAGGGCACCTTCACCGGCCTGGACGGCGAGCAGATCAACGTCTCGCTGGTCGCCAACCCCTCCCACCTGGAGGCCGTCGACCCGGTCCTGGAGGGCGTCGCACGCGCCAAGCAGGACATCATCGGCAAGGGCGGCACGGACTTCACGGTCCTGCCGATCGCCCTGCACGGCGACGCGGCCTTCGCGGGCCAGGGTGTGGTCGCCGAGACGCTGAACATGTCGCAGCTGCGCGGCTACCGCACCGGCGGCACCGTCCACGTCGTGATCAACAACCAGGTCGGCTTCACCGCCGCCCCGGAGTCCTCGCGCTCCTCCATGTACGCCACGGACGTGGCCCGCATGATCGAGGCGCCGATCTTCCACGTTAACGGCGACGACCCCGAGGCGGTCGTCCGTGTCGCGCGTCTGGCCTTCGAGTTCCGCCAGGCGTTCAACAAGGACGTGGTCATCGACCTCATCTGCTACCGCCGCCGCGGTCACAACGAGTCGGACAACCCGGCCTTCACGCAGCCGCTGATGTACGACCTGATCGACAAGAAGCGCTCGGTGCGCAAGCTGTACACCGAGTCGCTGATCGGCCGGGGCGACATCACGCTCGAAGAGGCCGAGCAGGCCCTCCAGGACTACCAGGGCCAGCTGGAGAAGGTCTTCACGGAGGTCCGCGAGGCCACCCAGGCGCCCGCCGAGGCCAGCGCCCCGGACGTCCGGGCCGAGTTCCCGGTGGCCGTGGACACCGCGGTCTCCCAGGAGGTCGTGAAGCGGATCGCCGAGTCCCAGGTCAACATCCCCGACCACATCACCGTGCACCCGCGTCTGCTGCCGCAGCTGCAGCGCCGTGCGGCGATGGTCGAGGACGGCACGATCGACTGGGGCATGGGCGAGACGCTGGCGGTCGGCTCCCTCCTCCTCGAGGGCACCCCGGTCCGCCTGGCCGGCCAGGACTCCCGCCGCGGCACCTTCGGCCAGCGCCACGCGGTCCTCATCGACCGCGAGACGGGCGAGGACTTCACCCCGCTGCTGTACCTGTCGGACGACCAGGCTCGCTTCAACGTCTACGACTCCCTCCTGTCGGAGTACGCGGCGATGGGCTTCGAGTACGGCTACTCGCTGGCCCGTCCCGAGTCGCTGGTCATGTGGGAGGCCCAGTTCGGCGACTTCGTCAACGGCGCCCAGACCGTCGTGGACGAGTTCATCTCGTCGGCCGAGCAGAAGTGGGGCCAGACGAGCGGTGTGACGCTGCTCCTCCCCCACGGCTACGAGGGCCAGGGCCCGGACCACTCCTCGGCCCGCCCCGAGCGGTTCCTGCAGATCTGCGCGCAGAACAACATGACGGTCGCGATGCCGACCCTCCCGTCGAACTACTTCCACCTCCTGCGGTGGCAGGTGCACAACCCGCACCACAAGCCGCTGGTGGTCTTCACGCCGAAGTCGATGCTGCGTCTCAAGGCCGCGGCGTCCAAGACGGAGGAGTTCACGACGGGCGGCTTCCGCCCCGTCATCGGCGACAGCCACGTGGACCCGGCCGGGGTCCGCAAGGTCGTCTTCTGCGCGGGCAAGGTCTACTACGACCTCGCCGCCGAGCGCGAGAAGCGCGGCGCGACGGACACGGCCATCATCCGCATCGAGCGCCTGTACCCGCTGCCGGGTGCCGAGCTCCAGGCGGAGGTCAACAAGTACCCGAACGCCGAGAAGTACCTGTGGGCCCAGGAGGAGCCGGCGAACCAGGGTGCCTGGCCGTTCATCGCGCTCAACCTGATCGACCACCTGGACCTGGCGGTCGGCGCGGACATCCCGCACGGCGAGCGGCTCCGCCGCATCTCCCGCCCGCACGGCTCCTCGCCCGCGGTCGGCTCGGCCAAGCGGCACCAGGCGGAGCAGGAGCAGCTGGTGCGCGAGGTGTTCGAGGCGTAGCCCCGGGCGGCCGCTTCGGCGGTACGACGGACACAGGGCCCGGCCCCGGGTGGAACGACCCGGGGCCGGGCCCCCGTCGTCGTCCGTCCTGAGCCGGGCCGTGCCACCGGGAGCACGGGCGATGCGGACCGACGGCGCGAACCGTCCCGCCGTGCCGGTCATTAGGCTGTGTGCAGCACGAGCATCACGTGCACGACCACCACGTATGTAGGCACGTACGTCTGTACGCAGGAGAGCAGCCCCATGTACTTCACCGACCGCGGTATCGAGGAGCTGGAGAAGCGGCGCGGCGAGGAAGAGGTCACGTTCGAGTGGCTCGCCGAGCAGCTGCGGACGTTCGTCGACCTGAACCCGGACTTCGAGGTGCCGGTCGAGCGGCTGGCCACCTGGCTGGCGCGGCTGGACGACGAGGACGAGGACGAGTAGGGGCCAGGGGGGACGTGGCCCGATCGGCCGGATGCCGGCGTGCGCATGGGCCCGGCATGATCCACAGGACCCCTCCTAGGCCGTGCGCTCCGCCTTCCGGATCTCGTAGGCCAGACCCAGTACCCCCTCGGCCATGAGGACCAGTCCCGCCAGGGCCCAGCCGGTGTCACGGTGGCGTACGCCCCAGAGGGCGGCGGGGAGGCCGACGGCCAGCTGGGCGGCGCAGAGGGCGCGGATCCTGGAGCCGCGCAGCCAGCGGACCGGCCTGGTGTTCTCGACGACGTCGAGTTCGGTGCGTACGGCCTCGCGCCAGCCGCCCCACTCGACCTCCTGGGCCTCGGGCAGGGCGTCGACGGCCGCGCGGAGCTGTTCGGCCGGGTCGCCGGGGCCGAGCCCGGCGGGCAGCCGGAGGCCGGTGCGGTCGAGGACCGCGAGCAGCCCGTGCAGACGGGCCCGGGCGTCCGCATCCGTGTCGGGGCGGCTGAGCACGTCCAACGCCTCGCCGTCCATCACCGGATCGAGGCCCAGCCGTCCCGCGAACGTCCGCATCGCCTCCTCCTCGCCGACCGGCGTGCCGCTCGCGAGCCATACGTAGCCCACGGGGCGGCGGAATCCGGAGGCGAGGGTGTAGCCGCTGTGGTGGTCGTCCCACCACAGGGCGAGCACCGGCCAGGGTGCGCTCACGGCGAGGGCGCTGGCCCAGCCGCGCATGACCCGGTCGACCGGCTCTGCGCCGTCCTTCCAGGGCTGCCCCTCGGGCACCAGCACGCTCCACTCGGGCCCCGCGGGCGCCAGCGCCATCGGCTCCCGCAGCAGCCGTGCCACGGGACCCACGGCCTCGGGCTCCGCCCGGCACAGCAACAGCCCACCGATCATGGACACCACGCTAGGGCACTTCGTCCCGCCAGGCCCGAATTGGTCCTCTGACGTCCGGGGTCGACCCGCGGCACGGCCCG
This sequence comes from Streptomyces sp. NPDC002004, assembly GCF_053593975.1. Lineage (NCBI taxonomy): Bacteria > Bacillati > Actinomycetota > Actinomycetes > Kitasatosporales > Streptomycetaceae > Streptomyces > Streptomyces sp. NPDC002004. Next base: position 226,112 of record NZ_JBSFDP010000006.1, read on the forward strand.
CCCCCCTCCCACGCCGACTCCCGCTCCGGCGGATTGCCCCTTCCCCGGCGCGCCTTGACTTTCGCGATCCGCGATATATCGTGTTGAGCAAGGAGACGCGATATGGCGCGTCATGGTAGGTGTCTGGGGGAGGTCGCGACATGGGCGAGTGGTCCGTCGGTGAGCCGACGCAACTCACGTTCGACGCACCGGTGAAGGAACTGCGCGTACGGATCGTCAACGGAACGGTGAACGTCGTGGGCACCGACGAAGGTTCCGCCCGCCTCGAAGTGACCGAGCTGGACGGTCCGCCGCTCACGGTGACCCGGCAGGGCTCCACTCTGACCGTGGCGTACGACGACCTGCCCTGGAAGGGCTTCCTCAAGTGGCTGGACCGCAAGGGCTGGCGGCGCAGCGCGGTGGTCTCGCTGGCCGTGCCCGCGGACACGCGCGTCGAGGTGGGCGTGGTCGGCGCGAGCGCCGTCGTCTCCGGCATCGACGCCCCCGCCGAGGTCAAGGGCGTCACCGGCGACACCACCCTGGTGGGCCTGTCGGGCCCGGTCCGCACCGACACCGTCTCCGGAAACGTCGAGGCGCAGGCGGTCACCGGCGACCTCCGCTTCAACTCGGTCTCCGGCGACCTGACCGTCGTCGACGGCGCGGGCTCCTCCGTGAAGGCCGAATCCGTGAGCGGCTCCATGATCGTCGACCTGGACCGCGCGGGGAGCCCGACCGACATCAGCCTGACCAACATCTCGGGCGAGATCGCCATTCGCCTGCCGCACCCGGCGGACGCCGAGGTGGAGGCCAACACGGCGAGCGGCACGGTCTCGAACGCCTTCGAGGACCTGCGCGTCAGCGGCCAGTGGGGCGCCAAGCGGATCACCGGCCGCCTGGGCGCGGGCAACGGGCGGCTGAAGGCCACGACGGTCTCCGGCGCGATCGCCCTGCTGCGCCGCCCCCCGGCCGATGAGCCGTACGGGTCCGGGACGCCGCAGGGTGACACACCGACCGCCACCGAACAGTCCGCCGCCTCCTCGCCCGCCGCCGACAAGAAGGTGCTGTGACATGCCCCCCGTCTTCGCTCACGGCCGTCTGCGTCTGTACCTGCTGAAGCTGCTCGACGAGGCGCCCCGCCACGGCTATGAGGTGATCCGTCTCCTGGAGGAGCGCTTCCAGGGGCTCTACGCACCGTCGGCCGGCACCGTGTACCCGCGCCTGGCCAAGCTGGAGGCCGAGGGCCTGGTCCGGCACACCTCGGAGGGCGGGCGCAAGGTCTATTCGATCACCGACGCGGGCCGCGCCGAACTGGCGGACCGGAGCGGCGAGCTGGCCGATCTGGAGCTGGAGATCCGCGAGTCGGTCGCGGAGCTCGCCGCCGAGATCCGGGACGACGTGCGCGGCGCCGCGGGGGATCTGCGACGCGACATCCGGGCGGCGGCCAAGGAGGCCCGCACCCGGCCGGGCGGTGCCCGGAGCAGGAGCTTCCCCGACTTCCCTGAGATGTCCGACTACTTCGAGGGAACGTGGGGCGACAAGGAGGCGTGGCGGCAGGCCAAGGAGGACTTCAAGCGCGCCAAGCAGGAGTGGAAGGAGCAGGCGCGGCGGGCGAAGGACGAGAGCCGCCGGGCCCGCGAGGAGGCCCAGCAGGCCCGCAGGGCCGCCAAGGAGGCGCAGGACAAGGCCCACAGCCAGGCGCAGCAGGAGATGCAGCGCATCGCCCGGCGTGTCCAGCAGCAGGTGCAGGACCACTTCGCGCGCGGCGACTGGCCGACGGGCGTGCGGGAAGGGCTCACCGAACTCGCCAGGGAGTTCGGTGAGTTCGGCAAGGACTTCGGCAAGGGCGCCGGGAGCGACGCCGGCCCGGGCCCCGGCAAGGACGCGGGCGGGGAGCACACGGACACCCGGGACGCCCGTATGGAGCCGGAGTACCTGGGCGAGCAGGAGGGGTTCCCCGGACGGTACGTGCCCGAGTGGGCCTCGGAGGAGTCCACCGGCAATCCGGCACGCGATCTCGACCGCCTGCTGGACCGCTTCCGCGACGACATCCGCGATGCCGCCCGGGACAACGGTGTGACGGAGGACCAGCTCCGCGACGCCCGCCGTCATCTGTCGACGGCGGCCGCGCACATCGGGGCGGCACTGCGCCACCGGCCGGAGGACTGAGCCTCCCCCGCCCCGGCCTCTCTCGGCCTCAGCTCGCCCTGGCCTCTCCCGCCCCTCCGACGCCGTGCAGTACCCGCTGGACCGCCTCGTGGGTCACCCCGTGGTCCGCGAGGATCTCGGCGGTCACGCCCGGACGTGCGGTGAGGGCGAGGAGGAGGTGCTCGTCACCGATGTGCCGGTCGCGCTGGGCGACGGCAATACGGAGGGAGCGGGTCAGAAGCTCCTTGGCGCCGGGAGTGAAGGGGCGCCGCCCCGGCCGCCTGCCCCGGCCCCGTGCCGACGCCCCGCGGCTCGCCAGCGCCCCCGCACCGTGCACGTCCTCGACGCGGGCCACGATCCCCTCGACGTCGATGCCGAGCCCGGCGAGTGCGTCCATCTCGGCCCGGGAGAGTCCTCCGCGGCGGCGCGCCTCGGCGAGGGCATGCTCGACCGAGGCCCTGCGGCCGGCGAGGCCGAGCGTGCTCAGCGCGAACGCCGCCGGGCTCCCCTGCCGGTCCAGCAGCGCCAGCAGCATGTGGTCGACGTCGACGAAGTCGCCGCCCCCGCGCTCGGCGTGCTCGACTGCGCCCTCCACCACGGCACGGGCGTCCTTCGTGAACCGTTCGAACATCACTGCCTCCCGTACTTCTTGTGCACGGCCTGCCTGCTCACACCCAGCTCCGCGGCGATCTCCTGCCACGACCAGCCCTGGTTGCGCGCACTGCGCACCTGGACGGCCTCCAACTGCTCCAGCAGCCGGCGCAGCGCGGCGACGGCCCGCAGCCCGACCCGAGGGTCGCGGTCGCCCGCGCGCTCGGCGAGATCCGTTGCTTCGGTCATACATGTCAATGTAGGTTGACACGCCCAGCCTGTCAACCAGAGTTGACAGGATGGGGTGGTGGGCGAGGCGGTGCCGGGAGGAGTGGCTCTCAGGCGGTCAGCACGATCTTGCCGAACTGGTCGCCCTGCGCCAGGCGCTCGAAGCCCTCCCGGGCCCGGTCCAGCGGAAGGACCTCGTCGATGACGGGACGGATTCCCGTCGCGGCACAGAAGGAGAGCAGGTCCTCCAGCTCGTCCTTGGAACCCATGGTCGAGCCGACGATCTTGAGCTCCAGGAAGAAGATGCGGGTGAGTTCGGCGTGCGAGGGGCGGTCGCCGCTGGTCGCGCCGGAGATCACCAGGGTGCCGCCGGGCCGCAGGGACTTGACGGAGTGCGACCAGGTGGCCGCACCGACGGTCTCGATGACGGCGTCGACGCGCTGCGGCAGACGGGCACCGGACTCCAGCGCCTCGACGGCACCGAGCTCCAGGGCCCGCTTGCGCTTGGCCTCGTCGCGGCTGGTGGCGAAGACCCGGAGGCCGGCCGCCTTGCCGAGAGCGATCGCCGCCGTGGCGACGCCGCCGCCGGCGCCCTGGACGAGGACCGAGTCACCGGGGCGCACCCCCGCGTTGGTGAAGAGCATGCGGTAGGCGGTGAGCCAGGCGGTCGGGAGGCAGGCGGCCTCCTCGAAGGAGAGCTCGGGCGGCTTCGGCAGGACGTTCCAGCTCGGGACCGAGACCTGCTCGGCGAACGTGCCCTGGTACTTCTCGGTGAGGATGGACCGGCCCTCGCGCGGACCGACACCGTGGCCGGTCTGGCCGATGACGGAGTGCAGGACGACCTCGTTGCCGTCCTCGTCGATTCCGGCGGCGTCACAGCCGAGGATCATCGGCAGCTTGTCCTCGGAGAGCCCGACCCCGCGCAGGGACCAGAGGTCGTGGTGGTTCAGCGAGGCGGCCTTGACGGTCACGGTCGTCCAGCCCGGCCTCGCCTCGGGGGCCGGCCGCTCCCCCAACTCGAGGCCGTTCAACGGCTGGTCACGGTCAATTCGGGCGGCGTAGGCAGCGAACATGACCTTGACGATAGGCGCCGCCCACCGGCGGACGGAACGCCACCGGCGTGTGACACGCGCCGCGCCCCGAACCGGACACGGACGGGCGCCCCCGCACGGACCCGCCCGACCACCGACCCTGCACCAACAGCAAGGAGGCCCCGCCGGTCGGCGAGGCCTCCTCGGGAGCTGGGCGCGTCAGCGCCGGGCCACTCCCTCGGCCCGGGCGGCGGCGGCGACCGCGGCCGTGACGGCCGGCGCCACCCGCTCGTCGAACGGCGACGGAATGACGTAGTCCGCGGCGAGCTGGTCACCGACGACATCGGCGAGCGCGTCCGCCGCGGCGATCTTCATCCCCTCGGTGATCCGGGAGGCCCGCACCTGGAGCGCACCGGCGAAGATGCCGGGGAACGCCAGCACGTTGTTGATCTGGTTCGGGAAGTCCGAGCGCCCGGTGGCGACGACGGCCGCGTACTTGTGGGCGACGTCCGGGTGCACCTCGGGGTCCGGGTTGGCCATCGCGAACACGAACGCGTCCTTGGCCATGGAGGCGACGGCGGCCTCCGGGACCGTACCGCCGGAGACGCCGATGAAGACGTCGGCGCCCTCGAGGGCGGACTCCAGCGACCCGGTGAGCCCGGCCCGGTTGGTGATCTCGGCCAGCTCCCGCTTGACCTCGGTGAGGTCCTGGCGGTCCCGGCTCACGACGCCCTTGCGGTCGGCGACCGCGACATCCCCGATCCCCGCCTCCAGCAGGAACTTGGCGATGGCGACGCCGGCCGCACCCGCGCCGGAGATGACGGCCCGCAGGTCGCCCAGGGTCCGTCCGGTCAGCTTCGCGGCGTTCCGCAGGGCCGCAAGGGTGACGACGGCGGTGCCGTGCTGGTCGTCATGGAAGACCGGGATGTCGAGCCGCTCCTGGAGCTTGCGCTCGATCTCGAAGCAGCGCGGGGCCGAGATGTCCTCGAGGTTGACTCCGCCGAAAGAGGGGGCGAGCCGCACCACGGTGTCGACGATCTCGTCCGCGTCGGTCGTCGCGAGCGCGATCGGAACCGCGTCGACGCCACCGAACTGCTTGAAGAGAATGGCCTTGCCCTCCATCACCGGAAGGGAGGCCTCCGGGCCGATGTCGCCGAGCCCGAGCACCGCGGTCCCGTCCGTGACGACGGCGACGACCTGCGATTTCCACGTGTAGTCGTGGACCAGTTCGGGCTGCTCGGCAATGGCACTGCACACCCGGGCGACGCCGGGCGTGTAGGCGAGGGACAGGTCGTCCTTGTCGCGGATCGGCACGGTGGCCTTGACGGCCATCTTGCCTCCGCGGTGCAGCGCGAAAGCCGGATCGAAGGAATCGAGGGGCTCCCCGTCTCCTTCGTGAGCCGTATTGCTGTCGCTGCGAGGATTGACGATCTCCGCTGCCACTTGTCTTTACCCCTTAAATCTTAATGGTTGAGGGTGACCACACCTGGTTGAGGGGTGGGCGGGCACCACGTATGGCCTGATGATTGATACGTACGGAGCCATACGTGACGGGCGCGCCGCACACGCGCCCTGAGCCCCGGATGAGGGGTGTAAGGAACCTTCTTACCCGACGAACACGGTCACGGACGAGTCCATAACGGCGCGGTGACGTGACTCATAGCTGAAAATCTGTACAAGTTACCGGGCGGTTAACAACTCGCCGGTTTCACTCTCATGCGGCAAACAGGTACGGACCTTTACGCCCGCATTCTGAGACGCGCCGAAGATCTTCCGGCCGAAAGGAGATAACTCCGCAGAAGATCCTGCCTGGTCCGGCCGGGTTGTACCGGCCTGGGCGGGTTCGGGGGTCACCCGTTATCCGATTTTGACATAGCTGGCCCCCTGAATCTCACGGTCCGAATGGCAGGATGCCGTAACCACACGAGGTCGCGACACTCGATGGTGTGTGCCCAGCGACCCGCGGCAACTCCCTCACCAGCCGGAGGAACCAACGATGACCGCAAGCTCCACCCGTCGCCCGATCGCGAAGTCCACGAAGTCCCGGGTCATCGCCGTCGGCGCGATCGCGGTCGCCGGATCGCTGATGCTGACCGGCTGTGGTGACCAGACCAAGAACAAGGACAACAGCGGCTCCGTGTCGTCCGCCCCGCTGGCCGACAAGCTGCCCAAGGAGATCCGCGACAAGGGCGTCATCCGGGTCGGTTCGGACATCGCCTACGCGCCCGTCGAGTTCAACGACAAGTCGGGCAAGGTCGCCGGCATCGACCCCGACCTCGCGACCGCCATGGGCAAGCAGCTCGGCGTGAAGTTCGACTTCCAGAACGGCACCTTCGACACCCTCATCACGGGTCTGCGCTCCAAGCGCTACGACATCGCGATGTCCGCGATGACGGACACCAAGGACCGTCAGAACGGCGTCGACGCGGACACCGGCAAGAAGGTCGGCGAGGGCGTCGACTTCGTCGACTACTTCAACGCGGGCGTCTCCATCTACACGCCCAAGGGCAAGACCCAGGGCATCACGTCCTGGACCGACCTGTGCGGCAAGAAGATCGTCGTCCAGCGCGGCACCGTCTCCGAGGACCTCGCCAAGGCCCAGGCGAAGAAGTGCCCCTCCGGCAAGAAGCTCTCCATCGAGTCCTACGACACGGACCAGCAGGCCCAGACCCGCCTCCGCTCCGGTGGCGCCAACGCCGGCTCCTCCGACTTCCCGGTCGCCGCGTACGCGGTGAAGACCTCGGGCGGCGGCAAGGACTTCGAGATCGTCGGCGACCAGGTCGAGGCCGCCCCGTACGGCATCGCCGTCGCCAAGGGCAACACCCAGCTGCGCGACGCCCTGCAGGCGGCGCTCAACGCCATCATCAAGAACGGCGAATACGACAAGATCATCGCCAAGTGGGGCGTCAAGGCGGGCTCCGTGAAGCAGGCCACGATCAACGGCGGCAAGTGACCGCGAACCGCTTCCGTTCGTATCAAGCCGTTGAAAGGCAAAGGCAACACCCGTGTCCGTTGACATCGAGAAGACGGGCGGCGGCCCCGAGGACGTGCCGCCGCCCCCACCTGCGGGTCCCGAGGCCATCAAGGCCATTCCGGTCCGTCACTACGGTCGGTACGTCTCCGCCCTGATCGCGATCGGGCTCCTGGTCGCGATCGTGTACGCGTTCGCCCAGGGCAAGATCAACTGGGGAGCGGTCCCCGACTACTTCTTCGACGACCGCATCCTCAAGGGCGTCGGCCAGACCCTGCTGCTGACCGTGCTGTCCATGGTCATCGGTGTCGCCGGCGGCATCCTGCTCGCGGTGATGCGCCTGTCGAAGAACCCGGTCACCTCGTCCATCGCGTGGTTCTACATCTGGTTCTTCCGCGGCACCCCGGTCCTGGTCCAGCTGTTCGTCTGGTTCAACCTCGGCCTGGTCTTCGAGTACATCAACCTCGGCCCCATCTACAAGGACTACTGGTCCAGCTTCATGACGCCGTTCCTGACGGCGCTGCTGGGCCTGGGTCTGAACGAGGCCGCCTACATGGCGGAGATCTGCCGCGCCGGCCTGCTCTCCGTCGACGAGGGACAGACCGAGGCAGCCCACGCCCTGGGCATGAGCCACGGCAGGACGCTGCGCCGCATCATCATCCCGCAGGCCATGCGCGTCATCGTGCCCCCCACGGGCAACGAGGTCATCAACATGCTGAAGACGACCTCGCTGGTCTCCGCGGTGCAGTACTACGAACTGCTGCGCTACGCCCAGGACATCGGACAGACCTCCGGCGCCCCGGTCGAGATGCTGTTCCTCGCCGCCGCCTGGTACCTGATCATGACGTCGATCCTCAGCGTCGGTCAGTACTACATCGAGCGTTACTACGCCCGCGGCTCCAGCCGCGCCCTGCCGCCCACACCGCTGCAGAAGGTCAAGGCCACGCTCCTGTCCCTTTCGAACCGCCCGGGGGTCGCAGCATGACTGCCATGGTCAAGGCCGAGGGCGTCCACAAGTCCTTCGGCGCCATCGAGGTCCTCAAGGGCATCGACCTGACGGTCAACACCGGCGAGGTGTTCTGCCTGATCGGCCCGTCCGGCTCCGGCAAGTCCACGTTCCTGCGCTGCATCAACCACCTGGAGAAGATCAACGCGGGGCGCCTGTACGTCGACGGCGACCTCGTCGGCTACCGGCAGCACGGCGACAAGCTCTACGAGCTGCGCGACCGTGAGGTCGCCATGAAGCGCCGCGACATCGGCATGGTCTTCCAGCGCTTCAACCTCTTCCCGCACATGACGGCAGTCGAGAACGTCATGGAGGCCCCCGTCCAGGTCAAGGGCAAGGGCAAGGGCGAGGCGAAGGAACGGGCCATGCAGCTGCTGGAGCGGGTCGGCCTGGCCGACCGGGCCGGCAACTACCCGTCCCAGCTCTCCGGCGGCCAGCAGCAGCGCGTCGCGATCGCCCGCGCGCTGGCCATGGACCCGAAGCTGATGCTCTTCGACGAGCCCACCAGCGCCCTCGACCCCGAGCTCGTGGGCGACGTACTCGACGTCATGCGCGACCTCGCCGAATCCGGCATGACCATGGTGGTCGTCACCCACGAGATGGGCTTCGCCCGCGAAGTGGGCGACAGCCTCGTGTTCATGGACGGCGGCGTGGTCGTCGAGTCCGGCAACCCGCGGGACGTCCTCACCAACCCCCAGCACGAACGCACCCAGTCCTTCCTGTCCAAGGTGCTGTAGGCGCGTTCGCACGACGACAGGGGCGGTACGGAGAGCATCCGTACCGCCCCTGTCGTCATCCCCGGCGGCCTGCCACCGCGGCCGCTGCCGCCCCGGCCCGGTGGCGGGTGACGGGGAACAGGGCGGCCGTGGTGACTACTTGAGAGCGAGGACGAGGGCGTCGGAGGGCGAGCGCCAGACCGCCCGGGCCTCCGCGAAGCCCTTCTCGCACAGCACGCGCGCATGCCACTCGGCGGAGGGGGTGTCGCCGTCGGCGTGCTCGCCGTAGATCTCGAAGCGCCGTGCGGTGGGCCCCGAGAGGACCGGGTCCTCGGCGGCGAGGGCCCACCAGTCGGCCCAGTCGAGGGCACCGGCGGCCTTGGCGCGGTCCATGCGGGTGTGGCGTCGGGTTCGGTCCGCGGCGTTGATCCGGGGGGTGCCCTCGTCGGGCATGTGGTCGGCGTTCATGAACACACCGCCCTCCCGGACGAGTCCGGCGATCCGGCCGTACAGCGCGGCGAGGGGTCCGCTGTGCAGCCAGTGCAGGGCGGTGGCGGTGAGGACGGCGTCGTATGTGTCGTACGGCAGTGCGTCGGTCCAGTCCGGGTCCTTGAGGTCCGCGGTCACGAACGTGACGCGGCCGTCTCCGGCGAACGTGCCCTCGGCGATGGTGAGCAGGGCCGGGTCGAGGTCGACACCCGTACTGACGGCGTTGGGGAACCTTTTGAGGAGACGGTCCGTAATACTCCCTGTACCGCATGCGAGATCCAGCACCCGGGGCTCCGGACCCACCAGCGCCTCGACCATGTCCAGCATGACCCGGAACCGCTCCTCGCGGTCCGGGAGGTACCACTCCTGCTGGCGGTCCCAGCTGTCCTGCCAGGCCCGCCAGTCGGATGCGGCCGCGGCTCCGGCTGCGATGTCGGTCATGAGGTGCCCTCCCGTACGCCCATCCGTCGAGCGCGCGGAAAGGTAATACCCTTGAACCGCACGCATCTATTACTCACTCCCGAAGCACGATAGACCGCCCCCCGTAAGGACTACAAGTGGAACTGGCCTATTACTCGGACTACGCCGTACGCCTGGTCAACAGCGAGGAGCCGGGCCGGGGCAAGGACGCGCTCACCTCGGTGGAGGCGGTGCGCGATCTGTTCGGCGTCAACCAGTCGGCGGCGCGGCGGGCCACGGACGCCGACGTGACCCGCTTCCGCTCCGTGCGGGCCCGTCTGCGGGGGGTGTTCGAGGCGGCGGACTCCGGCGACGAGACCCTGGCCGTGGACCTGCTGAACTCGCTTCTGCTGGAGTTCCCGGTGAGCCCGCAGATCTCCGGGCACGACCACCGCGACGACGACGACCGGCCGCTGTGGCACATGCACCTGGCGGACCACCCGTCGAACGCCACCGCGGGATACGCGGCGATCGCCGCGATGGGCCTGGCCTTCCACCTGACCGAGTACGGCGTGGACCGGCTCGGCCTGTGCGAGGCGGCACCCTGCCGCAACGCCTACCTCGACACCTCGACGAACCGGTCCCGCCGCTACTGCTCCGACCGCTGCGCGACCCGCGCCAATGTGGCGGCCTACCGCGCGCGCAAGCGCTTGGAGGCCGACCGGTCGGCGAGTACAGGGCGCACGGCGGAGAAGGCCCAGGAGACCACGCCGGCCGCCGGCCGCTGACCGTCGCGCGCCTCGCGCGGCCGGTAGCGGCCGAGGACCCGGCCGATGACGAACTCGTCGGGCACCGCGCCGTACTCCGTGCTGTCCGCGCCCGCACCGGGATTGTCCGCGAGGACCCACCAGCCGGCCTCGCGGCGCTCCACCGCCCGCTTGACGATGAGCAGGTTCTGCTGGAGCGGGTGGCGCAGCACCACCACATGGCCCGGCCGCACCCGCGCTCCGTACCGCACCAGAAGCTGGTCGCCCTGGTACAGCGTGGGCACCATGGAGGGCCCCTCCACCTCGGCGATCCCGAAGGGCGCCCGGGCCCCGTGGCCCTCCGCGATCTCAGGCATCGGGCCTCCCCCGCTCAGGCATGGGCACTCCTCCGTCCAGGCGTCGGCGGCCTGAACCCCCGGTCTCCGACTGACTCCGGCATCCGAACCCTCCCGGTTCGATCCTCCACACGTCCCAGTGTGGCCCTGGACTTTTGACCTAAGCCCCTGGGGCCCCTCGCGAAATCCGCTCCTGTACGGAGTAATGTCCCACCTGAGAAGACGATCACGAGGAAGGACAGCTTCATGCTCTCCCGCCTGTTTGCCCCCAAGGTCAAGGTCAGTGCCCACTGCGACCTGCCCTGTGGCGTGTACGACCCGGCCCAGGCCCGCATCGAGGCGGAGTCGGTGAAGGCCGTGCAGGAGAAGATGGCCGCCAACGACGACCCGCACTTCCAGGCTCGCGCCACCGTCATCAAGGAGCAGCGCGCCGAGCTCGCCAAGCACCACGTGTCGGTGCTGTGGAGCGACTACTTCAAGCCTCCGCACTTCGAGAAGTACCCGGAGCTGCACCAGCTGGTCAACGACACGCTCAAGGCGCTCTCGGCCGCCAAGGCCTCGACGGACCCGGCGACCGGCCAGAAGGCCCTGGACTACATCGCCCAGATCGACAAGATCTTCTGGGAGACCAAGAAGGCCTGATCTTGGATCAGACCCTCTGACCTGCAATTTCTCTACCTGCAGTGTCTCCCTGTCCGCACCCGGTCCGCAGGCCGCCGAGCACGGCGTCCATGACGGGCCGGGTGCGGTCTTCTTCGCCCGGCCGCAGATGGGCGTAAATCCGCCGGGACGGGCCGTGCTTGATGCACAGCGGCCGCGTCGTTGACAGGCTCGGCGCGGCGCAGGCACGCTGGGCAGGCTCCGACACGGTCCATGGCTGCCTTGACCACAGTGGCTCCACGGTCCACAACTCGCTTCCAGAGGTGCGTGATTGGCTCATGGACCCGATGACGGTGATCCTGCCCGGCGCACAGTCCCTGGTGACGGCGATCCTGACGGACGGCTGGACACACGTACGCACCGCCCTGGCCCGTCGCTGGAGCCGGCAGACCCGGGAACCGCAGGCCGTGATCGAACAGCGCCTGGACGCCGCTCACGCTCAGTCCGCCGATCTGACCACCGGCGCTGCGGGCGACGACCAGGCCCTGCTGCGGGCGTACTGGGCCGGCTATCTCGCCGCCGCCCTGGCCGAACGTCCTGCCCTGATCGAACTCGTCCACGGCCTGCGCAGCACGATGGCGGACGCGAGTACGCATGACACGTCGTCCGTGCACAACACCAACAGCGGCACGGTCACCACTCTCGTCCAGGGCCGCGACTTCAACGGCGACATGACGTTCGGGTCCCCGTAACACCGCGGTTGAGCCCTCGCGCCACGGCGAAGCGGTCACCGCCCGCGCGCAGCCCGGAGCGTCCGAGTCCACTGCTGACAGCATCTCAACCGCGCGTCCTGGCCACGCTGTTGAAATCCGTGCCCCTGCAGGGCCTCCGTCTATACGATGTATCCCATCGAGGCGGAGGCGACCTATGGGGGGCCGATGACCGAGCGGGGGCCGGCCGACGACGATTTCGGAGGCGGTTTCCACAACGTCTTCAACGGCAGCGCCGACATCGTGGTTCAGTTCCGGGACAACTACGGCGACATCCACTTCCATATCCCGCCGGCCGAGACACCGGAAGAGACGGCGACGCGGGCACTGGCCGAGACGGTGTTCCGGCAGTGGCGCGAGGAAGCCAAGGTCTGGGACATCGGGGGCGACCGGCCGACGCTGGCAGTACGGTGGAAGCCACGCCTGCAGTGGGCTCGACGCGCGACATTCGCCGACACCACCGATGCCGCTCGCGGCGATCAAGCCGCTGACATGGTCCAGGGGTTCCTGAACCTGCCGCAGCGACGGCTTGTCATCCTGGGTGGTCCCGGGTCGGGGAAGACCGCGCTGGCCATCCTGCTCACCCTGGAGTTGCTGAAGCACCGTCTTGTGCCGTCGGGCGGCGGTGAGCAGCGGCGGACCGCGCAGCACGTGCCGGTGCCGGTGCCCATGTCCATCGCGTCGTGGGATCCGGAGCACGAGACGTTCGACGCGTGGTTCATGCGCCGGCTCGCGGCGGACTACCCCGGGCTTCCGCGCATCTCGGGGCGCCATCCGGCCGCCGAACTGTGGAAGCGCGCCGGATCCGTGGTGCTGCCGGTGGTGGACGGTCTGGACGAGATGCCGCCCTCGCGCCGGGCCTCGGCCCTGCACGCACTGAACCGGGCGCTCTACGACGGCAGGCCACTGATCCTCACCTCGCGGACCGAGGCGTTCGAAGGTCCGGCCCGGGATGTCATGCTCAGGTCGACCGCATTACTCGAGGCACAACCGGTCGATGCCGGCGACGCGGTCTTCTACCTGGGCAGCAGTACGCCGCCACGCCATCGACCGCGATGGCAACCGCTCTTCGACCGGATGCGGGCCGCACCGACCGGCCCCGCGGCACTGGCCCTGTCGACGCCGCTGATGCTCTGGCTCACCCGGACCGTCTATGCGGACCCGGCGACCGAACCGTCCGAGCTCGCCGATCCGGCGGTGTTTCCCACCCGGCAGGCCATTGAAGATCATTTGCTGGACCGGTTCATCCCCGCCGCGTTCGACGACGCGATCCCGTCCGACGACCGCTGGGAGCCTCCGCGTCGCTGGCAGGCGGCCCGGGCACAGAGGTACGCCGAAGCGCTGGCCGACCATCTCGCCCGGGCCGGGACACCGAATCTGGCGTGGTGGCGGCTGCATGAGGCAACGGCGCCGGCACGCGTGGCCGCGCTGCCCCTGCTCGGGCTGGTGGGGTATGTGGCACTCCAGGTATCGGTCCTGGCCGGCCAGGTGATCTGGCGGATCTCCGGTGGACCGGGCGCCGTGGGCGGGCTCTTGAACACGGCGGCGTACGGGTCGGGGGTGCTGATCGGCATGGGGGCCCAACTGGCGGTCCGCGCCTGGTTCACCGACCTCCGGTTCGGCGAGCCCCGGCAGCGCGTCAACCTCCTACGACCAGGTGCGGCGCTGCGCTCGGCTGTCGGGTCCACCGACCGGAAAGGCATGCTCGCGGCGTTGTTCTTCGCGGTCCCCGCCTTCGTGGTGAGTCTGTTCACCGTGCTCTATCACGCCGGCGATCCCCTGCCCGTCATCATCTGCGGCGTGCTCTGTCCGATCCTCTGCGTCGTACTCGCCGTGATCTACGCGGCGCCGACCGACCCCGGTGACGAAGCGACGACACCGCGGATCCTCATGCGGAGCGAGCATGCGGCCGTACTGCTCGGGGTCGCCGTCATCGGACCGGTCGCGGGACTCGGCGTCGGTGTCACACATCTGACGTTCTCCGGCGCGTATGCGGTGTCCGCCGGAATCGCGGCGTGGCTCGGCGCCTCCGTGTTGCTCGTGCTCATCAGTCCCTGGAGCCGGTGGCTGCTCGGTCGGACGAGTCTGGCGCTGACCGGCAGGGCTCCATGGGCCTTGCTGCGTTTTCTGACCGACGCGCACCGGCAGGGCGTCCTGCGGCAGATCGGCGGCGTCTATCAGTTCCGGAACATCCGTCTGCAGGAGCGGCTGGCGGAAACCACCTCCTACGGCGTGAGACGGCGGCAGCGGGCGGCGGGGCAGGTCTCGCTGCCTCCCGACGCGATCACACACACCAGCGATGCGGGCATCGCTTTCCGGTTGCGCGTGCGCAAGACCAACCTTGCGCCGCTGAAGCGGGGCGTCACCTCAGCGGTCATCATGACCCTGGTCTGCTCGATGTTCGGCGGGCTCTTCTGGGCCATTGGACCTGGACTACTGCTCGCAGCGGCCCTGCTGACCTCGATCACGTGGGCCATGCCGCCCTACGTCGTCGATCTGCGCCTGAACCGCGACACCCTGGAGTGCCGGTCGTACCGGTATTCCGCCCGGTTCGAGTGGAGGAACGTCGAGGAGATCGCGTTGCACGGCTTCACGCACCGCGGCATCAGCACCGGACGGCATCTCCTCAAGGTCCGCTTGAGCCCGGATGCATTGACTCCCGCTCAACGGAAGGCACGCGACACGGGGTGGCGCCTGGTCTGCGACCTCGGGTTGATGTCGTCCCTGCCTCCGCAGATCGATGCGGCACTGAAGGAGTACAGCGCCTTCGGCATGCAGCCGGAGAGCTTCGCCCTGTGGGAAGAACAGTTCGACACCGACTAGGGTCCCGGCGAACTACGGGGCCGTACCGGCCTGATCCCTCGGCCAGGGCTCCACGGCCGTCACGGCGTCCACGGGGATCGGCCCGTAGACGTGCGGGAACTCCTCACCGCCCGGCTCCGGCGCCTCGTACCTGACGGGCACCCTGAGCCGGTGGGGATCGACGACGAGGACGACCAGCTCGTCGGGGCCCTCGTAGGTGCCGTACAGGAAGGCCGCCACCCGCGGGAGTTGCTCCCGCGTGGAGCAGTGGATGAAGCCCTCCTCCTGGAGGGTGCGGCCGCGGGTCGAGATCTCGTACGTCCCCGAGGCGCGGGCCGCGTCCCACAGGGCGCGCTCGGTGATGTGGAGCAGGAAGTCGGGCATGCCGCCACGGTAACCGGCCGCGGGGGCGCGCTCCGCCGACCGTGGGGGCCGGTCCTCGGAGGCCGGGCAGCCGGGGTTCTCACAGGGTGCGGGCCGCCACTCGGGAACGAAGGCGCCCAGGGTCTTGTGGCGCCGCACCACCGTCCCCACGGGCTGCCCGCAGACCGGGCACGTGTACCCGTCCCGCGGGCCGCGACGCGGCAGGGTCCCGTGGTCTTCGCCGACCATGTCCTCAGGATAGGCCCGGGGGGTGCGGGTGAGCGCGCTCTGCCGCAGGAACGCCCGAGCTCGCCGGGTACGCGGGTACGAGCAGCCGGTGCCGTGGACCCGGCCTCAGCGCTTCGCGCGCGGCTGCGGTTCGCGCCACATCGGCCACATGGGCGGACCGTCGGGGAGGTCGACGGTGGTTCCCGTGAAGACGAAGCCGAGCCGTTCGTAGAGGCGGCGGCTGCGGGGGTTGCTCGCCTCGAGGTAGGCGGGCAGTCCGTCGTCGTCGCAGCGGTCGAGCACCGAGCCGATGAGCGCGCCACCGACCCCCTGGCCCTGGCGACCGCCGTCCACGGCGATCAGCATCAGATACGCATGGGCGCGGCCCGTGGGATGGGCCGCCGAGGTCAGCCGGCCGACCAGCTCGACCCGTTCGTTGTCCGGGTCGACGGCGGCACGCAGCTGTGCCGGGGCGTCGTCGGCCTCGTGGTCCCCGCCCGGCTCGCCCCCGGGGACGGTCAGCCACAGGGCCGCCGCCGCGCCGTCCTCGGTGACGTCGACATGGCCCTCGGTCAGCGCGATGTCGAGGAAGGCGCCCATCAGCGCGCCGTGCCTGCGTCGGCGGTGGTCCTCGTCGGGGAAGACCCAACTGCTCACCGGGTCGTGGCGGAACACCTCGTCCAGCAGCCGTGCGACGGCCTCCCGGTCGTCCCCGCCGGCCCTCCGGATCGACACGCCCATCGTCCCGTCCGCCCCTTCGCCATCCTCAACCGGTCCCACCGGCCTGGAAGTTGCAGCCTATGCGACGCGCGTTCGGATACGGGGGCGGGCTCCGTACACCGACCGGTTCGGGTCGGCGTACGGAGCCCGTGTCGTCCCCTCTGCGCTCCGCTTCTCCTCGTCCGCTCCCTCCTGTCCGCGGCGTCCGGTCGCCGCTCGATGGCCGTTCACCGGCCCGTTCGTCCGTTGGTCAGTTGCTGCGCCGCGTCACGAACTCCGCCAGGGCCAGCAGGCCGCCCGCCGCCTCCGGGTCCGGAACGACCCGGGACAGCTGCTGGACCGCGCAGGCCATCCGGTCGCCCGCCTGGAGCTGCGCCCAGTCCCGGCCGCCCGCCCGCTCGACGGCCTGCACCGTGCGCGCCGGCTCCCCGTCGGCGGGCGGGCCGGCGTAGAGCTCGGCCAGTTCGGCCGCCTCCGGGGCGCCGGAGGTGAGCGCGGCCACCACGGGGAGCGACTTCTTGCGGGCCAGGAGGTCGGCACCGGCCGGTTTGCCGGTGCGGCGCGGGTCCCCCCAGATTCCGATCACGTCGTCGATCAGCTGGAAGGCGAGTCCGGCCTCCCGGCCGAACGCGTCGAGCGCCGCCACCTCCTCGTCCCCCGCGCCCGCGTACAGCCCGCCCAGGGCGCAGGCGCAGCCCAGCAGCGCACCGGTCTTGGCCTCCGCCATGGCCAGGCACTCCGCGAGTGTGACCTCGTGCGGCGCACGCCGTTCCAGTGCGGAGTCCGTCTGCTGCCCCTCGCACAGCTCCATGACGCAGTCCGCGAGCCGCGCGGCGGCCGCCGGTGCCGCGGGGTGCGGGTCCTCGGCGAGCAGCCGCTGGGCGAGGGCCTGCAGCGCGTCCCCGGTGAGGATGGCCGCGGCGTCGCCGAAGACGGTCCACACGGTCGGGCGGTGCCGGCGTGTGGTGTCCCGGTCCATGACGTCGTCGTGCAGCAGGGTGAAGTTGTGGGTCAGCTCCACCGCGGCGGCGGCCCGTACGGCGCTCTCGGGCCGCCCGCCGAGGGCCCGGACCGCCGTCAGCACGAGGGCCGGCCGGATGGCCTTGCCCGCACTGCCGGCCGCCGGGGTGCCGTCCGCGCGCTCCCAGCCGAAGTGGTACCGCGCGACCCGCCGCATGGCACCGGGCAGCGACTCGACGGCCTGGCGCAGCGCCGGGTCGACCGACGCCCGCGCCCGGTCCAGGATCGCGAACGCCTCCTGCCCGTCGGCCGTTGCGGCGCTCTCGGCCGCGGCGCTTCCGCCGGCGGGGTCCCGCCGTCCGGCGGGTCCGTCGGGCATGCGCCGGGAGCGGGCGCCGCCGGTGCCCTGCCGTCCGAGCAGGCCTGCCTGCGTCTCCGTCATGAACTCCCCCTCGGATCGGTCTCGGAGAGCCGGTGGCCGGCGGCCGGCCCGCGGCCGCCGGACGCGCGCCCCGCCGGTGTTCCCGCCCCTGTGGGCGGGAACCCGACGTGCGCGGTGCCGCAGGTCACCTCCAGCGGCCGATCTCGACGTTCTCCAGCACGCCGAGCGCGTCGGGTACGAGGACCGCCGCCGAGTAGTACGTCGTCACCAGGTAGGAGATGATCGCCTGCTCGTTGATCCCCATGAAGCGGACGGACAGGCTCGGTTCGATCTCGTCCGGCAGGCCTGTCTGGTGGAGGCCGACGACGCCCTGCTCGTCCTCGCCGGTACGCATGCAGATGATCGAGGTGGTCCGGGCCTCGGAGACCGGGATCTTGTTGCACGGGAAGATCGGCACCCCGCGCCAGGTGGGGATGCGGTTCCCCGCGACGTCGATGCTCTCGGGCACCAGTCCGCGCTTGTTGCACTCGCGGCCGAACGCGGCGATGGCACGCGGGTGGGCGAGGAACAGTTTCGAGCCGCGGCGCCTGCTGAGCAGCTCGTCCATGTCGTCCGGGCCGGGGACGCCGTCGTGCGGCTGGATCCGCTGGTCGTACTCGCAGTTGTTGAGCAGGCCGAACTCGCGGTTGTTGATGAGTTCGTGCTCCTGGCGCTCCTTCAGCGCCTCGACGGTGAGCCGCAGCTGCTGTTCCGTCTGGTTCATCGGCTGGTTGTAGAGATCGGCGACACGCGAGTGGATGCGCAGCACGGTCTGGGCGACGCTCAGCTCGTACTCGCGCGGATGTGCCTCGTAGTCCACGAAGGTGCCGGGCAGTTCGGCCTCGCCGACGTGTCCGGCGGACAGGTCGATCTCCTTCTCGCCGTACTTGTTGGCCCGCTGCTCCGGCAGGGACCGCTGCGCCGCCAGATGGGCCTGCAGCGATTCCGAGCGCTCCGCGATCAGCTCGAAGTCCCGCCGGGGCAGCGTGAGAAGGGTGCACGCCGTGGCGGCGCGGGCCGTGTACTCCCACAGGGCGTCCGGGTCGGCGATGGCCTGCTCGCCGAAGTACGCGCCGTCGGCGAGGACCCCGAGGACCGCGTCGTCGCCGTATGGCCCGGTGCCGATCTTCTCGACCCGGCCGTGCGCGAGCAGGAACACCTCGTCCGTCTGGCTGCCGAAGCGGGCGAGCACGGCTCCTGGCTCGACCTCCCGCTGGCGGCAGCGCCGGGCCAGCTCCTGCAGCACCTCCTGGTCCTCGAACGAGCGCAGCACCGGCAACTCGCGCAGCTCATCGGGGATGACCTGCACCTCGTCACCGGTCTTCACGAAGGTGACGCGGCCGTCCCCCACGGAGTAGCTCAGCCGGCGGTTCACCCGGTACGTACCGCCCTGCACATCCACCCAGGGCAGCATCCGCAGCAGCCAGCGAGAGCTGATCTCCTGCATCTGAGGTGCGGACTTGGTGGTGGTGGCCAGATTCCGCGCCGCCGAGGTGCCGAGACTCTTCTGCGACTGGGGCTGCTCTGCGCGGACTTCTTCGCCTACCGACATGTAAATGCCCTCCCGATCATGCACTGACCTGCGAGGAGAAGCCTTCCAGTACGGACTGTGCCCGGGCCATTACACAAAAGAGCGGGAATGGATCACCGCGGACGGGGCAGAGGCCGCGCGGTTCGACGGGGCAGGGAGGCGCACGGTCCGAGCGGTGCGGCCACGGCACGCGCCCCCTGTCCGGATCGGCTCGCACGCCGTCCGAACACCGTGGTCGGCGCGGCGGGGTTGCGGTACAAGCAGGCTGTACGAGGCGGCCGCGACCGGCGGCCGTCCGTGCCCCCGGTGCCCTGCGGCCCGGGGGCACCCCCATCGCGAAGGAGGCGGTCATGGCCCCACCCATGTCCGCGGAGAGTTTTCTGGACGCCCTGCGGGACGAGGGGCTGACCGTCGTCGAGGTCGGCGACTGGGCCCATCACAACCGCAACGGCCAGGGCCCCTGGGGGCCGGTGCACGGTGTGGTCGTCCACCACACCGCGACCTCGGGCAGCGAGCGGACGGTGGAGCTGTGCCGCGACGGCCGCGAAGGACTGCCCGGCCCGCTGTGCCACGGCGTGATCACCAAGGACGGGCGGGTGCACCTCGTCGGCTACGGACGCGCCAATCACGCCGGGCTCGGCGACGACGACGTGCTGCGCGCCGTGATCGCGGAGAAGCGGCTCCCCCCGGACGACGAGGCGAACACCGACGGCAACCGCCACTTCTACGGCTTCGAGTGCGAGAACCTGGGCGACGGCGCGGACCCGTGGCCCGACGCCCAGCTGGCGGCCGTGGAGAAGGCCGCGGCCGCGGTCTGCCGCCATCACGGCTGGACGGAGCGCTCGGTCATCGGCCATCTGGAGTGGCAGCCGGGCAAGGTCGACCCGCGCGGCTTCACGATGGACTGGCTGCGCGGGCGCATCCACGAGCGTCTGAAGTAGTCCGGAGCCGCCTTCCGCACGGGACCCGGCGCCGGAAGCCCTCGGGACGGCCCGCCGACATGCCGTACGCCCCCGGGCGCGGCCCGGACGTGCCGTACGCCCTTCCGGGGGCGCCCCGGGCGAGGAGCGTCGGGACGCCCCGGACAATGGACGTGTGAGCGAACCGGACATAGCGCACGCGCGCGACCCGCACGAGGCTCCCGAGGCCCCCGACGTCGCCGCCATGGGACCCCGGCTGCCGTCCCTGTTGACGGCCGTCGAGGACGAGCGTTTCGCGCGGCACGGGGTACGGCTGCTGCTCAAGCGCGACGATCTGATCCACCCGGAGCTGATCGGGAACAAGTGGCGCAAGCTCGCCCCGAACCTGGCGGCCGCGGCCGGACGTCCGGTGCTGACCTTCGGGGGCGCCTACTCCAATCACCTGCGGGCCACCGCGGCGGCCGGGCGCCTGCTGGGCATCCCGACGACCGGGGTGGTGCGCGGCCAGGAGCTGGCCGGCCGGCCGCTCAACCCGTCGCTCGCCCGGTGCGCGGCCGACGGCATGCGGCTGCACTTCGTCGACAGGTCGACGTATCGCCGCAAGGGCGAGCCGGACGTACTGGCCCGCATCCTGCGGGACACCGGCGCCGAGGACGCCTGGGTGGTGCCGGAGGGCGGCAGCAACGCGCTCGCCGTGCGCGGCTGTGCGGCGCTGGGCGAGGAGCTGCACGGGGACGCGGACGTGGTCGCCGTCGCCTGCGGCACGGGCGGCACACTGGCCGGCCTCGCCGCCGGGCTGACGCCGGGGCAGCGCGCCCTGGGCGTCCCGGTGGTGGGGGGCGGCTTCCTCGGCGCGGAGATACGCGCCCTCCAGGTGCGCGCGTTCGGCGGCCCGCGCGGCGACTGGTGGCTGGACGACCGCTTCCACTGCGGGGGCTACGCACGGACGACGCCGGAACTCCATGCGTTCGCCGACGACTTCGAGCACCGCCACGGTCTCGCCGTGGAACGTCTCTATGTCGCCAAGCTGCTGAAGGCCCTTGTCGCCCTGGCCGACGAGGGCGCCTTCGCGCGCGGCACCCGGCTGGCGGCCGTCATCACGGGGCAGCCGGACCCCACGGCCCGGCACGCCCCGTCGTCGGGGCCCGGCCGGGCGTCCCGCAGCCCCGGATGACGGCCTACGGCGTCTCCTCGCGGTAGGCCGCCGCCTCCTCCAGGTCAAGCCTGCGCAGCAGGGTCCGCATCAGCTCGTCGTCGATCCGCCGCTCGTCGCGCCAGCGGACGAACACCGCGCGCTCGGTGTCGATCATCTCGCGGGCCAGGCGCCGGTAGGTGTCGTCGGCCGACTCCCCGGTGATCGGGTTGCCCTGGCCGAGGCGCTCCCAGACGGCGTTGCGGCGGCGCTCCATGATCGTGCGGAGGCGGTCGACGAGGGGCTCCGGGAGGCTGTTGCGCTCGTCCTGGAGGAGTTCGTCGAGCCGTCCCTCGGCCGCCTGGGACGCGGCGTTCTGCGCCTGCGCCTCGGCGAGGGTCTCGGCCTGGGTGTCGCGGCCGGGCAGTCTCAGGAGCCGGATCAGGCCGGGCAGGGTGAGCCCCTGCACCACCAGCGTGCCGATCACGGTCGTGAAGGTCAGGAAGAGCACCAGGTCACGCGCCGGGAACGGCTTGCCGTGCAGCGTGCCGAACGGGATGGCGAAGGCGATGGCCAGCGACACCACGCCCCGCATACCGGCCCAGCCGACCACGAGCGGGCTGCGCCAGTCGGTTTCCGACTCCCGCTCCCTGATCTTCGGCGACAGCCACCGTGGGAGGTACGTCGCCGGGTAGGTCCACACGAACCGGGTGACCACGACGAAGACGAAGACCAGCAGGGCGTAGCCGACCGTCTCGGCGCCCGCGTACCGGCCCAGCCCGCGCAGCACGACGGGCAGTTGCAGCCCGATCAGCGCGAACACGGACGACTCCAGGATGAAGGCGACCATGCGCCACACGGCCGCCTCCTGGAGGCGGGTCTCGAAGTCGACCTGCCAGTTGCGATGTCCGATGTAGAGGGCGACGACCACGACGGCGAGCACCCCGGAGGCCCCGACCTGTTCGGCGGCGGCGTACGCGCCGAACGGGATGAGCAGCGACAGCGTGTTCTGCAGCAGCGCCTCCTTCAGGTGGGTGCGCAGCCAGTGGATCGGCACCATGAGCACCAGTCCGACGACGACGCCCCCGATCGACGCGATCAGGAATTCGCGGATCCCGCCCGCCCAGCCGATGCCCTCGCCGATCGCGGCGGCCAGGGCGACCTTGTAGGCGGTGATCGCGGTCGCGTCGTTCAGCAGGGACTCGCCCTGGAGGATCGTGGTGAGGCGGGCCGGCAGACCGACCTTGCGGGCGATCGCGGTCGCGGCGACCGCGTCGGGCGGCGCGATCACGGCACCCAGCACCAGGGCCGCGGTGAGCGGCAGGTCCGGGACGACCAGATAGGTCAGCCAGCCGACGACGACGGTCGCGAACAGGACGTACCCCACGGAGAGCAGCGCGACCGGGCGGATGTTGGACCGCAGGTCCAGATAGGAGCTCTCGAGCGCCGAGGTGTGCAGCAGCGGCGGCAGGACCAGCGGCAGCACGATGTGCGGGTCGAGGGTGTAGTGCGGGACCCCCGGCAGGGACGACGCGATCAGACCGACCGCGACCAGCAGCAGTGGCGCGGGAACGGGGCTGCGGCGCGCCGCCCCCGCCACCGCGGCGCTCGCCGCGACCAGTGCCACCAGTGGCAGAGCATCCATCACTGCAACCCCTCCTCGCTCCGCGTGCACGCCTCGTTACCCAGCTGTCGTCGTAACCTGGCCATCATGAACGAGTGCTCGCACGTCACGGCGCTGCCGCACCCCGATCCCGCACCGCTCAGCGAGACGTGCCTCGGGTGTCTGGCGGCGGGCACCCATCCGGTGCAGTTGCGGATGTGCATGGAGTGCGGTCATGTGGGGTGCTGCGACTCGTCGCCGCTGCGCCATGCGGCGGAGCACTTCAAGGACACCGGGCACCCGGTGATGCGCACGTTGGAACCGGGCCAGAGCTGGCGGTGGTGTTTCACGGACAACCTGCTCGTGTAGCCGGATCGCGTGGTGCGCCCGTGACGGTTCGATCGCCGTGAGCATGGGTACGTCAACCCGGCGCGCCCACTTCCCAATTGGGCCCGCAGACCTCTAGCCACTGTCCGTACCCGTAGACTTACTATGAGTGACAGCAGGGGGCGGGGTCCCCGGGACAGGGAAGTTCACGGCGCGATAGCGTCACGGCTGAACCACGCATCGCGTTCCCCGGGGGTCGACTCCGGGCCCCGAATTAGCTTGTACCACCTTGGAGGTGAGGGTGTCCCCAATCGCAGGAGAGCCCGGGACCCAGGACTTCGTGGAAGTCCGGCTGCCGGCTGCGGGTGCCTACCTGTCGGTGCTGCGGACGGCGACGGCCGGCCTCGCTGCTCGTCTGGACTTCACCCTCGACGAGATCGAGGACCTCCGCATCGCGGTCGACGAGGCCTGCGCGATCCTGCTCCAGCAGGCCGTGCCCGGCTCGGTGCTGAGCTGTGTGTTCCGCCTGGTGGACGACTCGCTCGACGTGACGGTCTCGGCCCCGACCACCGACGGCCGTGCGCCCGAGCGGGACACCTTCGCCTGGACGGTGCTGTCCGCCCTCGCCGGCAAGGTCGACTCGCATGTCGACGAGGACAACACCGTGTCGATCAGCCTCTACAAACAGCGCGGCGCGGGACCCGGGCCGGCGTGAGGAACGGGGACGGGCCGGTGCGAGACGAAGAGCGCGGCAACCGCAGCACACAGCGTCTCCCCGCCGACGGCACCGACGGCCGCGGCGAGGCGGGGCGCACTCCTGGCGGCATCCCCGAGCAGCAGGCCCGGCCACACCCGGAGGACGAGTCCTGGGGTGCGGTGGATGCGTCGGAGCAGGCAGAGCCGGTCGACCGGGACGAGCGCGGCGCGCTCTCCGGTGTGGGCGGCGGGACGGGGGTACCTCCCAGCGGTGGCTGGGGGAGGGCGGGATACATGAGCGAGCACGAGCGACACGACGGGCCGGGCGTGCAGGGCGTGCCGGACGCGCAGCCCTCCCCGCAGGTGCAGCGGGTGCAGCACGTCCAGCACGACCCCCAGGACCGCAGTGGCGCGCGGGCGATGTTCCTGGAGCTGCGCAAGCTGCCCACGGGCACGCCCGAGTACGCGGAGCTGCGCAACCAGCTCGTCCGGATGCACCTGCCGCTCGTAGAGCACCTGGCCCGCCGCTTCCGCAATCGCGGGGAGCCGTTGGACGACCTCACCCAGGTGGCCACGATCGGCCTGATCAAGTCCGTCGACCGGTTCGACCCGGAGCGCGGCGTGGAGTTCTCCACGTATGCGACGCCGACGGTCGTCGGGGAGATCAAGCGGCACTTCCGGGACAAGGGCTGGGCGGTGCGGGTGCCGCGGCGCCTTCAGGAGCTGCGCCTCGCGCTCACCACGGCCACGGCCGAGCTGTCCCAGCAGCACGGCCGCTCCCCCACGGTGCACGAACTGGCCGAAAAGCTGGCGATCTCAGAGGAGGAGGTCCTGGAGGGCCTGGAGTCGGCCAACGCCTACTCCACGCTGTCGCTGGACGTCCCCGACACGGACGACGAGTCCCCCGCGGTCGCGGACACCCTCGGCGCCGAGGACGAGGCCCTGGAGGGCGTCGAGTACCGCGAGTCCCTGAAGCCCCTGCTGGAGGATCTGCCGCCCCGGGAGAAGCGGATCCTGCTGCTGCGCTTCTTCGGCAACATGACCCAGTCCCAGATCGCCCAGGAGGTCGGCATCTCCCAGATGCACGTGTCCCGGCTGCTGGCGCGAACCCTGGCCCAGCTGCGGGAGAAGCTCCTCGTCGAGGAGTAGCCGCAAGGACCCGCCGGCCGTCCGGTTCCCTCGACGGCGTTCCTCACGGCTCCCAAGGCTGCGAGCCCTGCGGCTCCCGCCTCACGACTCCTGCGACGAGCCCGGCCCCCGGATCCCGAGGGCCCGGGTGGTCGCCGGGTTGACGAGCAGGACGAGCGCCGTCACGGCCACCACGGCCAGCGCGATCCCGCCGGGGATCAGCATGCTGTCGGCCCTGAGCAGGGTCCAGGCGACCGGCAGCGCCATGATCTGGGTGATGATCGCGGGCCCCCGGCTCCACCCGCGCAGCTTGAGCAGGCCCCGCGCGGCGAGAAGCGGCAGACAGGCGAGGACGACCAGGGTGACGCCACCGGTCACGGCCTGCTCGGGGTTGTCCGGCGTGCCGACGAGTCCCATCACGAGCAGGTAGACGCCGCCCGCGGCGAGCGCGAGCCCCTCCAGGGCGGCCAGCGCCGCGGCAGCGGTGAGACGTCCGGGCCGGGCGCCCCCGGTCGTGGCGTCCGGGGCGTCGGAGGTGGGGTGCTGCGCAGAGGTCACCCCTGAAGGGTAGCCGTCGGCCCTCGGGCGACCGGGGGCCCCGGGGTGCAGCGTCACGTCCCGACGGGGTTCCACCGGCCCCATCAGCGGACTCTTACCGAACTCCTACCTCGGTCTGGGCCGGGTACCACCCAGTAGGTACGCTGCATCGCATGCGTGCACTTCTCGTGGTCAATCCGGCAGCAACCACCACGAGTGCGCGCACACGCGACGTACTGATCCACGCGCTGGCGAGCGAGATGAAGCTCGAAGCGGTCACCACCGAGTACCGCGGGCACGCCCGGGACCTCGCCCGGCAGGCCACGGCGAGCGACGACATAGACCTGGTCGTCGCACTCGGCGGCGACGGCACGGTCAACGAGGTCGTGAACGGTCTGCTGCACGACGGCCCCGACCCCGACCGTCTCCCCGGCCTCGCCGTGGTCCCCGGCGGTTCCACGAACGTGTTCGCCCGCGCCCTGGGCCTGCCGAACGACGCGGTCGAGGCGACCGGCGCACTGCTCGACGCGCTGCGCGAGGGCACCGAGCGCACCGTGGGCCTCGGCCGGGCCTCGGGCACCCCGGGCACGGAGGACGAGGCGGTGCCGGCGCGCTGGTTCACCTTCTGCGCCGGCCTCGGGTTCGACGCGGGCGTCGTCGGCCGGGTCGAGCAGCAGCGCGAGCGCGGCAAGCGGTCGACGCACGCCCTTTATGTGCGCCAGGTGGTACGCCAGTTTCTGGAGGAGCCCCACCGCCGGCATGGCCAGATCACGCTGGAGCGGCCCGGCGAGGAGCCGGTGACCGATCTGGTGCTGTCGATAATCTGCAACACCTCTCCCTGGACCTACCTGGGCAACCGCCCCGTGTACGCGTCCCCCCTGGCCTCCTTCGACACCGGCCTCGACGTGCTGGGCCTGCGCAAGCTCTCCACCGCCGCGGTGACCCGGTATGCGACACAGTTGCTCGCTTCGTCCCCCGACCGCGGCCCCCGCGGCAAGCACGTCGCCGCGCTTCACGATCTGAGTGAGTTCACCTTGCATTCGAAGGCGCCGCTGCCGCTCCAGATGGACGGCGACCACTTGGGGCTGCGTACGAGCGTGACGTTCACAGGCGTTCGCCGTGCACTGCGTGTGATTGTGTGAGTGGAAGGGCCCAAAGTCCTTCTACTCGAACGTTTAGGCCAGGATCCACCCCATGGAAGTACGGCTGTGACCTAGTCGACACCGAGGAATCAAAAAAAACTTTCCGGAAGGGGTTGTATCCGCAGCCGAGGTTTGCGAATCTCTACGTGGCGCTCGGGACGGCCCGCAACATCGGCCCCACAGAGAGCCCGAACCCCTCCTCAATCCACAGGACCACCCCGGCGTGACTGGGTGTAGGCCCTTCACTTGTTGAGGGATTCGTGAAAGCGTTCACATTCACAAGCACCAAGCACGACATACCGAGAGAGGTAGCAGCCATGGACTGGCGTCACAACGCCGTTTGCCGCGAGGAAGACCCCGAGCTGTTCTTCCCCATCGGCAACACCGGTCCTGCGCTGCTGCAGATCGAGGAAGCCAAGGCCGTCTGCCGTCGCTGCCCCGTTATCGAGCAGTGCCTGCAGTGGGCGCTCGAGTCCGGCCAGGACTCCGGCGTCTGGGGTGGCCTCAGCGAGGACGAGCGCCGCGCGATGAAGCGCCGCGCCGCCCGCAACCGGGCCCGCCAGGCCAGCGCCTGACACCCATAGCCCCCATACGAGCCTGAGCCCGGCGGCGCGTACGACGCGTACGCATCTCCCGCCCCCGAGCCGCAGCGCGCAGTACCCCCGATGCGCTTGACGTGAGCCCCCCGGAACCTTCGGTTCCGGGGGGCTCACTGTCGTTCGGGGACCACTTTCCGGGTCCGTCGGCGCTCCGTGGGACGACCTTCCATGGTCGCCCCCGCACGATGGTTACTTTTCGTGACGAACCGGGATGTCGAGGATCACCTGAGTGCCCCGTACGGGCGCCGGAACCATGTCGAAGCTGCCGCCGAGCTCGCCCTCGACGAGCGTGCGAACGATTTGCAGACCGAGATTGCCCGCGCGATGCGGATCGAAGCCTTCCGGTAGGCCGACACCATCGTCCTGCACGGTGACCAGGAGCCGGCCGTCGGGCTTGTCGCCGGACTCGCGGCGGCCCGGCGTCGGGCCGCTGCGGACCGCGGTGACCTCGACCGTGCCCGTGTCGCCCTGCCGGAAGCCGTGCTCCAGCGCGTTCTGAAGCACCTCCGTCAGAGCCATCGACAGCGGGGTCGCGACCTCCGCGTCCAGGATGCCGAAGCGTCCGGTACGACGGCCGGTGACCTTGCCGGGCGAGATCTCCGCGACCATCGCGACGACCCGGTCGGCTATCTCGTCGAACTGCACCCGCTCGTCCAGGTTCTGCGAGAGCGTCTCGTGCACGATCGCAATGGAGCCGACCCGGCGCACCGCCTCCTCCAGCGCTTCCCGGCCCTTGTCGGAGTCCATCCGGCGGGCCTGCAGCCGCAGCAGCGCGGCGACCGTCTGCAGGTTGTTCTTCACCCGGTGGTGGATCTCCCGGATGGTCGCGTCCTTGGTGATCAACTCCCGCTCGCGGCGGCGCAGTTCGGTGACGTCCCGCAGCAGGACCAGCGACCCGATGCGGACCCCCTTGGGCTTGAGCGGAATCGCCCGGAGCTGGATCACGCCGTCATTGGCCTCGACCTCGAACTCGCGGGGCGCCCAGCCGCTGGCGACCTTGGCCAGCGCCTCGTCCACCGGGCCGCGCGACGGGGCGAGTTCGGCCGTGGTCAGGCCCAGGTGGTGCCCGACGAGGTCGGCGGCGAGGCCGAGACGGTGGTACGCCGAGAGCGCGTTCGGCGAGGCGTACTGCACGACACCGTCCGCGTCCAGCCGGAGCAGGCCGTCGCCGACGCGCGGCGAGGCGTCCATGTCGACCTGCTGGCCAGGGAACGGAAACGTTCCGGCAGCAATCATCTGAGCCAGGTCGGAGGCCGACTGGAGGTAGGTGAGCTCCAGCCGGGACGGCGTCCGCACGGTGAGCAGATTGGTGTTGCGGGCGATCACGCCGAGGACGCGGCCCTCCCGGCGGACCGGAATGGACTCGACCCGGACCGGCACCTCCTCGCGCCACTCCGGGTCGCCCTCGCGGACGATGCGCCCCTCGTCCAGGGCGGCGTCCAGCATGGGCCGGCGCCCACGCGGGACGAGGTGGCCGACCATGTCGTCCTGGTAGGAGGTGGGTCCGGTGTTGGGGCGCATCTGGGCGACCGAGACGTACCGGGTGCCGTCGCTGGTGGGAACCCACAGGACCAGGTCGGCGAAGGAGAGGTCGGAGAGCAGCTGCCACTCCGAGACGAGCAGATGCAGCCACTCGAGGTCGGTGTCCGAGAGGGCCGTGTGCTGTCGTACGAGATCGTTCATGGAGGGCACGTTGTGAGCGTACCCGGGGTTTCGGACATGTCCCGAAGCCGTCGGCGCCGCAGGGACCGGGACCCGTACGGGCCCGCGCGATCCACAGGACCCCGGAAGCACCCGCGGGCCGCGGCGCCTGGGAGGGACCCTCAACCCTCCCGGCACCGCAGCCCGGAGCAGCATCGGCCGGTGGGTGTGCGGTCCCGGTCGGCCGAAGGGGAGGAGCCGGTGCAGTCAGGGCAGAGAGCGCCGGTTCCTCGGTCCGTCCTCCTGTGCGGGGAGGACGGAGGCTTTACCACTGCATTGTGGACTAGACCATTCTCCCCTGTCCATGAGTCGGGGGGATGTTTGTCGTCGTCCCTTTCACGGCGCGGCCGGGTGCGGTTTCCGAGAATCCGCAGCATCGATGGCGCTTGAGGCACCCTACTCCTCCATGGCCGAACATCCGTACCCCTCGCGCAGGAGGCGATTCGGATCGACGCGGCTTCGTCACCTCGCCCGGCACCGCCGGAGCACCCCCGGGCACCCTCGGAACGTGAGCTTCACGGCCCCGCTCCGATGGCCGGCCTCGCCGACCGGCCGCCGGAGCGGGACGATTTCCGCAAGGGCCAGGGCCGGTCGACGCGCCCTTCGGCCAGCGGCGCGAAACCCGCCGACGCCCGTCCCACCTGGGGCTTCGCGCCACCCGCGCTCCGGCCGGCACCCCTGCGCACAGGGTTGCCCGTTCGGACGCGCAGCGCGTGCCCGCTCTGCTAGATTGGTCTATACCACATCGGTCATCAGTTGATACGCCCCTCATCAGATCGGCAGGCCCAGCGTGGAAGTTGTCATCGTCAAGGACGCCCGGGCAGGCGGCGAACTCATCGCCGAGGCCATGGTCCAGCTGCTCCGGCGCAAGCCCGACGCCGTCCTCGGCGTGGCCACCGGTTCGACGCCGCTGCCCGTCTACGAGGCCCTCACCGCACAGGTGGCCGCGGGCGCCGTCGACGCGTCGCGGGCCCGGATCGCCCAGCTCGACGAGTACGTCGGACTGCCGGCCGACCACCCGGAGTCCTATCGTTCGGTGCTGCGCCGCCAGGTGCTCTCGCCGCTCGGCATCGGTGAGGAGGCGTTCATGGGCCCCGACGGCACCGCCGACGACATTCCGGCCGCCTGTGCCGCGTACGACAGGGCGCTGGCCGAGGCCGGGGGTGTGGACCTGCAGCTGCTCGGGATCGGCACCGACGGGCACATCGGCTTCAACGAGCCGTGCTCCTCGCTCGCCTCGCGCACCCGGATCAAGACGCTGACGGAGCAGACCCGTATCGACAATGCGCGGTTCTTCGACGACGACATCGACCAGGTGCCGCACCATGTGATCACCCAGGGCATCGGGACGATACTCGAGGCGCGGCACCTCGTGCTGCTCGCCACGGGCGAGGGCAAGGCCGACGCCGTGGCGGCGACCGTGGAAGGGCCGGTCGCGGCGGTGTGTCCCGCGTCGGCCCTCCAGCTGCACCCGCATGCGACGGTCGTCGTGGACGAGGCCGCAGCCTCCAAGCTGAAGCTGGCGGACTACTTCCGGCACACCTACGCCGAGAAGCCCGCCTGGCAGGGGATCTGACCCCGGCGGACGACCGTGCCCGGACCACCCCTGCGGGGGGCGGTCCGGGCACTGTCCCGTATCGGGACCGTCGGCCGTGGAAGGACGGCTCTAGAGGGCCGTGATCGCCTCCGCGGCGGCCACCCCGCACACCCGCGCGGCGCCGTGCGTGGCGATGTGCAGCGCGCCCCGGGGCGGGGCCTGGGGGACGCCCATCTCGACGACCACCGTGTCGGGGCGGGCGGCCAACAGCGTGTCGAGGGCCGCGGCCATCCACGGGTGCCGGTGGACGTCCCGTACGACGGCCACGATGCGCCGCTCCCCCGCCGCGGCCAGCGCGTCCGCGCCCGCCGTGGGGCCGGCGAAGCGGCCCGTCCCGGTGCCGGGGAGCAGCCGCTGGAGCTCGGCCGCCACGCCCCAGGGAGTCTCGTCACCCACGGCGATGTTGGCGACCGGTGTGAAGGCGGCGACGTACGGGGCCTCGGTGACAGGCGCGGCTTGCGCCGCTCGGGTGACGGTGAGCGCGCGCCGGGCGGCGAGCAGCCCGATGCCGGTGCCGGGCGCGCCCCCCGTGGGCCCGCCCGGCACCCCCGCGCCCGGGGCCGCCGCCTTCACCTCCGCCGCCGTCCGCGCCGCGAGCCTGCGGACCCGCTCGGCCGCCTCGGCGAGCCGTTCCTCGGACAGGTCGCCCGACCGGACCGCGGCGACGAGGGCGTCCCGCAGTCGCAGCACCGTGTCGTCGTCGGCGAGCCCGCCGCCCACGCAGATCGCGTCGGCACCGGCCGCGATGGCGAGGACGCTGCCGCGTTCGATGCCGTAGGTTCCGGCGATCGCCTGCATCTCCATGCCGTCGGTGACGATGAGCCCGTCGAAGCCCAGCTCCTCGCGCAGCAGCCCGGTCAGGATGCGGCGGGAGAGGGTCGCGGGGCGCTCCGGGTCCAGGGCGGGTACGAGGATGTGGGCGCTCATCACCGCGCGCGTACCGGCGGCCACGGCGGCTCGGAACGGGGCGAGTTCACGGGCGAGCAGGGTGTCCAGGCCGGCGTCGATGCGCGGGAGCGCATGGTGCGAGTCGACCGCCGTGTCGCCGTGGCCGGGGAAGTGCTTGGTGCAGGCGGCGACTCCCGCGGACTGCAGCCCGGAGACGTACGCCGCCGTGTGCCGGGCCACCAGGCCGGTGTCGGCGCCGAAGGACCGTACGCCGATGACGGGGTTGTCCGGGTTGGAGTTGATGTCCGCGGACGGCGCCCAGTTGAGGTTGACGCCGCAGGCGGCGAGGCGGCGGCCCAGCTCCCGTGCCACCTCGCGGGTGAGCTCCACGTCGTCCACCGCGCCCAGTGCGTGGTTGCCGGGGAACGAGGAGCCGGTGCGTACCTCCAGACGGGTGACGTCGCCGCCCTCCTCGTCGATGGCCACGAGCACGTCGTCGCGCTCGGCCCGCAACTGGGCCGTGAGCAGGGCGAGCTGCCGCGGCGATGCGATGTTGCGGCCGAACAGGCCGACCGAGGCCAGGCCCTCGCCGATGCGGCGCAGCAGCCAGTCGGGGGCGCTCGTGCCGGTGAAGCCGGGCTGGAGGACGGTGAGCGCGTCGCGGGTGATCGTCTCGGTACCGCGGGCGAGTGTCGTCATCGGATGGCGTTATCCCTTCACGGCGCCTGCGGTGAGGCCGCCGACGGCCTTGCGCTGCAGGAAGACGAAGAGGATCAGGATCGGTACGGCGAAGAGGGAGGCCGCTGCCATGGTGGCACCCCAGTCGTCGCCGAAGGTGGTCTGGAAGCTGGTCAGCCACAGCGGCAGCGTCTGCGCGCCGATGTCCTTGTTGAGGACGAGGACCAGCGGGAACTCGTTCCAGGCGGTGATGAACCCGAAGAGCGAGGTGGCCATGAGGCCCGGCGCGAGCAGCGGGAAGATCACCTTGATGAAGGCCTGGATGCGGGTGCAGCCGTCGACCATGGCGGACTCCTCCAGCTCCTTGGGCACCGCGGCGACGTAGCCGCGCAGCGTGAGGACGGTGAACGGCAGCACCATGATCATGTAGAAGAGGGTGAGCGGCACCAGGCTGTTCAGCATGTCCGCGTCGCGGACCAGCATGTAGATCGCGATGACCATGACCTCCCAGGGGGCCATCTGGGCGATCATGAAGGTGACGACGAAACCGCGGCGCCCCCTGAACCGCATCCGTGCGAGCGCGAAGGACGCGAGGAGCGCGATCACGAGCGCGAACACCACGGACAGGACGGTGACGGTGACGGAGTTGCCGACCAGCGTCCAGAAGTGGTCGGCCCGGACGGCCTTCTCGAAGTGACCGAGCGTCACGTCGGTCGGGATCCACACGGGGTTCTCGGCGATGATGTCGCCGGTCGGCTTGAGGGCCGTCGCGAACATCCAGTAGACGGGGAAGACGAACCCCACGAAGAGCACCGCCGCCGTGGCGTTGGGCCAGAACCTGGCGAACAGGGAGCGGTTCACAGCTCGTCCTCCTCCTGCTTGAGCACGGTGCGCAGGTAGTACGCGGTGAGGGCCAGCAGGATCAGGATCGTCAGGAACGAGATCGCCGCCCCCATGCCGAAGTGCTGGTTGCCGATGCCCTCCACGAAGGCGTAGATGGGCAGCGTCTCGGTGAGCCGGTCCGGGCCGCCGGCGTTCATCGCGAAGATCTGCGGGAACGCCTTGAACACCCAGATGACCTCCAGGAAGGTCGTGGCCCACAGGAACGGCCGCAGGAAGGGGAAGGTCACCGAGGTGAAGCTCTTCCAGGTGCCGGCGCCGTCGAGGGACGCGGCCTCGTACAGCTCGCGGGGGATCGTCGTCGTCGCCGCGTACAGGTTGATCGCCACGAACGGGACCGACTGCCAGACGATCAGCAGGGTGACCACCGAGAAGGTGGACAGCTGGGTGCCGAGCCAGTTGTAGTCGGCCATGGAGTGCCCGCCGAGCTTGTCGAGGACCCAGTTGACGACGCCGAAGCGCTGCGCGAACAGCCACTGGTAGACGGTGGTGGCCGCGATGACGGGCGTCGCCCAGGCCAGCACGAGACCGAGCATCAGCAGCAGCCGCATGCGCCGGCCCAGCCGGGCCAGCAGGAGTCCCGTCAGGGTGCCGAGGGCCATGATGAGGACGACGTTGGCCGTGGTGAAGGCGATCGTCCGGCCGACGACCTTCCAGAAGTCGCTCCCGGTGAGGACCTCCCGGTAGTTGTCGACGCCGTTCCACTCGGTGAGGTGGAGGATCAGCTGCCGCGGGTTGAGGTTCTGGAACGACAGCATCCCGTTCTTGACCAGCGGCCAGCCCAGCAGCACGGCGGTGGCGAGCAGCGCGGGCAGCAGCAGGAGGTACGGGGCCGGGGCGCCGCCTCTCCTCCGCGGCGACGCGACGTCGTCACTCGTCTTCACGGGCGGTGCACCACCCGGTCTCCGGGCGGGAAGCCTGCGTTCGGTCTGCACTGACATGCTCGCCATCTCCTGTGGGGCGGGGGGGACGGCGGAGGCCGTCCCCCCCGGCTGGGGACCGTCAGTTCTTCTGGGAGAGGCGCTTGTCGATCTCGCCCTCGACCTGCTTGGCGGCAGCGGCGGGCGTCTTGCCGTTGAGGACGGCGGTCATGTAGTTCTTGATCGGGTTCGGCGTGTTCTCGACCGCGGCCCACTCGGGGATCAGCGGGGTGGTGCCACCGCCCGCGGCGGCGGGAGCGGCGGCCTCGGCGGCGCCGTTGCCCTTCAGGTTGGACTGGAGGGACTGCTTGTTCGGGATGACGCCGTTCTCCTTGGCCAGCCGGCCCTCGAACCGGTCCGAGAGGGCGAGCTTCAGGAACTCCTTGGCCAGCTCCTGCTTCTTGCTGCCCGCGGCGACGGCGAAGTTGGAGCCGCCGAGGAAGACACCCTCGGGCTTGCCGGCGCTCTCACCGGGGATGGTGAAGTAGCCGATCTCCTTCTCGATCTTCTTGTTGGCGGCGATGGCCGTGCCGGCCTCCCAGCCCATGCCGATGAACGCGCCGACGTTCCCCTTGGCGAACACCTCGGCCTGCTGCGGGGTCGCCTCGTCCTTGTCCTTGGGGGCCTTGGAGTACGACTGGAACTTCTTGTAGATCTCCATGGCCCGGGCGACCTTCGGGTCGCCGAGGTTGGAGACGTACGTGTCGCCCTCCTTCCTGACCAGGTCGGCGCCCTGACCGATGGTCAGGCCGTCGAAGAAGTACCAGTTCTGGCCGGGCAGGTAGATCGGCTCGGCCTTGGTCTTCCTGCCGATGGCCGCCAGGTCCCCGAGGAACTCGTCGCGTGTCTTCGGGACGTCCTTGATGCCGGCCTCGGCCCAGATCTTCTTGTTGTAGACGACGACCCGGTTGGCGAAGTACCAGGGGGCGGCGTACTGCTTGCCCTGGTAGACGGAGGACCGGTTGAGCGAGGGCGTCCAGTCGGCGCCGATCTCGCTCTTCAGGTCGCCCAGGTCGGCGAGGCCGCCGGTGGCGGCGTAGGCCGGGGTCTGGGTGTTGCCGACCTCGATGACGTCCGGAGGGGCCGACTCGGACAGGGCCGTGGTGATCTTCTGCTGGATGCCGTCCCACTTCTGGGTCTCGAACGTGAGCTTCGCGCCGGTCTTCTTCTCGAAGGCGGCCGTCAGGTCCTTGGTCCACTGGGGAGGCGTGGAGCCGTCCATGGCCCACACGGTCAGGGTCTGCCCCTTGAAGCCGTCGGCGCCGGCCTTCCCGCCCTTGTCGCCGTCGTCGCCGCCCCCGCACGCAGCGATCGAGACCAACATGCCCGCGACACCGACGGCCGCGACGAGCTTGCGCTTCACGTCACCCTCCTCAGGGATGCCAGCAACCCCCCACCCACAGCCATGAAGCGGCGGAGTACTGCGCTCGGAAGCCGGAGTACTGCCCGTGGGACTGGGATCTGGTCTCTAATGGTGTAGACCAGTAGCTGGAGCTTGGCCTAGACCTTTAGGGGTGTCAAGGGTGTATAAGAAGGGCTGTCACGTCCGTTATCGGACCGACACCTGAGGGAGCACGGCCCCCCGGGGCGGTGCCGTGCCACGATGTGAGCCGCAACAGACGGAGGTGCCGGTGACGGCAGCAGCGCAGGAGCCGGGAAGGCGGACGATGGGCACCGAGGCGGGCAGTGGGGCGACCGAGGGGGGCACGACCGCTACGGCGGAGACGGCGGGAGCCGGCCGCACCGCGCGCGTGCCCAAGTACTACCGCCTCAAGCGGCACTTGCTCGACATGACCGAGACCCTGCCGCCCGGCACTCCCGTGCCGCCCGAGCGCACCCTCGCCGCCGAGTTCGACACCTCGCGCACCACGGTCCGCCAGGCCCTCCAGGAGCTGGTCGTGGAGGGCCGCCTGGAGCGCATCCAGGGCAAGGGCACCTTCGTCGCCAAGCCCAAGGTGTCGCAGGCGCTGCAACTCACCTCGTACACCGAGGACATGCGCGCCCAGGGTCTGGAACCCACCTCGCAGCTGCTCGACATCGGCTACATCACCGCCGACGACACGCTCGCCGAACTGCTCGACATCGCCACGGGCGGACGCGTGCTGCGCATCGAGCGGCTGCGGCTCGCCAGCGGGGAGCCGATGGCGATCGAGACGACGCATCTGTCCGCGAAGCGCTTTCCCGCGCTGCGCCGCTCCCTGGTCAAGTACACCTCGCTGTACACGGCCCTGGCCGAGGTGTACGGGGTCCGTCTCGCCGAGGCCGAGGAGACCATCGAGACATCGCTGGCCACCCCGCGCGAGGCCGGTCTGCTCGGCACCGACGTGGGCCTGCCGATGCTGATGCTGTCGCGCCACTCCCTGGACGGCGAGGGCCGGCCGGTGGAGTGGGTGCGGTCGGTGTACCGCGGCGACCGGTACAAGTTCGTCGCGCGGCTGAAGCGTCCGGCCGAGTAGAAGGGAGGCGCTCCGGCCGGGCGGAGCGGGCCGAAGCGGCCAAGAGGCTCGCGGGGCCCGGGGCTTCGTACACCACATCCGGTATCCGGACAGGGGTTCCCTACCGCGGAACCCGTCCCCTACATTTCTCGCGCGTTAAAGAAAAATAAGCGATGCAAGGGGACGGAGCCGCTGTATGTCGGATACGCCTGAAGTCGGAAGACCCCTGGTCACGCCGGTGCGCGTGATCATCGCACTCTGCCTCGCCGCCCCGTTCGTGGCGATGCTCTGGGTCGGCTCCTACGCGAAGACGGACCCCGCCCTCATCGGGATCCCGTTCTTCTACTGGTACCAGATGCTGTGGGTGATCATCTCCACCGGACTGACCGTGCTCGCGTACCAGCTGTGGCGGCGTGACCAGCGCGCCCGCAAGGGAGGTGCCGAGAAGTGAAGGACGGTGTGAACGGCGTCGCACTCGGCGTCTTCGTGTTCTTCTTCCTGGCCGTCACGGTCATGGGATTCCTCGCCGCGCGCTGGCGCAGGGCCGACAGCGCCGCGAGCCTGGACGAATGGGGCCTGGGCGGGCGGTCGTTCGGGACCTGGATCACCTGGTTCCTGCTCGGCGGCGACCTGTACACGGCGTACACCTTCGTCGCCGTCCCTGCGGCCGTCTACGCGGCGGGCGCGGCCGGCTTCTTCGCCGTGCCGTACACGATCCTCGTCTACCCGCTCATCTTCACGTTCCTGCCGCGCCTGTGGTCGGTCTCGCACCGGCACGGTTATGTGACGACCTCGGACTTCGTCCGCGGGCGCTTCGGCTCCAAGGGACTGTCCCTCGCCGTCGCGGTCACCGGCATCCTCGCCACGATGCCCTACATCGCGCTCCAGCTCGTCGGCATCCAGGCCGTGCTGGACGTGATGGGCGTCGGCGGCGGCGACAGCACCTTCTGGCTCGTCAAGGACCTGCCGCTGCTCATCGCCTTCGGCGTGCTGGCCGCGTACACCTACTCGTCCGGACTCCGCGCTCCCGCGCTCATCGCGTTCGTCAAGGACACCCTGATCTACATCGTCATCGCCGTCGCGATCATCTACATCCCGATCAAGCTGGGCGGCTTCGACGACATCTTCGCCAAGGCCGGTCACGCCTTCGCCCAGACCAACCCCGCGACCGGCAAGCCGCGCGGGGCGCTCGCGCCGCCCGAGGCCGGGCAGTGGACGTACGCGACGCTCGCCCTGGGTTCGGCGCTGGCGCTGTTCATGTACCCGCACTCGATCACGGCGACGCTGTCCTCGCGCAGCCGTGAGGTGATCCGCCGCAACACCACGATCCTGCCGCTGTACTCGCTCATGCTGGGCCTGCTCGCGCTGCTCGGCTTCATGGCGATCGCGGCGGGCGTCAAGGTCACCAACGGCCAGCTCGCCATCCCGCAGCTGTTCGAGGACATGTTCCCCGACTGGTTCGCGGGCGTCGCCTTCGCCGCGATCGGCATCGGCGCACTGGTCCCCGCGGCCATCATGTCCATCGCAGCGGCGAACCTGTTCACGCGCAACATCTACAAGGACTTCATCAAGCCGGACGCGACGGCGGAACAGGAGACCAAGGTCTCCAAGCTCGTGTCGCTGCTGGTGAAGGTGGGTGCGCTGGTCTTCGTCCTGACCATGGACAAGACCGTGGCCATCAACTTCCAGCTGCTGGGCGGCATCTGGATCCTGCAGACCTTCCCGGCGCTGGTCGGCGGCCTGTTCACGCGGTGGTTCCACCGCTGGGCGCTGCTCGCCGGCTGGGCGGTCGGCATGG
The DNA here is from genome assembly GCF_053593975.1 of Streptomyces sp. NPDC002004. Classification (NCBI taxonomy): domain Bacteria; kingdom Bacillati; phylum Actinomycetota; class Actinomycetes; order Kitasatosporales; family Streptomycetaceae; genus Streptomyces; species Streptomyces sp. NPDC002004. The sequence continues at coordinate 264,165 of NZ_JBSFDP010000006.1, forward strand.
TGTACGGGACGTTCGCCGCGTACGGCGTCGCCTCGCCGACGCAGAAGCACTTCGGCGGCAGCGCGAAGGAGATCCCGGGCATCGGCGAGATCGGCTACATCGGTCTCACGGCCTTCGTGCTGAACGTCGCGGTGGCCGTCGTCCTCACCCTCGTCCTGAAGGCCGTGAAGGCCCCTGAGGGCGTCGACGAGACGTCCCCCGACGACTACACGGCGGACGCGGGCGACGCGGGCGTACAGCAGGAGATGCCGGCCGCCGCGGGCCACTGACCTCCACCCCGTCCAGGGCAGCGGGCCGCCGGACTTCCGGCGGCCCGCTGCCCTGTCCGTCGTGCACACTGCCCGCATGGACATCGTCATCAGACAAGCGGAAGCAGAGGAGTTCGCCGCACTCGGCGAGATCACCGCGCAGGCCTACCTCGGCGACGGGCTGCTCTCCTTCGGGGAGAGCGACGGGTACCTGGTGAACCTGCGCGATGTCGCGGGGCGGGCCGAGCACGCCGAGGTGCTGGCCGCCGTGGACGGCCTCGGCCGGGTCCTGGGCGGGGTGACCTTCGTCCCGTCGCCGGCAAGTCCGATGGCCGATCTGGCGCGCGAGGGCGAGAGCGAGATCCGGATGCTCGCGGTGGCGCGGGAGGCCCGCGGTGCGGGCGCCGGAGAGGCGCTGGTGCGCGCGTGCGTGGACCGGGCCCGGGCGGCCGGCCGCACCCGCGTGGTGCTCTCCACGCAGCGCGCCATGCACGCGGCCCACCGGCTCTACGAACGCCTCGGCTTCACCCGCGCCCCGGAGCGCGACTGGAACCCGATCCCGCACATCGACGACATCGACCTGCTCGTCTACGAGTTGGCGCTGTAGCGGCGCGAACACTCCCGGGAGCTTTCGGCTCCTCCCCCAAGCTCCCGGCTGCGCTCGAGCAGGGGGCACCCCCATACCCAGAGCCACCCTCACGACACAACATGTAGGGGTGCTCTGGCAACCCGGCACAAGATGTATGCTCTTGCTCGCTGTCGCTGCAGGGGAATCCGGTGCCAATCCGGAACTGTCCCGCAACGGTGAGCGGGCGCGCACGCGCGTGTCCGTGCAGTCCGAGGACCTGCCGACGGCGCACCCGGTCCGTCCGTTCCGGGTGCCGTTGACGTCCGGGCTCCGTGGAGTGGGCCGGTGGACGCGTGCCCGTACCGCTCCCGCGTGTGCGCCGGTGTGCCCCGCTGCCCTCCCGAGGCCCATGAGCCCAGCGAGGGAGAGCTCACGTGACCATCGCGCCTGCCGATCCGGCTTCAGCGAGTCATGCCCAGGCGGAAGCCGTCCAGCCCCAGGCCGACGGACCCGGGACCGCGCTGCTGCGGACCCTGACCGACCTCACCGCCGACCTCCCCGACGCCGACCCCGGCCGGGTGGCCGCCGCCGCGCTGCGCGGCCGTTCCGCCGCCGCCGACGAGACGGAGCTGCGCGAGCTGGCGACCGAGGCGGCCGCGGGGCTCATCTCCGAGGACCCGGCTTACTCGCGGCTCGCGGCCCGGCTGCTGACCATCAGCATCGCCGCCGAGGCGGCCTCGCAGGGCGTGCGTTCGTTCTCCGACTCGGTCGCCGTCGGCCACCGCGAGGGCCTGATCGCGGACCGCACCGCCGACTTCGTCACGATGCACGCGGCGCGCCTGGACGCGCTCGTGGACACCGCGGGGGACGACCGCTTCGGCTACTTCGGCCTGCGCACCCTGCACAGCCGTTACCTGCTGCGGCACCCCATCACACGGCGCGTCGTCGAGACGCCGCAGCACTTCATGCTGCGCGTGGCGGCCGGGCTCGCCGAGGACGACAGCACCCGTTCGGTGGACGAGGTCGCCGCCCTGTACGGCCTGATGAGCCGTCTGGACTACCTCCCCTCCTCGCCCACGCTCTTCAACTCCGGTACGCGCCACCCGCAGATGTCGTCCTGCTATCTGCTGGACTCGCCGCTGGACGAGCTGGACTCCATCTACGACCGCTACCACCAGGTGGCGCGGCTGTCGAAGCACGCCGGCGGCATCGGCCTGTCGTACTCGCGCATCCGTTCCCGCGGCTCCCTCATCCGCGGCACGAACGGACACTCCAACGGCATCGTGCCGTTCCTGAAGACCCTCGACGCCTCGGTCGCCGCCGTGAACCAGGGCGGACGCCGCAAGGGCGCCGCCGCGGTCTACCTGGAGACCTGGCACTCCGACATCGAGGAGTTCCTGGAGCTGCGCGACAACACGGGCGAGGACGCCCGTCGTACGCACAACCTCAACCTCGCGCACTGGATCCCCGACGAGTTCATGCGCCGGGTGGCGGCCGACCAGGACTGGTCGCTGTTCTCGCCGGCCGACGTGCCCGAGCTGGTCGACCTGTGGGGCGACGAGTTCGACGCCGCGTACCGCAAGGCCGAAGCGGCGGGCCTGGCGAAGAAGACGATCCCCGCCCGGGACCTGTACGGCCGCATGATGCGCACCCTCGCGCAGACCGGCAACGGCTGGATGACGTTCAAGGACGCCGCCAACCGCACGGCCAACCAGACCGCCCTGCCCGGCCACACCGTCCACTCCTCGAACCTGTGCACCGAGATCCTGGAGGTCACGGACGACGGCGAGACGGCCGTGTGCAACCTGGGTTCGGTGAACCTCGGCGCGTTCGTGCGCGACGGCGACATCGACTGGGAGCGGCTGGACGAGACCGTCCGTACCGCGGTGACCTTCCTCGACCGGGTCGTCGACATCAACTTCTACCCGACCGAGCAGGCGGGGCGCTCCAACGCCAAGTGGCGGCCGGTGGGCCTCGGTGCGATGGGCCTGCAGGACGTGTTCTTCAAGCTGCGGCTGCCCTTCGACTCCGCCGAGGCCCGGGCCCTGTCCACGCGGATCGCCGAGCGCATCATGCTCGCCGCGTACGAGGCGTCCGCGGACCTCGCCGAACGCAACGCCCCGCTGCCCGCCTGGGAGAAGACCCGGACGGCCCAGGGCGTCCTGCACCCGGACCACTACGACGTGGAGCTCGCCTGGCCCGAGCGGTGGGCGGCGCTGCGGAAGCGGATCGCCGTGACCGGCATGCGCAACTCGCTGCTTCTGGCGATCGCGCCGACCGCGACCATCGCGTCGATCGCGGGCGTCTACGAGTGCATCGAGCCGCAGGTGTCGAACCTGTTCAAGCGCGAGACGCTGTCCGGTGAGTTCCTCCAGGTCAACTCGTACCTGGTGCAGGAGCTGAAGCGGCTCGGCGTGTGGGACGCGCAGACCCGGGAGGCGCTGCGCGACTCCAACGGCTCGGTGCAGGGCTTCACCTGGGTGCCGGCCGATGTGCGCGAGCTGTACCGCACGGCGTGGGAGATCCCGCAGCGCGGGCTCATCGACATGGCGGCGGCCCGCACCCCGTTCCTGGACCAGTCCCAGTCCCTGAACCTGTTCCTGGAGACGCCGACGATCGGCAAGCTCTCCTCGATGTACGCATACGCCTGGAAGCAGGGCCTGAAGACGACGTACTACCTGCGCTCGCGCCCGGCGACCCGGATCGCGCGTGCGGCTCAGGCGCAGGCGCCCATCCCGGCCCAGGCGGCGCCCGACGCGGACGCGGTCGCCTGCTCCCTCGAGAACCCGGAGTCCTGCGAGGCCTGCCAGTAGCTCCCGCCCCTGCCCGAGCGCTCGGCTCCTCCCCCCAGCTCTCGACTTCGCTCGAGCAGGGGGGACCCCATGAGCAGGGCCATCCCAGTCCCGACCGCCACCCCAGGAGGACGGCGCCTCGCGCCGACAGCAACGATGCGTAACACCAATCTGCTCGACCCGGGCTTCGAGCTCACCCTGCGTCCCATGCGCTACCCGGACTTCTACGAGCGCTACCGGGACGCCATCAAGAACACGTGGACCGTCGAGGAGGTCGACCTCCACTCGGACGTCGCGGACCTCGCGAAGCTGACGCCCGCGGAGCAGCACCTCATCGGCCGTCTGGTCGCGTTCTTCGCGACGGGCGACTCGATCGTCGCGAACAACCTGGTGCTGACGCTGTACAAGCACATCAACTCCCCCGAGGCGCGGCTGTACCTGAGCCGCCAGCTGTTCGAGGAGGCCGTGCACGTCCAGTTCTATCTGACGCTGCTCGACACCTACCTCCCCGACCCGGAGGACCGGGCGGCGGCCTTCGCGGCCGTCGAGAACATCCCCTCCATCCGCGAGAAGGCAGAGTTCTGCTTCAAGTGGATGGACTCGGTGGAGAAGATCGACCGCCTCGAGTCGCAGGCCGACCGCCGGCGCTTCCTGCTGAACCTGATCTGCTTCGCGGCGTGCATCGAGGGCCTGTTCTTCTACGGGGCCTTCGCCTACGTCTACTGGTTCCGCTCGCGCGGTCTGCTGCACGGCCTGGCCACCGGCACCAACTGGGTGTTCCGTGACGAGACCATGCACATGAGCTTCGCGTTCGAGGTGGTGGACACCGTCCGCAAGGAGGAGCCGGAGCTCTTCGACGACCAGCTCCAGCAGCAGGTCACGGACATGCTGAGGGAGGCCGTCGAGGCGGAGCTGCAGTTCGCGCGTGACCTGTGCGGCGACGGTCTGCCGGGGATGAACACGGAGTCGATGCGGCAGTACCTGGAGTGCGTGGCCGACCAGCGGCTCCAGCGCCTCGGGTTCGCCCCGGTGTACGGCTCGGAGAACCCGTTCTCCTTCATGGAGCTGCAGGGTGTGCAGGAGCTGACCAACTTCTTCGAGCGCCGCCCGTCGGCGTACCAGGTCGCCGTCGAGGGCTCGGTGTCGTTCGACGACGAGTTCTGATACCTGTGTGTCCCGCCCCGTCGGGGGTTCGGGGCGGGACACACGGCCCTACCTCGGCTCGGTCCGCAGCACCGGGCGCTTCGGCTGGAGCGTGATGCCGATGCGGGGCTCCGGGTCCGTCCCCGGGACGGCGCGGAGCCGCCACTTCGGCACCACCGTCGCCAGCACGATGGCGAGTTCGGCCATGCTGAAGTGGTCGCCCGGGCACTTACGATTGCCGACGCTGAACGGCATCATCGCGAACGGCGGTACGCCCGCCGCGCGTTCCGGCAGCCAGCGGTCCGGATCGAACTCCAGATGCCGGTCGAATGCACGCGGATCACGCTGCATCGCGTACGGACTGTAGACGATGTCCGCACCGGCCGGAATGCGATAGCCGCCCAGCTCGGTATCGTCGACGGCCTGCCGGGTCAATATCCATACGGCGGGGCGTATGCGCATCGACTCGGTGATGACATTGTTCGTGTGCGTCAGTTTCCGGACATCTCCGAAGACAATCGGCCGGTCCGCTGCCACGGTCTTGACCTCGTCGCAGATCCGGTTTTCCTGTTCCGGATGCCCGGCGAGCAACTGGAACGTCCACGTCAGTGTCGAGGCGACGTTTTCGGCGCCGGCCACGAGCAGTGAGACGACTTGGTCGTGCACCTCCTGCTCGTTGAGCGCTTCACCATTTTCGTCCTTTGCCCCCAGCAATGCCGCGAGCAGATCCGCGGGGTCCTTGCCGGACGCCCTGCGCTCGTCGACGATCTCGTCGACGAGGCGGTGCAGATCGGCCAGCGCCCGGTCGAACCGGCGGTTCGCCGGCAGCGGGAGCCGGTAGAAGGGGCTCACCGACAGCACCATGCGCCGGTACAGGCCGCTGAACACCGTGTGCAGCGAGGTGCTCAGCCGGTCGGCGCGCTCGTCGATGGAGTCCACCTCCAGTAGCGACCGCGCCACGATCCGCACGGCCGTGCGGAACGACTCGGCACCGATGTCGACGGTGCCGCCCGGCGTCCAGCGCGCCGCCATGGCGCGCGCCTCCTCCTCCATCACGGCCGCGTAGTCGGCGATCCGCTCCGGCCGGAACGCGGGCTGGACGGTGCGCCGCTGACGGCGGTGCAGGGGGCCGTTGCTCGTCGCGACGCCCTTTCCGAGCAGCACGCCCAGGGTCTCCCACAGGGGGCCGCCGACGGCGTACCCGGGGCTCTTCAGCAGCGCCCCCACGAGTTCGGGGTCCGTCACCGCGTACGCCGTCCTGGGGCCCAGTGCGATCCGTACGAGGTCGCCGTGGTCGCGCAGTCCCGCCAGGAAGCCGAGCGGGTCGCGCAGCAGGCTCCAGGCGTGCCCGAGCAGCGGGGCGCCGCCGGGCAGCAGGGGCGGGGTGCGCAGTTGCTCGGGGCCGGGCCCCGTGGTCGCCGGAAGCGTGGATTCGACGCTCATTCCTCACCTGCCCGGTCTCCGGCCGGCTCACCGACCGGGTCGCTGATGTAGGGGGGCATGGACCGGTCGTCCCAGCTGTCCACCCGGTACCGCCCGGACTCGTGGTGGAACCAGTACACGGAACTGAACCAGTTCCGCATATTCGAAACGCAGGACTTCACGGCCGCCGAAAGGTCTTCGAGTCCGTCGCCGCCGCCCGCGAGTGCCCCGGCGAACCGGTACACGTCCCGTTCTGCGACCAGGAATTCGGAAATACATCCCTCGACCCTGCGGTGCACTTCCCGCACCGCTTCTTCGAGAGTTAATCCCTCATGGTGGATGAGGCTGATTCCGAGGTTGTGAACCTCATCCCCCGCGAGTTCCTTGGGCAGCGAACACAAATCGTTGTACCAGGCCGCGAAATCCTGGCACGCAAGCGCCGCCCTGCGATAGGACGGATTTTCCAGGACCACTTTCGGGAGTTCGTACCCGGCAGCGGGTTCGAGCAGGTCGAGCCAAATCCAGTGCGCGAAGGTGAGCCGCCGCAGTTCCAGATACGAGGCGACCGTCGGCACCGTTCCCGCCGCGCGGTTACGGAATTCCTGGTCGTATGCGTCGATGACCGCGTGGAAGTGCCCGGCGAACCGGGCGTTCCACCGCTCGCCCAGGTACGAGTAGAGCCGGTCCACGCTGTCCGCGAATCCGGCGACCAGCGGGTCCCCGTGGTGCAGATGCTCCTGGGGGGACTCCAGTGCCGTGTGCAGCCGCGCGTGCAGCCGCCGCCAGGAGTCCGCCCGGCTGTGCACCGCATCGCGGTCGTGGCGGTCGTCCCAGACGAAGAACCACGCGCTGAAGTCGGCTATCGCCTGAAGGACCTCGTCGGGGGCGCCGATGTAGTAGCCGGCCATCAAGTCGGTGTAGCGCAGACCGTCGGCATACTGCTCGACCTTGTCGGCCGGCATCAGGCGTTTTTCGAGCAGCCAGTCCCTGGTCTTCTGCTGAAGCTTTGGCCAATACGGATGCAGCTGTCGAGGAAACGCGTCCTCGATCACCCGTAGAGAGAGCGCCGGCGGCACGGTTGCCATGTGCGACCGCGCGGTCCGTGTCGGTGCGGCGTGTGAAGACACCGTGTACATCGACGTAGTGCAGTGTGAGAAAGCAGGCACGAACAAACCCCTCTCAGCCGCCTGTCGGCGGCACGCCCCCCTCGCCGTGCCGGGCGCGCGCCGTTGCGTATCCCCGCGCTTTCCATTCAGCACCACAACTGACCGTTCAGGGAACAGATTTGCTTCACTCACTACCCCGGGGCGCCTGGAAGATCCCCTTACGTGACTGATTTCGGATTAAGTGAGCGCATCCGAGACCAGTCCCGACCGATTGGGATCGCCTCCGACATGACGAGGCCCGGCCGGGAAGGGCCCGGCCGGGCAGGTTCCGTAAGTCCACGGTTATCTCAACGACCCCAGGAGCATGGGGAGTTGACCGTGGCCACGGGCTCAGTCGTTCGACACGACGGGGTAGCGGGGGGTGCCCTCCTCCATCTGGCGGAGCGCGTCCTTGCGGTCCCGCTTGGAGAGGCGGTCGATGTAGAGCCGGCCGTAGAGATGGTCCGTCTCGTGCTGGAGGCACCGTGCGAAGTAGCCCGTGCCCCGCACCTTGACCGGGTTGCCCTTCTCGTCCTGTCCGGTCACCTCGGCGTAGTCCGGGCGGGCCAGCGCGGCGTACGCGGTCGGCACGGACAGGCAGCCCTCGTTGCTGTCGTCCAGACTGCGCTGCTCGGCGGGCAGCTCCTGGACCACGGGGTTGCACACCACACCCACGTGCCGCACGCCCTCGTCGTCCATGCAGTCGTACACGAAGACCTTGAGGTCGACGCCGATCTGGTTGGCGGCAAGGCCCACGCCCTCCGCCGTCCGCTGGCTGGCGAACATGTCGTCCACGAGCCGGGACAGCTCGTCACCGAACTCGGTGACGTCCTTGCACTCGCGGTGCAGCACCGGGTTGCCCACGACCGTGATCGGGCGGGACGTGCCGCGCTCGCGGTAGGCGGCCTCGCGCGCCTCGCAATCCTCGGTGTCGATGACGAAGCCCTCGTCGTCCACGGGGAGGACCGCCGTGATCTCGGGCCCCTGCTGAGTGTCCTGCTGCGCCATCGCCGCCGTACGCCTTCCGTCCGAATCGTTCACTGGGTGCCGATACAGCCTACGGCGCGGTTCAGCAGACCTCCTCCAGATCCCGCCAGCCCCGGGAGTCCGGACTGTCGGCGACCCAGCCGTCCAGCAACCCCCGTACCAGGCTCGCGGGCGCGGCTATGCCGCACTCCCGCTCGGGCACCCACAGCTGCCCGTCGGTGCGGTGGCCCAGCGGGCCCGGGTGACCCGGCTCGCTGTGGTCGTGCGGATCCAGGTGCTCGCCCTCGCCCTCGTCGCTGGGCATCCGGCTCTCCGAACACATCCGGCACAGCAGCCGCACGGACGACGACCAGTCCTCCGCGGCGAACCCGGCGTCGGCGGCGAGCCGCTCCAGGGCATCCCGGTCGTCCTCGGTGGCGGCCTCCAGGAGGACCACCCAGGTGGGCACGGGCGAGGGCGCCCAGAGCTCGATCTCGTCGAAGACGGGGTAGGCGTGCCCGGCGGCCGTGGTGCGCTCGCCGTGCGGGACGCCGTCGTGCAGCACGACCTCGCCCCAGCGGCGCCCTGAGGACGGCAGCGGGATGGACAGCACCTCGATGCGGGCCGGGTCGAGCCTGCGGCCCCACACGACCTCGGCCTCGCCCTCCGGCGAAAGCCGCACCGCCGCACTGCCCAGCTCCATGCCGAGCGGCTCGGACGAGCCCGTCGCGCCGACGCCCGCACGGCCGCCGGGAACCCGCAGGCCGTACGCCTGCCAGGCCCGGCGGGCCAGCGGCCAGTCCTGGAGGGCCGTCGCCGCGATGCCCACGTTCCACCAGTCGGGGGCGCCCGTCTCGCGGTCGAGCAGCGCCACGGCGCGCAGACCAGCGGCCCTGGCCTGCTCCCAGTCGTGCCGGAACTTGTGCAGCAGCGCGAGGTTGAACCAGGACTCGGACAGCCAGGGTTCGAGATCCGCCGCACGCGTCAGCAGCGCGCCCGCGTCCTCGTACCGGCCGTCGCCGATCAGCGTGAACGCGCGGTCGGTGGCCTGCCGCCAGGAGGCGGAGGGCCGGTGCCGTCCCTTGCCGAAGATCCTCACGATTCCCGCCTGCCGTCTGCCCACACCCTGTAGTTCGCATCCAACCACGTACGGTCGGACGGCCGCTCATTACCCATGGGTTACCCAGCGGCGGGGGGCATCAGCCCACCACGTGACAGCACCCGGGCCAGCGCCTCCACGACCTCGGGCTGGTAGTCGTGGCCGGTGGCCAGCCGCAGCCGCTCCAAAGCCGTGAGCGGCCCCCCGGGGCCCTGTTCCCGGGCCAGCTCGTCGTATGCGTTCGCCGCCCGGACGATACGGGCGGTGAGAGGCTGGTCGCGGTACGGGTCGGCCTGCTGCTCCACGACGACGGCGACGTCCGCCTCGACACCGGTCTGGCGTACCACCGCCCCGCCCAGCAGGGCGATCCGGCGCTGCTCGTCGGCCGGCAGGGAGCAGGTGGCGCCCGCGGGCACCGGGTCGACGAGCGAGAGCTGGCCGATGTCGTGCATCAGGGCCGCGTACTCGAGCACGGTCAGGTCGGCCTCGGACAGGCCCAGGTCGCGGCCGACGGCGCGGCTGAGCACGGCGACCCGGCGGGCGTGACCGGGCGGGGTGTAGCCGGCGATCTCGGTGGCCCGGGCGAGTGAGGTGATGGTCTGGCGGTAGGTCGTCCGCACGGCCGCGTACCGCCGGAAGGAGAGCTGCGTGAGCAGCAGCGGCAGGCTGAAGACCGGCAGCGCCCACAGGCCCGCCACGGCGACCGCGAGAGCCATCACGGCCCCCGTCGCGCCGACCGCGGAGCCCACGCCGATCATGGCGCGCAGCTCGTCCCTCAGCAGCGGCCCGAAGGGCCAGCCGGTGCGGGCCCGTGCCGTCGCCGCGGCGAGCACGGCGTCGCAGAGGGCCGTGAGGGCGAGGATCGCCACGATCCACAGGGCGTAGCGGGGGCCCTGCCCGACCCACCCGGCCAAGGTCCCCGCGTTGTAGAGCGGTTGGAAGCACGCCGCCGCGAAGCCGACGGTCAGGACGCGCCGGGCCATGTGGTCGGAGCTCGGGCCGTGGCCCAGGGCCACATGCGGCACGCAGCCCACGAGGGCGCCGGCGACGACGACGGCGACCACCTGGAGCACGCCGTGATGGGTGGCCCGGCCGGCCTCCTCGCCCAGCAGGGCGTAGGCGAGGGCCCCGGCGGCGGCCAGCGGGGCCGGCTCCCGGTCCTTGCCGCTCCCCCACCGTGCCAGCTCGCCGACGGCGACGAGGGCACCGAAGGCGAGGGCGACGGGGCCCTCGGCCATCCCGTACCAGAGGGTGTGGGCGAGGGCCGCGAGGGCGAGCAGGGCGGCGGAGCCACGGACGACGAGGAGGACTCCCCGCGCCCCGGGGCCCTGCGGCGGCGCGGGGGCGGGGCGCTCGTCGAAGGACGTCACGTCGGGGTCTCCGCCGGGGCGCGCCGGGGAGCCGTGACGTTTCCGCCCGGGGCGTCGGAGGTGACCGTGGGGTGCCAGCCCTGGTGGGCGAGGGCACGGACGAGGGCCTGGACCATGTCCGGATCGAACTGGGCGCCCGCGCACCGTTCGAGTTCGGCGACGGCCGTCGCCACGGGCCGGGCGCGCCGGTACGAGCGGGTCGACGTCATCGCGTCGAAGGCGTCGGCGACGGCGACGATCCGGGCGAACTCGGGGATCTGGCCGCCGACGAGTCCGTACGGGTAGCCGCTCCCGTCGAGCCGCTCGTGGTGGTGCAGGATCGCCGCCCGTGCCTCGCCGAGGAACCCGATGCCGCGCACCATCTCGTGCCCGTACTCGGGGTGCAGTTCGATGACCCGGCGTTCGTCCGGCGTCAGCGGCCCTTCCTTGCGCAGCAGCCGGGTCGGTACGCCGAGCTTGCCGACATCGTGCAGGATCCCCGCGAAGCGCAGCGCCTCGACGCGGTCGTCGGACATGCCGAGCTCCTGGGCGATCATCACCGACGCCCGCCCCACCCGCTCGCTGTGCCCGCGGGTGTACCCGTCCTTGATGTCGACGGCCTGCACGAGCGCCCGGATGGTCGCCTGGTGGGCGGCCCGCTCCCGGTGGTACTGGGCGAACACCCAGCAGGAGATGTACATGGGGAGCAGCACCGGCAGTGCGGCGACCGGGCCGTACGGGCTGCGCCACAGCACCGCCATCATCAGCCCCGCGAGGCCGTGCACGACGACGGGCGCCAGGGCGCGGGAGAACAGCCCCCGCCAGGCGGACCGCAACGGCACCCGTTCGGCGGTCGCGAGGATGCCTCCGTCGAGGGCCGTGAGCACCGCGCAGAACACCAGCACGGCGGCTCCCGCGGGCACCAGCGCGTACGGAAAGTCCGGCAGCTCCCCGAGTCCGGTCCCGGACAGCGCGCCCAGCACGTCCGCCGAGGCCCCCGCCTCCGTCCCGCCCAGGGTCGCCGGCCCGCCGAGCGCCCCGTACGCCCCGGCGGCCGCGCCGGTGGCCAGCGCGAGCCGGCTGGCGTGCCACACCCGGCGTACCCGTCGGGGCCGCTGCTCCACCCGGGCGATCAGCGCGCCCGGCACCGCCACCAGCGCGGCCGCGCCGGCCGGCAGCAGGAACGCCCCCGCGAGCAGCACGGGGAGGAACGTGCCCATGCCGGTGGGGGCGTGTCGTCCGAGCAAGCGGCAGCGGGGCACCTGCTCGCAGCCGGCGTACAGCGCGGCGAGCAGCGCGACCGCGCCCCATGGCGTACGCGGACCGAGCGCGGGGGCCACACAGGCCGCGCCGCCCAGCGTGACGCACAGGATGTAGGCGCGAGCCCACGGCGGCAGCATCCGCATGGCGCACTCCTCCCCCTGGCCAGGGCCGCCGGGAGAACTCCCGGGCCGGACAAGCCCGTTCAGCACCCGGAGGATAGAGGGGCGGGCCCGGCGCAGGGGGCGGCATCGACGTATTCGCCGCACCTCGCGTTCCCGGATTAGCACATTCGAGTGAAAGTGAAAGCGGGCCGCGACGTGTGTCACGACCCGCTGTATGCCTCTTCGACCGGGAAGGGACCCGCTGCCCGGCAGGTCCGTACGGTGTCAGGCGCCCTCGGCGCTCGCCGTCACGTCCTCGTCGGGGGGCGTCTGTCCGGAGCGGATCAGTTCGATGCGCCCCATCACCTTGGCCCGCAGGTCGCCGGGCACGTCGTCGTGCCCACAGCACCGCTTGACCAGCTTCTTGACGGCCTGCTCGAGGCCGTACTTCTCCAGGCAGGGCGAGCACTCCTCGAAGTGGTGCTCGTACTTGCTGAAGTCGCTGTCGGGCATCTCATGGTCGAGGAACTCGTAGAGATGATCGAGTACCTCACCGCAGTCAGTCTCGTGCGGCTCTCCGCAGCTCATGAGCCCGAGCCTTTCGTTCCGTTCGACTCTCCGGCACCGGCCGGGACGAGGCCGCGCTCGCGCGCGTAGTCCTCGAGCATGCCACGCAGTTGACGGCGGCCCCGGTGGAGCCGGGACATCACCGTACCGATGGGTGTCCCCATGATGTCCGCGATCTCCTTGTACGCAAATCCCTCGACATCCGCCAGGTAGACGGCGATGCGGAACTCCTCGGGGATCGCCTGCAGCGCTTCCTTCACGTCCGAGTCGGGCAGGTGGTCCAGCGCCTGCGACTCGGCGGAGCGCAGACCCGTCGACATGTGCGACTCGGCCCGGGCGAGCTGCCAGTCCTCGATCTCCTCCGCGGCGCTGCGCTGGGGCTCGCGCTGCTTCTTGCGGTAGGAGTTGATGAACGTGTTCGTCAGAATCCGGTACAGCCACGCCTTGAGGTTGGTGCCCTCGCGGAACTGGTGGAACGACGCGTACGCCTTCGCGTAGGTCTCCTGCACCAGATCCTCGGCATCGGCCGGGTTGCGCGTCATGCGCAGGGCGGCCGAATACATCTGGTCGAGGAACTCGAGCGCGTCCCGCTCGAAGCGCGCGCTGCGCGCGGCAGCGGTCTCCTCGGGCTGCTCCGCCTGGCCGTGATCGGCCCCTGCGTCGGTCCCAGTGACCGGACCCACCTCCTCGAACGACGTGGCGAGGCCGAGACCGACCCCACTCGAATCGGAGGATAGACGACGATCCGGTCCGACCGCCGCCCGAATAGGAGCGGCCTTGGGCGCGTGCAGCACCGACCAGTCCAGGTCGGCGGCGCTGCGGCGGCTCGGGCAGATGGTCGAACCCATGCGGCGGACTCCCTTTCGGACGAAGCGTTCACCGGTACTCGCGTCAGCACCGTCTGCCGGTGTCAACAGTGCCCCGGCGCGCCGCATTCCCGGGCTGGAGCCCTGTCGCGATCCCTTGCTAGCTCCGCAGTCCGCCGATCCACGCGGCGACGCCGTCGGTGATGATCCGCACCGCCTCGTCCTGCCCGATGTCCGCCCGCTTCGGCACGGCGAAGCCGTGGTCGGCGCCCGGGACCTCGACGAGGTCGTACGGGCCGTCGGGGAACTCCTGGGGTCTGCCGAACGGGTCGTTGCCGCCCTGGACCACCAGAGTGGGCACTCCGGCGCCGAGCAGTTCGTCCGCACGGGACTTCTCGGGCCTGCCCGGGGGATGCAGGGGGAAGCTGAGGGCGAGCACGGCGTGCGCGCCGAGCTCGGCCGCGGTACGGCAGGCGACGCGCGCGCCCGCGCTGCGGCCTCCGGCGATCACCGGGAGCCCGGGGGCGGCCAGTGCGGGCCACACGCCCCGCCAGCCGGTGTCCAGGGTCTTCGGCGCCGGGGCCACCTTCTTGCCGGCCACCCGCCACGGCTGCTCGACCCGGGCGACGGTCACGCCGTGCGCGGGCAGCTCGGCGGCAAGGGCCACCAGGTCGCGCGCCTCGATGCCGCCGCCCGCACCGTGGCTCACGGCCAGGACGAGGCGGGGCCGCCGCGCCGGGTGCCAGGTGACGCGGGCGGTGCCCGCCTCGGTCGCCACGTCCACGGTCTCGGTTTCCACGGTCTCGGTGCGTGTCACAGGTCAAGCATCCAGCGCCCGCCGCCCAGCAGCGAGCACAGCGACACGGTGTGGAAGAGGAACAGCCACATGGCCGCGGGCACGTGCGTGAGCCGCGAGAGCTGGTCCGCGTCCGAGTCGCCCGCACCGCCGCGCCGCCGCTTGCTCTGCAGCTCGAAGGCCGGGCGCACGCCGCCGAGCAGCAGGAACCACACCACCGCGTACGCGAAGGCGGCCTGCACCTGGGGTCCGGTGAGCCAGGAGACGAGCAGGAACGTGCCGCCGGCGAGGACCACGGTGAGGGCGCCGTAGGCGTTGCGGATCATCACCAGCATGGCGACGAGCAGCGCGGTGGCCGCCCACAGCAGGGCGGTGACGTGGTGCGCTGCGAGCAGCGCGGCGCCGCCGAGACCGAGCAGCGGGGGCGCGGTGTAGCCCGCGGCGGCGGTGAGGATCATGCCGAGGCCGGTGGGCTTGCCGCGGCTCACGGTGAGGCCCGAGGTGTCCGAGTGCAGGCGGATGCCGTCGAGGCGCCGTCCGGTGAGCAGCGCCACCAGGCCGTGACCGCCCTCGTGGGCAATGGTGATCGCGTTCCGGGACAGCCGCCAGACGGGCTGCGGGAGGACGGCCGCGAGGGCGACGACCGCCGTCGCGACCACCACCCAGGTGTCGGGGTGGGGCTGGCTGCCGAAGACGCGGTCCCATATGTCGGCGAGGGAGGCGCTCGCCGGGGCGCTCTGCATGGTGTCCATATGTTCGGGCGGCTCCTCGGTGGCGATCAACAGGTGCCGGCGCGCAGCGCCGTCGTTGAGGGCGGTGGTCGGGGGGCGGGCGGAAGTGGCAGTGTGGCACTCATGTGCGGACGGTATGCATCGAGTCGTAGGCCCGAGGATCTCTCAGGCATTTTCGAGGTCGAGAAGTGGGAGCCCGAGGAGACCCTGGCCCCGGACTACAACGTGGCTCCGACCAAGGAGGTCTACGCAGTCCTGGACCGTCCCGTGAAAGACGCGGAAAGCCCGGCTCCGGTTCGCCAGCTGCGCAAGCTGAAGTGGGGGCTGGTGCCGTCGTGGGCGAAGACCCCGGAGGGCGGCGCCCGGATGATCAACGCGCGCGCGGAGACCGTGCACGAGAAGCCCTCGTACCGGCGTGCCTTCTCGGCCCGGCGCTGCATCCTGCCCGCCGACGGCTACTACGAGTGGGTCACGGACGCGGCGGAGCGCGAGCTGGAGGTCGAGGGCCGCAAGAAGCGGCCGCGCAAGCAGCCGTACTTCGTGACCCCGGCGGACGGGTCCGTCTTCGCCATGGCCGGTCTGTACGAGTTCTGGCGCGACCGCACCCTCCCCGACGACCATCCCCAGGCCTGGTGGGTGACCTGCTCGGTGATCACGACGGAGGCCGAGACGACGCCGCTCGCGGTGGCCCCGGCCGAGGGTCCGCGCTCGCTCGCGGACATCCACCCCCGGATGCCGCTGATGCTTACGCAGGACCGCTGGGACTCCTGGCTGGACCCGGCCCGCACGGACCCCGACGACCTGCGCGCCCTGCTGGCGCCTCCGCCGCCCGGCCTGATGCGCGCCTATCCGGTCTCGACGGCCGTCAGCAATGTGCGCAACAACGGCCCGGAGCTCCTCAAGGAGCTCGCCGCTCCGGAGGAGGGCACGCTCTTCTGATCCCCGGTGCCCCGGTCAGTCGGTCCCGGTGCCCCGGTCAGTCGATCCCGGTGCCCCGGTCAGTCGATCCCGGTACCTCTGCCAGTCGATCCCGGTGCCTCCGTCAGTGATCCGGATACGGCCCTACCAGAGCGCTGTTTCGGTCCGGTTTCGGCATGTTTGATCAAGATCTGGCGCCCTGGTCAGCCACTACAGTGGGGCGCATGACCGAAACCCGAGCACACACCCCCCTCTGGACCGCCCCGCACGCGAGCGGAGCCGTCGAAGCGACGGTCCACGTGCCCGGGTCCAAGTCGGTCACCAACCGCGCCCTCGTGCTCGCGGCCCTGGCCGCGGAGCCCGGCTGGCTGCGCCGCCCGCTGCGCTCCCGCGACACGCTGCTGATGGCGGGCGCGCTGCGCTCCCTCGGTGTCGGCATCGAGGAGCAGGTGTCCTCCAGCTCCTCCGGCTCCGCCCCGGACGCCGGCGAGGCCTGGCGTGTCATCCCGGCCGGACTGCACGGCCCGGCCACGGTCGACGTCGGCAACGCCGGCACGGTGATGCGCTTCATGCCGCCGGTCGCCGCCCTGGCCGACGGGCCCGTGCGGTTCGACGGCGACCCCCGTTCGTACGAACGGCCCCTGAACGGCGTGATCGACGCGCTGCGCGTCCTCGGCGCCCGTATCGACGACGACGGGCGCGGCGCGCTGCCGCTGACCGTGCACGGCGGCGGCGCGCTGGAGGGCGGTCCGGTCGAGATCGACGCGTCGTCGTCCTCGCAGTTCGTCTCGGCGCTGCTGCTGTCCGGCCCGCGCTTCAACCAGGGCGTCGAGGTGCGCCACATCGGCAGCTCGCTGCCGTCGATGCCGCACATCCGGATGACCGTCGACATGCTGCGCGCCGCGGGCGCCCAGGTGGACAACCCCGAGTCGGGCGGCGAGCCGAACGTCTGGCGGGTCACCCCGGGCGCCCTGCTCGGCCAGGACCTGACCATCGAGCCGGACCTGTCGAACGCCCAGCCGTTCCTGGCCGCCGCCCTGGTCACCGGTGGCCGCGTCGTGATCCCGGACTGGCCGGAGCGCACCACGCAGCCCGGCGACCGGCTGCGGGAGATCTTCACCGAGATGGGTGGTTCCTGCGAGCTGACCGACCAGGGCCTGGTGTTCACCGGTTCGGGCTCGGTCCACGGCATCGACGTGGACCTGAGCGAGGTGGGCGAGCTGACGCCCGGCATCGCCGCCGTCGCGGCGCTCGCGGACTCGCCGTCGACGCTGCGCGGCGTGGCGCACCTGCGCCTGCACGAGACGGACCGGCTGGCCGCGCTCACCAAGGAGATCAACGAACTCGGCGGCGATGTCACCGAGACCGCCGACGGTCTGCACATCCGTCCCCGCCCGCTGCACGGTGGCGTGTTCCACACCTACGACGACCACCGCATGGCCACCGCCGGCGCGGTCATCGGCCTCGCCGTCGACGGGGTCATGATCGAGAACGTCGCCACGACGGCGAAGACCCTCCCGGACTTCCCCGACCTGTGGACCGGGATGCTCGGGAACTGACGGGCGGATAGATCATGCGCCGCTACGGCAAGCACACCGACGAGGACGACATCCGGACCCGCCCCAACCGCAAGGGCAACCGGCCGCGCACGAGCATCCGCCCCAAGCACGAGGACGCCGCCGAGGGCATGGTGCTCACCGTCGACCGGGGCCGGCTGACCTGTCTGGTCGACGACCGCGTGGTCATGGCGATGAAGGCCCGGGAACTCGGCCGCAAGGCAGCCGTGGTGGGCGACAAGGTCCATATCGTCGGCGACCTGTCCGGCGCGAAGGACACCCTCGCGCGGATCGTCCGGATCACCGAGCGCTCGTCGGTGCTGCGCCGCACCGCGGACGACGACGATCCGTTCGAGCGCGTCGTCGTCGCCAACGCCGACCAGCTTGCCGTCGTCACCGCCCTCGCCGACCCGGAGCCGCGCCCCCGGCTGATCGACCGCTGTCTGGTCGCGGCCTACGACGGCGGTCTCGAACCGCTGCTCGTCCTCACGAAGTCGGACCTGGCACCGGCGGACAAGCTGCTGGAGACGTACGAGCCACTGGGCGTCCCCTATGTCGTCACGTCCCGCGAGGAGTTGGAGAACGGCGACGCGGCGCACCGGGTGCGGGAGTTGCTCCAGGGTCGCGTGACGGCGTTCGTCGGGCACTCCGGCGTCGGCAAGACGACGCTGGTCAACGCACTGGTACCGGAGGAGCGGCGGCGCACGACGGGGCATGTCAACCGGGTCACGGGCCGCGGGCGGCACACCACGACGTCGGCGCTCGCGCTGCCGCTGTACGGCACCGACGGCTGGGTGATCGACACCCCGGGCGTGCGGTCGTTCGGGCTGGCGCACGTCGACCCGTCCCGGGTCATCCACGCCTTCCCCGACCTGGAGCCGGGCACGGAGGGGTGCCCGCGCGCATGCAGCCACGACGAGCCGGAGTGCGCGCTGGACGAGTGGGTGGCGGGCGGCCATGCCGATCCCGCACGGCTGCACTCGCTGCGCAGGCTGCTCGCGACGCGGGAGCGCCACGAGGGCGACTGATCCGGCGCCCCGGCGGCGGACGCACGGTCTTCGGGAAGGGTTTCCGGGGCGGTGCGGGCAGGTCCGAGGGCGGGTGACCGGGCCTGTGGGGCCGGGGTGACCAGAGTCGTGGGGCCGTGGGTGACCAAGTCCGTGGGACCGGCGTAACCAGGCCCGTGGGGCCGGTTGGCCGTGCCGGTCGTTCCGTGGCCGCCTGCCTGGCGGTGTTTCAGATGCCCTCGCGCAGGTAAGTGCATAATCGCATCAAGCCTGATCCAAGTCAGACGAAGCGGTCACGACACAGAGACGCGCACATGGGGACGCGGGAGGCATGTACATGGCGTGGCTGCTGGTCATCGTGGCCGGACTGCTCGAGACCGGCTTCGCGGTCTGCCTGAAGCTCTCGCACGGTTTCACCCGGATCTGGCCCACGGTCGCCTTCGCGTGCTTCGCGCTCGGTTCCTTCGGTCTGCTCACGCTCGCCCTCCGACGCCTCGACGTCGGCCCGGCGTACGCGGTGTGGACGGGCATCGGCGCGGCCGGCACCGCCATCTACGGCATGGTCTTCCTCGGGGACCTGGTCTCCGTACTGAAGATCGTCTCGATCAGCCTCGTGATCATGGGTGTCATCGGACTGCAGCTGTCGGGCTCGGCGCACTGACCTCGTGACCGCGCCGGACCCGCGCGGACCGGCACTCCTCGCCTCCCGTCACGGACGGCAGGCCCGGTGCGGCTGGACGAGCGCGGACTTCACGAGGTCCGCGACCCTGCCCTCGTCGGGCGGGGCCGCCACACAGGACAGCGACAGACGGACGGCGAGCTCACAGGCCCGGGCCAGCCCGGCCAGCTCGGCCTTGGTCGCGCCGGGCGCCGAGAGCGCCACGACGGCACGGTCCCTGACCTGCGCGATCAGCTCCAGGGGCGAAGGAAGCGGGCCGTCGGCGCGGCGCTGCGCGGGCACCGCCGACGAGGACGGCACCGCGGAGAGGATCGGCGCGGGCAGCCGTTCGCTCCACTGACCGGTCAGCATCGCCCTCAGGAGCGCACTCCGGCGGGCCGCCGCCACCGTCCACTCCGCTGCCGCCGCGAGCCGTTCACCGGGGTCGCCCTGGCTCGCGAGCACGCGGTCGACGCCCGCCAGATAGGCGTCGCTCTCGCGCCGCACGAGCGCCCGGGCCAGCCCGTCCTTGCTGCCGAACTCGTTGTACAGGGTCTGCCGGGAGACTCCGGCGACGGCGGCCACGTCGACCATGCGCACCGCGGGCCACGGGCGGCGGGCCAGCGCCGTCCAGGCCGCGTCCAACAACGACTCCCGCGCTGCAGGCATCCATGCCTCCCCGGCCGAGCGGCTCCGGTCCAGAGTTGACTCGGGCCCGGGGACTGTCAAGGGGAGCGGAAGGCGTGCGGACGGGCGCCGGCGCGCACACCCCACAGGGAGGCGACGGCGCCGTACGGGCCGTGTGGCCGGGGCGCGGAGGAGATCGATACTGTGCCTACATGCCCGACTATCTCGATGACCTGCGCCTTGCCCATGTCCTTGCGGACGCCGCCGACGCCGCGACGATGGCCCGCTTCAAGGCCCTCGACCTCAAGGTCGAGACCAAGCCGGACATGACGCCGGTGAGCGAGGCCGACAAGGCGGCCGAGGAGCTGATCCGCGGCCAGCTCCAGCGGGCGCGGCCGCGCGACGCGGTCCTCGGCGAGGAGTACGGCATCGAGGGCACGGGCCCGCGCCGCTGGGTCGTCGACCCGATCGACGGCACCAAGAATTACGTACGCGGCGTCCCCGTCTGGGCCACCCTGATCTCCCTGATGGAGGCCGGCGAAGGGGGCTACCAGCCGGTCGTGGGCCTCGTATCGGCGCCCGCACTGGGCCGCCGCTGGTGGGCCGCGAAAGGCCACGGCGCGTTCAGCGGGCGCAGCCTGTCCTCGGCCGGGCGGCTCCAGGTCTCCCGGGTCGGGCGGCTGTCCGACGCGTCGTTCGCGTACTCCTCGCTGACCGGCTGGGAGCAGCAGGGCCGGCTCGACGGCTTCCTGGACCTCACGCGCGCGGTGTGGCGCACGCGCGGGTACGGCGACTTCTGGCCCTACATGATGGTCGCCGAGGGCTCGGTCGACCTGTGCGCCGAGCCGGAGCTGTCGCTGTGGGACATGGCGGCGCCCGCGATCGTGGTGACCGAGGCGGGCGGTACGTTCACCGGGCTCGACGGCCGCCCCGGCCCGCACAGCGGCAACGCCGCCGCGTCGAACGGCCTGCTCCACGACGAGCTGCTGGCGTATCTGAACCAGCGGTACTGAACACCGGCGGTCCGGAGCAGAGCCGCACGGAGCACGGGCGGTACACGGCATGCGCCCCACGAGGTACGGGCGCGGATGCCGCCCCCACCACACGGCACCGAGGCACGGTTGCACGCAGCACCGGCGGTACACGGCAGGTGCTGCACGAGGCTCCGGCGGCACGGAGCACAGAGGAGCCTGTGCACACCAGGGCGCCCGGACCGGCGCTCCTGAGACTCCTGAGCGGCGCGGGTCGTATTTTTACGCGCCCCTCAATTGGCTTCTACCAGCCCCTTGTTGACGGCGGGCGGGAATGCGACTCTGAAAGTCCCCCCACTTGTGAACTTGTGAATCCGTTCTCGTTGAACCGTTGAACCGTTGAATCCGCACCGTCGGGGCCTCGCCCCATGCAGGACGGGCCGGAACGGCGGGCGGTCGCAGCGGGAACGGGGCCGCAAGCATCCGTCAAGGAGGTGGCTCCATCCATGCTCGTCCGTGACGCCATGAGCACGGTGGTCCTCACCATCGGTCCCGCCCATACGCTCCGCCAGGCGGCGCAACTGATGTCCGCGCGCCGCGTGGGCGCCGCCGTGGTCCTGGACCCCGACACCTATGGAATCGGCATCCTCACCGAGCGTGACGTGCTCAACTCGGTGGGACTCGGCCAGAACCCCGACCGCGAACTCGTCCACGCCCACACCACCACCGACGTGGTCTTCGCCGCGCCGTCCTGGACGCTGGAGGAGGCGGGGCGTGCCATGGCGCACGGCGGCTTCCGCCATCTCATCGTGCTGGACGACGGCGAGCCCGTCGGCGTCGTCTCGGTCCGCGACATCATCCGCTGCTGGGCCCCGGCGCGGCAGCACGCACCCGCCTGACGGCGGCGAGCACGGCAAGCACACCGCACACACCTGCGCATGCCGGGCACGCCGAGGTCGCCCGGCATGCGGACGGGCCGGATCCCCCGCAGGGAGATCCGGCCCGTCACCTACGACAAGCGTTCCGGTGCCGGCGTCACCGCCGCACCGCCCTCAGCCGCGCAGGGCCTGGACCGCGGCCTCGAGCCGCTTGCCGAAGTCACCGTCCGCCTGCCGGAAGTTGTTGATCGCGCGCTCGGCGATGTCGTCGCGGGAGACGCCCGCGATCGATCCGGCGAGGTTGTCGATCAGCCGCTGCTTCTCGTCGTCGGACATCAGACGGTAGAGGTTGCCCGCCTGCACGAAGTCGTCGTCCTCGGCGTGCCGGGGAGTCTCGTGGTTGCCCGTACCGGCGGTGAAGTCCGCGGTGGACACCCACAGCGGCCTGTCCGTCTGCGACGGGCTGCCGAAGCTGTTCGGCTCGTAGTTCTTCGCCCCCTTGTGGCGGCCGTCGTACAGGAAGCCGTCACGGGAGTTGGTGCGCGCCTCGGTGGCGTGCGGACGGTTCACCGGCAGGTGGTCGGCGTTGATGCCGACGCGGTAGCGGTGGGCGTCGCCGTAGGCGAAGAGACGGCCCTGGAGCATCTTGTCGGGCGAGGGGCCGATACCCGGCACGAAGTGCGCCGGGGAGAAGATGCTCTGCTCGACCTCGGCGAAGATGTTCTCCGGGTTGCGGTTGAGCTCCAGCTTGCCGATCTCGATCGGCGGATAGTCCTCGTGCGGCCACACCTTGGTGAGGTCGAACGGGTTGAAACGGTAGTGCGCGGCGTCGGCCACCGGCATGATCTGCGCCTGCACCGTCCAGGACGGGAACTCGCCGCGCTCGATCGACTCACGCAGGTCGCGCTGGTGCGAGTCCGGGTCCTCGCCCGAGAGCTTCGTGGCCTCTGCGGCGGTGAGGGTCTCGATGCCCTGGTCGGTCTTGAAGTGGTACTTGACCCAGAAGGCCTCGCCCGCCTCGTTGTTCCACTGGAAGGTGTGCGAGCCGTAGCCGTTCATGTGGCGGTACGACGCCGGGATGCCGCGGTCACCGAACAGCCAGGTCACCTGGTGGGTGGACTCCGGGCTCAGGCCCCAGAAGTCCCACACGTTGTCGGCTTCCTGCGACCCCGTGTACGGGTCGCGCTTCTGCGTGTGGATGAAGTCGGGGAACTTGATGGCGTCCTTGATGAAGAACACCGGGGTGTTGTTGCCGACGAGGTCGTAGTTGCCGTCCTCGGTGTAGAACTTCAGCGCGAAGCCACGCGGGTCGCGCACGGCGTCGGGGGCCCCGAGGTTGCCGGCCACCGTGGAGAAGCGGAGGAAGACCTCGGTCTGCTTGCCGATCCCGGAGAGGAACCGGGCGCGCGTGTACGGGGTGACGTCCGCGGTCACCGTGAAGGTGCCGTAGGCGCCGGCGCCGCGCGCGTGCACGATCCGCTCCGGAATGCGCTCGCGGTTGAAGTGCGCGAGCTTCTCGATCAGCAGCTGGTCCTGAACGAGAACCGGACCACCGACGCCCGCGGTCTCGCTGTTCTGGTTGTCGGCGACCGGAGCGCCGGCCTCCGTGGTGAGCGGTCCCTGCGAGGTCACGTGCGCCTCCTGCGTAGTTTCAGCGAGTCCTGTCCCTTGGCCAAAGCCGTTTCCGATCCTACATTGGACATTGTCCAGGTCAAGCAGACTTCCAAAGTCACACCTGTTCAGAACCTGGGCCATGTGCTGTTAGGCTGGATTCCATGAGTGACCTGTTGGAACGACTGCGCGGACGCGGATGGCGTATGACCGCGCAGCGCCGCGTAGTGGCCGAGGTCCTTGATGGCGACCACGTCCATCTGACGGCCGACGAGGTGCATGCGCGCGCCGTCGCGAAGCTGCCCGAGATCTCGCGCGCGACCGTCTACAACACGCTCGGTGAGCTCGTCTCACTGGGCGAGGTCCTCGAGGTCTCCACGGACAAGCGCGCGAAGCGGTACGACCCGAACGCACACCGGCCGCACCACCACCTGGTCTGCGCCCAGTGCGGCTCCATCCGGGACGTCCACCCCACCGGCAACCCCCTGGCCGACCTCCCCAGCTCGGAGCGCTTCGGCTTCACGGTTTCGGGCGTCGAGGTCACGTACAAGGGCCTGTGCCCGAACTGCGCCAAGGCCTAGCGGCCCGCCCAGCGACTCCCGAGGGGCCCGGCACCTGAAGAGGCGCCGGGCCCCTTTTGTCATGCGCGATTCCGGGCGCCGCGTCTAGGGGTGTTCTCGCATGCCCTACGGACGCCCTGCGCGTCGCCGGGCGCTCTGCGTGGTCTCGGGGCGTTCTTGCGCGTGCCCACGGACGCCTTCCGCGCGCCTCGGTGCCCCGCGGGTCTTCTGTACGCCGAGCCGGTCGGCACCGCGCCCGCGGCATTGCGCCGACGAACGAGGCCTACGGATCTCCCTGCGGATACACCGAAGGCCCGGGACCATGGGTCCCGGGCCTTCGGCCTTGCAGTAGCGGGGACAGGATTTGAACCTGCGACCTCTGGGTTATGAGCCCAGCGAGCTACCGAGCTGCTCCACCCCGCGTCGGTGAACCCAACAGTACGCGACGCCCGGGACCAGCGCAAATTCCTTCCCGCCGCGACGGGCGCTACGCGGAGAGCTCCTGTTGCAGCGCGTCCCTCAGCCGGGCCGCGCGTTCGGTGACCTCCTCGGGGCCGAGCTCCACGGCCCGCGCGCTCCAGCGCTGCGCCTCCACCAGCTCGCCGCGACGCGCGTAGACGAGGGCCAGCCGCAACGCCGCCCGCCCATGGCCGGCGTCGGCGGCGCGCCGCCACCACACCGCGGCTTCCGGCTCACTCCCCTCCCTGGCCAGCAGCAGCCCCAGGTTGAACGCGCCGTTCCGGCTCCCGGCCTCCGCCGCCGACCGGTACCACCGGGCCGCCTCGACCACATCGCCCCGCACCGCTGCGAGCATCCCGACCCGCACCTGGGCCCGCCGATGGCCCTGCTCGGCGGCCCGCTCGTACCACTCCTCGTGCTCCTGCCTCTGCTCGGGCACATCCGGCTCCCCGAGCTCGTGCTCGCCCCGTGGGGGCTGCCGGGCATCGAGCACGGTGGCCAGCCGGTAGGCGGCCTCCGCGCTGCCCCCACCGGCCGCACAGCGCAGATGGCGCTCGGCTGCGGCCTCGTCGCCGTCCCGCAGGCACGCCATGCCGACCTGCAGCGCGGCCTCCGTGTGACCGGCGGCGGCCGCCCGCTCGTACCAGTGCAGGGCCTCCTCGTCCTCGCCACGGCCCGCGTACAGGATGCCGAGGTTGAAGGCGGCGTCGACGCTGCCCGCCTCAGCCGCCTTGGAGAACCAGGGCTCGGCTCCGGCCGCGTCGCCGCCCTGAAGCAGCAGCACGGCGAGCGCGTTGGCGGCCTCCCGGTGGCCCGCGTACGCGGCGCGCCGGTACCACTGCTCGGCCTGCGGAGTGCGGTCCTGCTCGGCGCAGAGCAGCCCGAGGTTGTAGGCGCCGTTCACATCGCCTGCGTCCATGGCGGTCCGGTACCAGCGCTCGGCGGTCTGCGTCTCGCCGCGCTCGGCGTGCAGCGCGCCCAGCGCGTTCGCGGCGTTGCCGTCGCCGTCCTGGGCGGCCTTGAGCCACCAGACAGCGGCGTTCTCCTCGTCTCCCGCGTCCCGCAGCAGAAACCCGAGCGCGCACGCCGCCCGCGGTTCGCCGTCCTTGGCGGAGGTGAGGTACCACCGCCCGGCCTCCTGGAGCTCCCCACGCCGCTCGAGGATCACCCCCAGCTGCAGCGCGGCCCGTCGGTGGCCTCGCGCGGCCGCCTGCCGGTACCACTGCTCGGCCTCGTCGCGAGTGTCCGCGGTGTCCCGCTGCGGGTGCCCTTCGTCGTCCGTCGGGCGCTGCGGGCCGTCCTTCCGCTGCACGACGGGAGCACCCTCCGCGCCCGTGGAGCCGACGCCCCGGGGCAGGTCGGACATCGCCCCGGGTACCGGGCAGTCCGGGGCGAGGCGCGGACCCGGGACATCGTCCCCGGCCCGTCGGTCGATGGCGCGCGCCAGCCGGTACGCCGCCTCCCGGTGCCCGCGCTCCGCTGCCACCCGCATCCACCGCTCGCCGTCGGGGTCGGCCCGGTGCTCCAGCAGGTCCGCGAGCGCGTAGGCACCGAGAACATGGCCCTGCTCCGCGGACTGCCGGAGCCAGTACTCCGCGGCGGGCTCGTCCCCCCGCTCCCGGTGGTGCCGCCCCAGCGCGTGCGCCGCGGCCGCGGAACCGGCGACGGCGGCGATCCGCCACCACCCGGCCGCCTCGTCCGCGTAGCCGCGCTGATGCAGCAGGACTCCAAGGTTGTTGGCGGCGGCCCGGTCACCGGCCGCGGTGGCCGCGCGCAACTGCGGCTCCGCCCCGTCGAGATCACCGCGGCGCAGCAGCATGGCGCCGAGGACGCTCATCGCCTCGACGTCGCCGGCCTCCGCGGCGAGCCGCTGGCGTACTTCCTCCACTGCGGCGGTGTCATCCCGATCCGCCGACTGCCCAAACCGCCCAGATTCCAACAGACTTGCCTTGTCCCCCATAACGTCCATCGTCGCACCACCTGCAACCTGGGTACACCTCGTGCACCGCAGCCAGTGAGGTCACTTCAGCGTTTTGTCGACATGCCCACAGAGAGATAAGTCAAACACAGATCCGCCAAGTCTCCGAGCAGGGCGCGCGCTTCACCGCAAGCGCCGAGGTCAGCCCCGGCTCGGCGGGGCATTCTGTGGACGGACGGACAGGGGAACGCACGCACGACGAAGGCCCGGATCCTGGAGTCCAGGATCCGGGCCTTCGGCCTTCAGTAGCGGGGACAGGATTTGAACCTGCGACCTCTGGGTTATGAGCCCAGCGAGCTACCGAGCTGCTCCACCCCGCGTCGTTGTGAGACAACCGTACCACAACGCGGGGGGAGCTCTTGATCAGTTCCCCGAGCCGCCTCCCTGGCTCTTGCCGTTACCGGCCGCCTTCTCGGCCTGGGCCTGGGCGTCCGCGGCGCGCTTCAGGGCGGCTGCCAGTCTGTCCTGCGCCTCGCCGTAGGCCTTCCAGTCGTTCTCCTTCAGGGCGGCCTGGCCGTCGTCGAAGGCCTTCTGCGCATCGGCGAGCGCCTGCTTGACCGTGGGGTTCTGGTCACCGCCTCCCCCGCCGGGTTTGTCGGGTTCGGAGGGCGCCGAACCGCTCGCGGAGAACGCCTGGTCGAGTGCCTCGGACAAGCTGTTCGCGAAGCCCGGCCGGTCGCCGTACGAGACGGCCACCTTGCGCAACAGCGGGTACTCGGAGTTGCGGCCCTGGGCGTAGATCGGCTCGACGTAGAGGAAGCCGTTGTCGAGCGGCACCGTCAGCAGATTGCCGTACAGCACCGTCGAGTCGGCACCCTTCATATCGCGTACGAAGTTCGCCACGGGGGTCCAGGAGTTGAGCTTGTTCTGCACCTGCTCGGGGCCGGCGACCTTGTCCTCGGTGACCCTCAGCAGGGCGATCCGTCCGTAGTCCTTGCTGGTGGCGTCGGCGTCGACCGCCATGAACGCACGCAGATTGGGGCGCCCGCTCGGCGTGAACGTCGTCGTCAGCGAGAACTGCTGGCCCTGCGCGCCCGGCATCTTCATGGACAGGTAGTACGGCGGGACCGCGCTGTGGTCCTTCTTCGTCGGGTCGTCCGGCACCTGCCACGCGTCACTGGCGTTGTAGAACTGGTCGGAGTCCGTGACGTGGTAGAGCGAGAGCAGTTCGCGCTGGACCTTGAACATGTCCTGCGGGTACCGCAGATGCTCCTTGAGCTCCTGCGGTATGGCGCCCTTGGGCTCGACCGTGTTCGGAAACGCCTTCTTCCAGGTCTTCAGGACCGGGTCGTGATCGTCCCAGGTGTACAGCTTCACCGTGCCGTCGTAGGCGTCGACGGTGGCCTTGACCGAGTTGCGGATGTAGTTGACCTGGTTCTGCTGGGCCACCACCGCGCGCTGATTGTCCCGCTCGTTCAGCGAGTCCGCCGTGGTGTCCCCGAGCGTCGTACGGGAGGCGTAGGGATAGCCGTTGGACGTGGTGTACGCGTCCACGACCCACTGGATCCGTCCGCCGACGACCGCCGGGTACGCGTCGCCGTCGATGGTCAGCCACGGGGCGACCGCCTCGACGCGCTCCTTGGGGGTGCGGTTGTAGATGATCTTCGAGCCCTTGCCGATGGCGCCCGAGTACATGATCTGCGGCTCGCTGAAGGCCACCGCGTACGCGGCCCGGTTGACCGGGTTCGCGAGGTCGACGCCGCCCGCTCCCTGGTAGCTGGTGGTCTTCTGGGCGCCGTTGTCCCGCTCGTAGTCGAGCTCCTTCTGGGGCCCGCCGACGATCGAGTACTGCCGGGTCTTCTCGCCGTAGTAGACGCGCTGCTCGTAGTTCTTGAGGCCGCCGCTCGCGGGCAGACCCGACGAGGTGAACAGCGGCGCCCCGGTGTTGCCGGAGTCCGTCTGCGTCCCCTTGGCCGTGACGGCGCCGTAACCGTGCGTGTAGACGAAGTGGTCGTTGATCCAGTTGCGCTTGTCGAGCCTGTCGAGGTTGAGCTCGCGCAGACCGATCACCGTGTCCTGGCCGTCGTACCGGTCGACGTCCAGCGTCTTCGGGAACTGGTAGTACTTACGCTCCTGCTCCAGCTGCTGGAACGTCGGCGAGACCACGTTCGGATCGTTCAGCCGGTAGCTCGCCGCCGAATCGGCCGCCGTGCGCTGCTGCTTGGCGTCGCCGCCGGAGCCCTTGCCGAGGTAGTCCACGGGCGTCACACCGTCGATGCCGTACGCCTTGCGGGTCGCCTCTATGTTCTTCTTGATGTACGGGGCTTCCTTGGCCTGCTCGTTCGGCTGGACCTGGAACTTCTGGACGATCGCCGGGTAGAGCCCGCCGATCAGCACCGCGGCGAGCACCATCAGGCCGAAGCCGATCACGGGCAGCTGCCAGGTGCGCCGCCACAGCGTCGCGAAGAAGAGCAGGGCGCAGATCACGGCGATGCAGAACAGGATGGTCTTCGCCGGGAGGTACGCGTGCGCGTCGACGTAGCGCAGGCCCGTCCAGTTGTCCGTCGCCTTGAAGTCGCTGGACTTCACCGCGAGGCCGTACCGGTCCAGCCAGTACGCCACCGCCTTCAGGGCGACGAAGAGGCCGAGCAGCACCGAGAGATGCCCGGTGGCGGCGGCGGTCGCCCGCGCGCCGGGGCTGGTGATCCGCAGTCCCCCGTAGAGGTAGTGCGTGAGAGCGGCCGCGATCAGCGAGAGCACCGCGGCGGCGAAGCCGAA
Source organism: Streptomyces sp. NPDC002004 (assembly GCF_053593975.1). Taxonomy (NCBI): domain Bacteria; kingdom Bacillati; phylum Actinomycetota; class Actinomycetes; order Kitasatosporales; family Streptomycetaceae; genus Streptomyces; species Streptomyces sp. NPDC002004. The sequence continues at coordinate 293,102 of NZ_JBSFDP010000006.1, forward strand.
GCCCAGCAGGAAGCGGTACCAGGGCAGGTCGAACGCGTAGAAGGCGACGTCGAGGTGGAACTGGGGGTCCTGCTGCCCGAACGGGACGCCGTTCACCCACATCAGCCAGGTGCGCCACTGGCCCGCCGCGGACGCGCCCGCGATCAGGCCGACCAGGGCGGTGACGCCGAGCAGCAGCCACGTCTTGTAGGGCGCGATGCCCATGCGGTAGCGGTCGAGGCTCTGCTGCTCCGTCGACATCGCGCTGAGCGGCGGGCGCAGCCGGTGGGCCAGCCAGATGTTCACGCCGACCGCGACCGCCATCAGCAGCCCGAAGACGGAGAACAGGCCGATCTTGGTCCACAGCGTGGTCGTGAAGACGGACGAGTAGTGGACCGACCGGTACCAGAGCCAGTCCGTCCAGAACCCCGCGAACATGACGAACGCCATGGCCAGTACGGCCAGGACGCCCAGTGTCATGAGCAGGGTCCGGACACGCCGGGGCGGTCGGCCCACTCTGATCCGCGGCCCCGTCGGGCCTCCGCCGCGGTCCGGCATCTGGAAAGCCAAGGTGCGCACCTCGAAGTTCGCTGTCGGTCTCTCTGGCCCTGCGAGCGCCGGGCCACACCTATGCAACTTACTGATGGTTTACTCAGTTCCCGTTTCCGGGGACGAACGAGGCAGGATTGTGACCATGTCCAACACCGCCTCTTCAGGCACCCCCATGGCGGCCAGTCCGCTCACCCGTGCCGTTCTCGAGATCGACGAGTACGTCTCCGGCCTCGGCTGGGACCAGCCCGCCCGGCTCTTCGCGCTGGTCGACACGGCGCAGCTGCGCGCCCAGGAGCCGGGGCTCGCCGATCGCCTCGGCATCACCGACGACGCGTCCGATGGCTCCCTCACGCCCATCGAGCAGGAGGAGCTGCCCGCCGACGGCGCGTTGGACGAGTTCCTCGGCACCATCGCCTGGCCCGATGCCGTGGCCGGCTGCGCCCTCACGGTGGAGCGGCTGATGCTGCCGCCGTCCGCCGAGGCATCCGTACCGGAGGGGCTCGACGACGCGGCGCTGGCGAAGTGGGTCGCCGGGCACCCTGAGCGCCAGGAGGTCCGGATGACGGTGGCCGTGCTGCGCGACGGGTCGCGCGAGTCGGCGCTGCGGCTGCGCGAGAAGGATTCGGCGACCGAGGTGCTCACGGGCTCCGGCCTGGTTCCGGGGCTGGCCGACGCGCTGGCCGCGACCTTCGCCGCGTAACCGCCCGGACCGGCCCCGGCACGCAGCCGGGGCCCGTGCCCGCCTCGGCCGGCGGGCGGCCGCGCCCGGGCCCGCGAGGGGCCCGGCGGGGCGGGAGCCGGGCCGGCCGCCCGGCCCCGGGGCCGTTCAGCCCTTGGGGGTGCAGCCGGGCAGGGCGGCCGTGTTGCCGGTCCGGATGTCCTTGAGGGCCTTCATCGCGTCGTCGATGGTGCCGACCTTGACCAGCGTGAGCCCCGCGGGTGTGTCCTTGGCCGCCGAGGCGCAGTTGTCCTTCGGCGTGAGGAAGTACTGGGCGCCCTTGGCGCGTGCCCCGACGGTCTTCATCTGGATGCCGCCGATGGGGCCCACCTTGCCCTCGTCGTCGATGGTGCCCGTGCCGGCCACGAACTTGCCGCCGGTCAGGTCCTCCGGGGTGAGCTTGTCGACGATGCCGAGCGCGAACATCAGTCCGGCGCTGGGGCCGCCCACGTCGGCGAGCTTGATGTCGATCGTGAACGGGAAGGTGTGGTCGGTCCCGGCCTGGATGCCGACGATCGCACGGTCGCCGTCTTCGGCCTTCACCGTGGTGATCCTGACCTGCTGGGTGCGGGTCGCCTGCTTGCCCGCCTTGGCGGCGTCGGCGGCCTCCTTGGCGGGGACGACCGTGAAGACGACGTCCTGGCCCGGGCGGTGCTTGGTGACCAGCTTGGCCACGTCGCCGGGGGCCTTCACGGGCGCGCCGTCGACCTGCCTGATCACGTCGCCCGCGTGCAGCCGGTTCTGGGCGGGGCTGCCCTTCACCACCGAAGAAACGATCACCCAGGACTTGACCGGGATACCGAGCTCGTGGAGCGCGGCGACCTTGGCGCTCTCCTGGGACTGGGAGAACTCCTCGGCGTTCTCCTGCGTCGACTGCTCCTCCGTCTTGCCGTTCGGGTAGAGCGTGTCGTGGGGGACGACGATGTCGTCGTGCGCCAGCCAGCCGTACACGGCCTCGACGAGGTTCATGTTGTAGTCGGCACTCGTCACACGGACCGTCGTCATGTTGAGGTTGCCGGTCGTCCGGTAGCTCTTGCGGCCGGAGATCTGGAGCACCGGTTCGCCGTCGTGGTCACCGAGCGTGTTCACCGTGGGCCCGGGGGACATCTCCGCGTACGGCACGGTGATGAACACTCCCGCGCACAGCAGCGCGATCAGCATCAGAGTGGAGGCGAGCATCGTCGCGGTGCGGCGTGGCATGAGAACGACAGTACGGGACGCCTCCGACGGCGCACCCGCGGGCCCGGTCCGTACGGGGCCGTCCGTACCGGTCAGGCGGCGCCGGCGCCCGAGTCCGTCTTCTCCATGGCCTCACGGAAGCGCGCGTATCCGGCGAGCTCCGGACCGTCGCCCCTGGTGCGATTGCGGGCGGCCCAGCTGCCCCAGAGGGCGGCGCCGACCGCCGCGAAAAGCGGAATGAGGAGCCAGGCGAGAGCCGCCATGCCGACCTCCCAAGCCCGAGTACGCTCGCAAGTGACTGATCAGCAGATTAACCGCCTGCATGGTCAACGCTCACGTCGGGGGTCCGGTTACGCAACAGGAACCGCCGTCCGGGTGACGGGGTGCGTGCGCCGTCCGGGTGAAGTCAGCAGGCCCCCACCCACTCCTCGGTACCGTCCGAGAACCTCTGGTGCTTCCAGATGGGCACCTCGTGCTTCAGGTCGTCGATCAGCTTGCGGCACGCCGCGAACGCCTCCGCGCGGTGCGGGCACGACACGGCGACGACCACCGCGAGGTCCCCGACCTCCAGATCTCCGACCCGGTGCACGGCCGCGAGCGCCCGTACCGGGAACTCGGCCACGACCTTCTCGGCGACCCGCCGCATCTCCGCCTCGGCCGTCGGGTGACACGAATACCCGAGCGAGTCGACGTCGGCTCCCCCGTCGTGATTGCGCACGGTCCCGACGAAGAGCGCGGTCCCCCCGGCAGCAGGGTCACCGGCGGCCCGGAACACCTCGTCGAGCGACAGCGGCGTGTCCCGGATCGACAGCAGCCGGATCGGATCCTCGAGCCCCTGCTCGCCGGGGTGATCATAGGTACGCGCCATGAGCCCATCGTGCCCCACGCCACGGACGGCGCGGAATAGCGCTTTGCACCGGCAGGCGCGTCTTCCGTATGTAGGACCCTCCAGTCCGCTTGTGCCGCCTCCGCGGAGGCGGCACCACCGGCTGCTGCGGGGGGCCCGTCCGGGACGCCCGCAGGGCGTCGTCAGATCCTGCGGCGGGCCTTGCGTGCGCGCCGCACGAGGGCCGCCGTGCCGAGCAGCGCGACCGTCGCACCCGCGGCCCCCGCCGCCGTCGCGTCCTTGCGGCCCAGCCGCCGTCCGGCCACTGTGTGCCGTCCGGCCACCTCCTCCAGCAGCTCCGTGAGGACCTCCTCGTTGCTGTACTGGGGCCGCCACCCCGCGTCGTGCAGCCGGCTGCCGCTCACCACCCAGGGGTACATCGTGTAGGCGAGGTCACCGGCGGGCGACGGTGTCAGGCCGATCCGGTGCAGCCTGGCCGCCGCCCCCAGGGCGACTGCGGACGGCAGCTCCATGCGCCTGATGCCGCTGAGCTCCTCGACCTCCTCCTGCTCCAGCCAGCCGTCGCAGCCGACCGCGAGCTCCCCCTCGACCTTCTCCAGAACGGCGTACTCCAGGGCGCCGCACAGGTCCTCGACGTGGCAGAACTGCCAGGCGGGCCGGGATCCGGCGACGACCAGCAGCCGGGGCGACTCGAAGTACCGCGTGAGGGCAGTGTCGGTGCCGCCGACCAGGACGGCGGGCCGCACCACGGTGACGTTGAGGCCGGGATGCGCACGGGGGGCGCGCCGCGCGAGCCGTTCGATCTCGAGGAGGTCGCCGACGCCCGTGGCCTCGGCGGTCGCCCGCAGCTCGGCGTCCTCGGCGAGGGGGAGCTCGTTGTCGGGCAGCGCCCCGTAGACCATCGACGACGTGCACAGCACGACCCGGTGGACGCCAGCGGCGGCGGCCGCGGTGAGCACGGTCTGGGTGCCGCGCACGTTGTAGGCGGTGCGGGCGGCCGGGTCGCTCTCCAGGTCGAGATCGAGGGCGAGGTGCACCACCACGTCGACGCCGCGCAGCTTGTCGGCGATCGCCGGGTCCCGTACGTCGAGGATGTGCCACTGGGCGTCCGCGCACTCGCCGCGCCGCTCGTCGATGGCCACGACCTGCTTGATCTCGTTGCTGGCCGCGAGCCGCTCGGTCAGCAGGGCGCCGACGCCGGACGCGGCGCCGGTGACCGCGACGACGGGCCCGCGCACGGCCGGACTGGTTGTGTGGTTTCGCGCTGCGCGAACCTGTGGATCTGGGGAACTCACCGGGCGTCTCCAGCGGTTGTCTTCAGTACGTACCCGAATGACGCGTACGTACCAGGTGGCATCCATCCTGCCGCAGGCCGCGAGTCGGCGGAGCACCGAGGCCCGAAGCGGTCGTGGTGTCTACGCTGGGTGGTGTTGTCGGGCAGCCGCCGTCGCACCGTGCCGACGGCCCAACGAGCCGAGGAACCCCGTGAGTGACACCCCATTCGGATTCGGCCTTCCGCCGGAGGAGCCGGAAGACGGCGACGAGGGCAAGAAGAAGGACCAGCAGGGCGGTGGTGGTCAGGGACCTGCCAACCCGTTCGGTTTCGGACAGTCCGGGGCGGGCGGCCCCGGCGGCGACAACCCGTTCGCCGCGATGTTCGGGTCGCTGAACCCGTCGGACCTGGGCGCCGCGTTCCAGCAGCTCGGCCAGATGCTGTCCTACGAGGGCGGCCCGGTGAACTGGGACATGGCCAAGCAGATCGCCCGCCAGACGGTCTCGCAGGGCACCTCCGACGGCACGAAGGACGCCAGCGTCGGCCCCGCCGAGCGGACGGCCGTCGAGGAGGCCGTCCGGCTCGCCGACCTGTGGCTGGACGACGCGACCTCGCTGCCCTCCGGGGCGGCGTCGGCCGTGGCCTGGAGCCGCGCCGAGTGGGTCGAGGCGACCCTGCCGGTGTGGAAGGACCTGGTCGACCCGGTGGCCGAGCGCGTCGGCGCCGCCATGGGCGAGGTGCTGCCCGACGAGATGCAGGCCATGGCCGGGCCGCTCATCGGGATGATGCGCTCCATGGGCGGGGCCATGTTCGGCACCCAGATCGGACAGGCGCTCGGCGTCCTCGCGGGCGAAGTCGTCGGCTCCACCGACGTCGGCCTGCCGCTCGGCCCGGCCGGCAAGGCCGCGCTCCTCCCGCTGAACATCGAGGCGTTCGGCAAGGACCTCGGCGTGCCCCAGGAGGAGGTGCGGCTCTACCTGGCGCTGCGCGAGGCCGCGCACCAGCGACTCTTCGCGCACGTGCCGTGGCTGCGCTCCCACCTCTTCGGCGCCGTCGAGGGGTACGCACGCGGCATCAAGGTCGACACGGCCAAGCTGGAGGACGTGGTCGGCCAGCTCGACCCGCAGAATCCCGAACAGCTCCAGGACGCTCTGCAGCAGGGCATGTTCCAGCCGGAGGACACCCCGGAGCAGAAGCTCGCCCTGGCCCGTCTGGAGACGGCGCTCGCCCTCGTCGAGGGTTGGGTGGACGCGGTGGTGCACGCCGCGGCCAAGCCGCGCCTGGGCTCGGCCGACGCGCTCCGCGAGACGCTGCGCCGCCGTCGGGCGACCGGCGGTCCCGCCGAGCAGACGTTCGCCACGCTGATCGGCCTGGAGCTGCGCCCGCGCCGTCTGCGGGACGCCTCCCGTCTGTGGGCGTCGCTCACGGACGCGCGCGGTGTCGACGGGCGCGACGCCCTGTGGGCGCACCCGGACATGCTTCCGACCGCGTCGGACCTCGACGACCCGGACGGCTTCGTGCACCGCGAGCATCTGGACTTCTCCGAGCTGGACAAGATGCTCGGCGAGGCCGCGGCCGGCACCTCCGAGAAGCTCGACCTGACGAAGGACGAGGACGACGGCGAAGCCGACGGCGAGGGCGACGGCAAGAAGTGAGCCTTCACGACGATGCGGTCCTCGTGCTGAAGGGGTACGAGGACCAGCCCCAGCTGCGCCAGACCTATCTGGACCATCTGGCCGCCCACCCGGACGGCATGTGGAAGTCGAACACCGCCGGGCACATCACGGCCAGCGCCCTCGTGGTCGACCCCGAACGCGGCCGGGTGCTCCTGACGCTGCACAGGAAGCTGCGCATGTGGCTGCAGATGGGCGGCCACTGCGAGCCGGGCGACGCATCCCTGGCGGCGGCCGCGCTGCGGGAGGGCGCCGAGGAGTCGGGCATCGCCGGACTGGTCCTGCTGCCCGGGGGGCCGGTCCGTCTGGACCGGCACGAGACGCCGTGCGCCTGGCACCTCGACGTGCAGTACGCCGCACTCGCCCCGGCAGGTGCGGTGGAGGCGATCAGCGACGAGTCCCTGGACCTGCGCTGGTTCGCCTACGAGGACGTTGGGGAGGTGGCCGACGACTCCGTCGTACGCCTCGTGGAGGCCACCCGCGCACGGCTCGCCCTGCACGGCTCGCGCTCTCGATGAGCCGCGGCCCGGCGGCGTATGCCGGGCTCCGACGGCCAGGAGCCCCGAGCCCGGCACACCGGGTTTTCGGTGGCAGGGACCGGGCCCTGTACGAGCAGGCAAGGGGCGGCACATGCGCGGCCGCCCCTTGCACGGACCTGTCGGGGTCCTAGCTCCAGACGTTGCCCTGGTTCTGCGCGTGGGCGCCCTGCGGGCCCATGCCGTACTGCGCTCGGAGCCCCTGCCCGATCACCGCGTTCTGCGGCGGCAGCAACTCGCTGGGCTGGACCAGGGCGTACCCCGTGCCCATGAAGCTCAGCTCCCAGCCCTCACCGGTGTTTCCGCGACGGCGGAACACGCCCGAGGAATGGGTCTGCGCCTGCATCTGGACGCGCAGCCCGTTGGACCAGGCGACGATCGCGTCCGCGTCGCAGTTGACGTACCGGTCCGGGGTGACCTGCATCATGAGCGGGGTTCCCGAGGTCATCAGTGCGACCTTGCCGCGTCCCGTGATGATCAGCTGGTACTTGCCGGAGCCGGAGATGCCGTACTGGCTGTCCACGGCGATGACGTCATGGTGCAGCGAGGAGTCCATCGCCAGGACGTAGCTGCTGTCGACGGTGAGGCCGTCCTGGTCGACGTCCACCACGTGGATGTGCTGGGCGAGGTTGGCCAGGTACACGGTCCCCTGACCGTGGACGCGCATCAGGTCGAGGCCCTCGCCGGTGAACGCGCGTGCCTGCCGCTGGTTGTTGTTCTGGTACTCGGCGTCGAAGTCCATCATCCCCTGGTAGGCGACCATGGTGCCCTTGCGGGCCAGCACGTCGTCGTGGCCCTCCAGCACGACCCGCAGCATCTGCGGGTTCTGCAGGCTGTACCGCTCCTGGGACTGCTGCTCATTGTAGCCGAAAAGTGGGCTCTGCATGGTGTGTTGCTCCCCCTCAGCCCCGGATCCGAAGGCGGTCGGTGCTGTCCTCGCTGGGCTGGACGACGACGATGCCCTGCCCCGAGAACGCCATCTGGTAGGCCTCGCCGCTGCCCCGTCCGATCAGCGAGGAGGCCTTGAAGCTGGCCTTTCCCTTCACCTTCAGATTGGGCGACCAGGCGACGAGCGCGTCCGGGTCGACGTACGTCTCGTCCTCACCGCTGCCGCAGTCGACGACGATCGGTGTGCCCCGGGACGTCAGGGCGACCCAGCCCTGCCCGGAGATCTTGGTGTTCCACAGGCCCTGACCGGCGAACTTGGCCATCCCCTTGACGCGTTCCACGCCCCACTGGAGGTGGGCGTCGAAGGCGAGCAGATTGGTGGCGTTGACCGAGATCGCGTCGCCGTTGAGGTTGATCACGACGACGTTCGCACCGTAGTCGGCGAGGTAGAGCAGGCCGTCGCCGCTGCACTTCATCAGGGGCGCGCCCTCACCGGTGAGCCAGTCGCGCGCGATCTGGCGCACGGCCGGCGGGTTGGGCTCGTACTGGACGAACCCTTCGTAGGCGACCATCGACCCCACGCGCGCGAGGAGGTCGTTCCCCGTCTGCATGGCGACCTTGAGCATGTGGTTGCCGTGGTTCTCCATACGGGCGGCAACCGGTGCCGGGGCAAAGCCCGCAAGCTGCTGGTTCATGACGGGCTCCCTCAGACCTCGTACGGCTGGACGACGATGAAATTGCCGGGGGCGCCCCGGAATTGCAGGTTCACGCTCTCGCCGGTGTCACCGGGGTAGGCGTTCCTGCGCACCCTCACCTGGCTGGAGACGATCACCTGGGAGGCCGCGGACCAGGCGACGATCGCGTTGGCGTCCGCGAAGGTGGTGGGCGTGACCGGGAGCACGACGGGCCTGCCGTGCGTCTTCACGACGACCGTGCCGGTGCCCTGGAACTGCATGGTGAACAGCGCGCCGCCGGGGATGCCGTGTCCCTCGATCCGGCGCACCTCGTACTGGAGCGTCTCGTCGAACGCGAGCACGTGCTCGGCCGCCACGCAGATCGCGTCGCCCTGGAGCTCGATGGGGTGCAGATGCGTGGAGTTCTCGGCGAGGAACACCTGGCCCCGGCCGGAACAGCGCATCAGCTCCATCTCCTGGCCGGTCGCGCTGCCCACGATCCGGCCCCGCATCCCGGCGCCCTTGTAGGCGAAGTCGACCTTGCCCTGGTAGAGCACCATGCTGCCCTGGCGGGCCAGCACGGGCTGGTCCCCGATGCTCAGGTCGACGCGTACGAGCTTCTTGTTCTGCTGGGTCCAGCGCTGGCCGGTCGGGACCTCCTTGTACTTCTGGAGCGCGGCGGCGACTCCGGGCGCGGAGGCGGCGGCCTGCTGCGTCCCCTGGGGCGCTCCCTGCGGCTGCCCGTAGGGGGCCGGCGCGGCGGGCTGCCCGGGGAACTGGCCGCCCTGGGGCTGGCCGTAACCCGGGGGCGGCGTGGGCGCCTGGGGCTGGCCGTAGCCGGGCGGCGGGGTGGCCCCCTGCGGGTAGCCGTAGCCGGACGGCGCGGGCGCGGGCTGGCCCGGCACCTGTCCGTACTGCTGCGGCGGCTGGCCGTACGGAGCGGGGGCGGCCGGCGCATGGGCGGACGGCGGATGCACGGTGCCGCCGGGCGGCGTCAGCGGCGCGACGATCGTCTCCGCCGCATGCACGGACGGGGCGGGCGCGGGAGCCGGGGGCTGCTGCGTCCCGCCCGGGGGCGGGAAGCCCTGCGGGGCGGGCTGCTGGGCGGCCGGGGGCGACTGCGGCGCGGGGGCCTGCTGCGGGGCCGGGGCACCCGCCGGAGCGCCGAACGCGGGAGGCGCGGAGGCCTGGGCCGGCGGCGCGAAGCCCGGAGCGGCGTCGGTCTGCGGCTGCTGGGCCGCGGGCTCCTCCTCGGCCACCTCGCCGCCGAAGTTCTTCAGCAGCGCGTCGAGTCCGCCGTCGAAGCCCTGGCCGACCGCGGCGAACCGCCAGACGTCCTTCAGATAGATGTCGCCGAGCATCACGGCGCGCTCGGTGGTGAACTCCGCACCGGTGAACGCGTACCGGCCGACCTCCTCACCGCCCGCCACGATGCGCAGGTACCCGGGGGCGATCTGCGACATCTGTCCGGCGCCGTCGATCGTCGCGGTGAAGGACAGCTTCTTGATGTGCGGCGGAATACGGTCCAGCGTGACACGGAACGACTCGCTGTCACCGGCCTGCGACCCCAGCAGCTGGACGGACTCCTCAGGAGTCTTCGGCTGGTTGAAGAACACGAAGTACCGGTCGTCCGAGAGCCGTTCGTCGGCGTCCAGGCCGAAGCAGCTGATGTCGAAGGTCAGCCCGGGAGCGGAGATCTGTACACCTACGTACAGGTCCGTCCCCGTGGTGAGGTCACCGATCCTGGCCTTATGGCCGCGTTGGAATTCCCTGGGCATACGTAACGACCGTCCCCCATCCCGAATGTGAATGCGTCGCGCCAGGCTAACGGCTGGCGCGGACACTGGGCGCAGCCGGTACAGAGCCGGTACAGAATCAGCGGCTTCCGGTCGACAGCGAACCCGGCTCACGGCCGCCGGCGGCGGGCAAATGGGGCAACCGGTCGACCGCGACCACACCTTCGAGGTAGCCCCGCGCACGCTCCGTGCGCGGATAGGCCTCCAGGAGCCGCCAGAACCGTGGGCCGTGACCGGGCACGAGCAAATGCGCAAGCTCGTGGACGAGGACGTAGTCGACGACGTACTCGGGCATGCCCTGAAGACGGTGCGAAAGCCGGATGCTGCCCTCCGACGGAGTGCACGAACCCCAGCGGGTGTTCTGGTTCGTCACCCAGCGGACCGACGTGGGGCGCGCCCGCCCGTCGAGGTACTGCTCCGACAGCCGCCGGGCCCGCTCGGACAGCTCGGTGTCGCCGAGCACCCGCTTGCTCTCCTGGGCCGCCAGCTTGTCGAGCATGACGTTCACCCAGCGCTGCTCCTCGGCCTCGGACATCCGGGCAGGGATCAGCACGATGGTGCGGTCGCCCTCGCGGTACGCGGAGACCGTTCTACGACGTCGGGCGCTCCTGCGGACCTCGATCGCGCTCGTCCCCGAGCCGCTGGGCGGCTGGCTCGTCGTGCGGCGCTGTGGGTTTGCGGCGCGGTGCAGGGGGTCGGCGGGCACGCCCCGACGTTACCCGCTGGACGTGGGGGAAGTCCCGCCTCCGGGACGGTTCGCGCCCGATCCCCACCCTGCGCACCTGATTTGTACGACAAATCAGGTGCCCTGTGGACAACTTTCTGCGGAGCGGGAGCGGGGAGGGCAATCTGGACACCGATCGGCGGAGCGGTCGGGGCCCGGCAGACGGCACCGCTCAGTCGGCGGTCCCGGGCACTCGGGCGGCCGTGGGACACGGACGAACGGGGCCTTCGGCGCCGACAGCACTACGGACGGACACGGGCGCCCCGGCGCCCGAGGAGTACGGGGGACACTGATGCATCCGATGCTGAAGCCCGCGCTGCGGCGCGGCTGGCGCGACCTCAACACCGTGCAGTTCGGTGTGGCACCGGCCCATGCCGTGGTGCTGGGCCCCGTGGACACGGCGACGGGAAGCTTCCTGACGCTCCTCGACGGCACCCGCGGGCTGCCGCTGCTGCGGGAGGAGGGGCGGCGCATGGGACTGCCGGAGGGCCATGTGGACGGGCTGGTGGAGCGCCTGGCCGGTGCGGGACTGCTGGACGACGCCACGGGAGGGGGTGCGGCGGCCGAAGCCTTGCGCAAACGCGCCGGGGCCCTGGACCGGTTGCGCCCCGACCTGGCATCCCTCTCCGTCACCGTCCGCGAACCGGGCGGCGGAATACGACACCTGGCCGCGCGCCGCGAAATGCGCGTACAGGTACGGGGCGCGGGGAGGGTCGGCGCGATGGTCGCGTCCGTGCTGTCGGGAGCGGGGGTCGGTCATGTCGATGTGATGGACGGCGGCTGCGTGGAGCCGTGGGACGTGGCGCCGGGCGGGGTGCCGGCCGATTCCGTCGGCGCGCGCCGGGCCGAGGCCGCCGGGTGTGCCGTCCGACGTGCGGCACCTGACCGGACCCGCCGGCAGCGGGCGGTACGACAGCGGCCGGCCGCGTCCCCCCGCGCCCAGCGGCGGTCCCGCCCGTCGGTGGAGCCTCCGCAGGAGCCGGGCCTCCGCCTGGTCGTCCTCGCCCCGCGCGACGGCCTCGACGCCTACGCACCCGACCCGTTCACGTCCGAGCGGCTCATCGCATCCGGAACACCCCATCTGTACGCGGGTGTGATCGAGGGCACAGGATTCGTGGGCCCCTTGGTGCTGCCCGGAGGCACGGCGTGTGCCGGCTGCCTGGCGCAGGGACGTGCGGAGCGGGACCCCGCATGGCCCCGGCTGGTGGCGCAGTGGCGCTCGGGCCGCCGGAATCCGGTGCCCGCGTGCGACCTGGCCCTGGCTGCCGCGGTCGCCGGTCTCGCGGCGGGGCATGCGCTGGCGCACCTGGACGGTGAGGTGCCGTCGAGCGCCGGCGCCCGCTGGGAGGCCTCACTGCCCTGGCTCGGCTGGCACGCCCGGCCGGTGTGGCCGCATCCCGCGTGCCGCTGCGGCGCCGCCCGGCGAAGTAAGGGCGAACTCACCTCCGCAGAGCCGCAAGTGCAGGAGACAATGTCCGCGTAACCCGCCGTCGACGAGGCAATGCCCATGAGGCACACACCACACGGCTGTCTGGGACTTGGAGGGGCGCATGTCTGATCTTCCCCGGAAAGCGGTCACCCGTACCGCCAAACTGGCCGCGTTGCCGCTCGGCATCGCCGGACGCGCGACCTGGGGGCTCGGCAAGCGGATCGGGGGCAAGTCGGCGGAGATCGTCGGACGGGAGCTCCAACAGCGCACGGCTGAGCAGCTGTTCAAGGTGCTCGGCGAACTCAAGGGCGGAGCGATGAAGTTCGGGCAGGCCCTGTCCGTCTTCGAGTCGGCCCTGCCCGAAGAGGTCGCCGGCCCCTACCGTGCCGCGCTGACGAAGCTTCAGGACGCCGCGCCTCCCATGCCCACGCGGACCGTGCACGCGGTGCTGGCGGAGCGGCTCGGCGAGGACTGGCGCGAGCTGTTCGAGGAGTTCGAGGACAAACCGGCGGCCGCCGCGTCGATCGGGCAGGTGCACCGTGCGGTGTGGCACGACGGGCGCGAGGTCGCGGTCAAGGTGCAGTACCCCGGGGCGGGCGACGCGCTGCTCTCCGACCTGGGCCAGCTGAGTCGCTTCGCCCGGCTGCTGGGCCCGCTGATCCCCGGCATGGACATCAAGCCCCTGATCGCCGAGCTGCGCGACCGGGTGTCCGAGGAGCTGGACTACGGCCTGGAGGCGCAGGCCCAGCGGGTGCACGCGGAGGAGTTCGCGGACGACCCCGATGTACTCGTCCCCGATGTGGTGCACCAGTGCGACCAGGTACTGGTCACCGAGTGGATCGACGGGGTCCCGCTGTCGGAGGTGATCGCCGACGGCACCCGCGAGCAGCGGGATCGGGCGGGCCAGCTGCTGGCACGCTTCCTGTTCTCGGGCCCTGCCCGCACCGGTCTGCTGCACGCGGATCCGCATCCCGGCAACTTCCGGCTGCTGCCCGACGGGGACGGCTGGAAGCTCGGGGTGCTGGACTTCGGCACCGTCGACCGGCTGCCGGGCGGGCTGCCCGGGACGATCGGGAGCTCCCTGCGGATGACGCTCGACGGCGAGGCCGCCGCGGTCTACGAGCTGCTGTGCGCCGAAGGGTTCGTGAAGGAGGAGATCGACCTCGACCCGGATGCGGTCCTGGACTATCTGCTGCCGATCATCGAGCCCGCCGAGGCGGAGGAGTTCACGTTCACCCGGGGCTGGATGCGCAGCCAGGCGGCACGGGTGGCGGACCCCCGCTCCCCCGCCCACCAGTTGGGCAAACGGCTCAATCTGCCGCCTGCCTATCTGCTGATCCACCGGGTGACGCTGAGCACGATCGGGGTGCTCTGCCAGCTGGGTGCGCGGGTGCGGCTCCGGGACGAGCTGGAGACGTGGCTGCCCGGGTTCGTGCCCGGTGAGGGCGACGAGGACGGCGCGGGGCAGGACCTGCTGCCGGCCGAGGAGGAGTCCGCGGCCGGCGCGTGACGCCCTCCGGCGCCGGCCCGCCGCGGGGCCGGTGCCGGTGCCGGTCGGCACGGGCCGTCACCACCAGGAGGAGTCGAGCCGCCCCTCGATGGCTCTGATGTTGGCGCGCGCACAGGCGTCGCAGAAGTACTGGCGCTCGCCGTTCTCCACGGAGCAGGTCCAGGTGGGCTGGGGCTCGTCGGCGACCGCCCCGCAGCGGGCGCACACCCTGACCTCGGCCTCGGGCCGCTGTGCAGATTCTTGTGTCTGCCGTTCCACCTGTTGACGATACCGCCGATACCGGCGGATCGCCGGGCACAACGCACCGCGGGGGCCGGTCCGTTCGACCGGCCCCCGCGGGGTGAAAGGAAGGGTGCTGCGTGCGGTGACCGCGGCGGTGCGCCGACGATCAGTGCATAACGGCCATGGCCAGGGCACGGCGGGCGCGGAGCGACGCGCGTTCGGCGCGGCGCTGCATCCTCCGGGCGACGGCCAGCCGCTCGGCCGAGCGGTGGGCCTCGGCCTCGCGCAGCCGCTCATGCATATGGGCACGAGCCAGGGCTTCTGGGATGAGTTGCATTTCTCGGGTCCTGTTCTGGCGCGAGTCGGTTGCGCCGAGGGTGGTGAAGTCTGGGATCGCGGAGCCGATGGGCTCGCTGGCGGACGTCGTCATCGGGGCCTGCTTCTTGGGGTCGTGCGTGAGGGGGCGATCGATCGTTCCTGCGGCGTTCATGCGGCGACCGGGTTCTTGCGCGGGCGACCACGCGGCCGCTTGCGGGCAACGACGACACCCTGGACGAAGAGCTCGCCACCCCAGACGCCCCAGGGCTCACGGCGCTCCTTGGCCCCGGCGAGGCAGGCCTCGACCAGCGGGCAGGTGCGGCAGAGCGACTTGGCGTACTCGACGTCGGCCGGCGACTCGGCGAAGAAGACCTCCGGGTCGTAGGAACGGCAGGGGACGGGTACGCCGAGGTTCTCGATGGCGTCGTCGAGCGCGGTGAGCGCGGTGAGGGGGGTCAAGGAGTCCTCCGTGGAGCCGGGCGGGGGGAACGTGTCTGAAGGCGGTACGGACGGGGCGTGCGCTTCGAGTTGCACGGTGTCGTCTTCCTCGTCTGGTCGTTCCGGCCTGTTGGCCGGGTGGCGGCTGGTACCGGGGTCTTGCCAGTCCCGAGGCCCCTTCGGTCCGTCATCCCCGTTCAGGGAAAACAGAAGGGCCGCGGATCCCGGATGGGGTTCCGCGGCCCTGAAGGCGCCGGCCTGATCGTCGATCAGGCTGGATCACTCCAGGGTTCGAGCCCACGGAAGGCCCACATCGTGTGGTGGTGCGTCGTCTGCTTCCGGGATCCGGCACCGGCCGCCGCGAGGGCATAGGCCTGTGCCTGTGCCGTCACTACTGCTTCCGGTGCCTGGGTCGGTCGCTCATTGCGCTCACTGACCGGGAGGCCGGCGAGAGACAGGAAGGACTCCGGACGCGCGGCAGGAATGCCGGACATACCGGTGCCCAGGTTCGAGAAACCGAGCAGGCAGGAAGCGACGACCGAGCGATCGGTCATTTTGGCGGTGCGGATGGAGCTGGTCTTGATGCTGATCACTGGAATCGCCTCCTCTCGGCGTCTCTGGGGACCGGGCGAACCGGTCCGACGGTTTCAAGTACAGCACGGAGCCAGGGCTTCGAAGAAGCCGCTGTTCCCGTGACCTAGAACCTATGGGGGTTGCTGGGGCATGCGCAAACTATTTTTTCGACGAATTTGTATCAGTCACCTTCGGCGCTTCCCCCAAGCTCCTCACCTGCACAGATGGCGAGCACATCGGTTCCGTAGCGGTGGAGCTTGCGGCTGATGACGCCGGAGATGCGGGAGAGTTCGGCGGTCGTGGTGGGCACGGTCTCCGCGATGGCCATCAGCGTCTTGTCCGTGAAGACGCAGAACTCGGGCTGCCGCAGCTCCCGTGCGCGCTCCGCACGCCAGTCCCGCAGCCGCTCGTAGAGGCCTTCGTCCATGTCGGAGGGGCAGTCCTCACAGCGCATCAGTTTCATCTCGCCCGCGTCCGTCAGGGTGCGGCCGCACACCCGGCACCGGGCAGGGGTCCGGCTGGTCCGTCGCACCGGCCTGTCGATGCCGCTCCCGCCGCTTCCGGTGCCGCGCTCGATACCGCCGAGGCCGCCCGCGGCGCGGGCCGCTCCCGTCCCGGAGGAGCCCGGCCGCAGACCGTCGAGGAAACGGCTGGCCCTGCGCGACGCCCGCCCGCCCGGCGAGCGGGACAGTGCCCAGGAGACATGGAGGTGCCGGCGGGCGCGGGTGACTCCGACGTAGAGGAGACGGCGCTCCTCCTCGACCTGCTCGTCGGTCCTGGCGTAGGTGATGGGCATCATGCCCTCGGCGACGCCGACCACGAAGACGGCGTCCCACTCCAGGCCCTTGGCGGCGTGCAGGGAGGCGAGCGTGACGCCTTCGACGGTGGGGGCGTGCTGGGCGCTCGCCCGCTCGTCGAGCTCGGCCACCAGATCCGCGAGGGTCGCGGCGGGGCGGGCCCCGGCGAACTCCTCGGCGAGGCGCACCAGGGCGGCGAGCGACTCCCAGCGGTCGCGGACCGCACCGGAGCCGGCGGGGGGCTGGGGCGTCCAGCCCTTGGTGGACAGCACGGCGCGCACCTGCGAGGGCAGGTCGACGGCGTCGTCGAGGAGCGCGTCGTTGCCGCCGAAGCGGGCCGCGCCGCGCAGAGCCGCGCCGGCCTCGCGCACCTCGGTGCGCTCGAAGAACCGCTCGGCGCCGCGCAGCTGGTACGGCACTCCGGCGTCGGCGAGTGCCTGCTCGTACGTCTCGGACTGGGCGTTCGTCCGGAAGAGGACCGCGATCTCGCTGGCCGGGACGCCGGCCGCCATGAGGTCGCGGATGCGGCGCGCGGTGCCCTCGGCCTCGGCGGGCTCGTCGGCGTACTCGGTGTAGAGGGGCTCGGGGCCCGGGTCGCGCTGCGAGACCAGCTCCAGGCGGTGGTCGGCGGCGCGGCCCCGGGCCTGGGCGAGCAGACCGTTGGCCAGATGGACGACCTGGGGGGACGAGCGGTAGTCGCGGACCAGCTTGACGACCGTGGCTCCCGGATGGCGGGTGCGGAAGTCGAGCAGATGGTCCGGGGTCGCGCCGGTGAAGGAGTAGATCGTCTGGCTGGCGTCGCCCACGACGCACAGGCTGTCCCGGTCCCCCAGCCACAGGTCCAGCAGGCGCTGCTGGAGGGGGCTGACGTCCTGGTACTCGTCGACCACGAAGTGCTGGTACTGGGCGCGGACCTGCTCGGCGATGTCGTGCCGCTCCTGGAGGACGCCGACCGTCAGCAGCAGCACGTCCTCGAAGTCGATGACGGAGCGCTCCCGCTTGAGGTCCTCGTAGGTGGCGTAGAGCTGGGAGAGCTCGGCGGGGTCGCGGGGGACATCACGGCCCGCCTTGGCGGCGGCCGCCGGATAGTCGGCGGGAACGGTCTGGGTGACCTTGCACCATTCGATCTCGGCGGCGGCGTCCCGCAGCTCGTTCCGGTCGAGGCGGATGCGGCAGGCCGCCGCGGCGTCGGCGACGATCTGGATCTTGCGGTCGACGATCCGCGGCAGGCCTCCGCCCACGGCCTTCGGCCAGAAGTACTGGAGCTGCCGCAGCGCGGCCGCGTGGAAGGTGCGGGCCTGCACCCCGGACACGCCGAGTCCGCGGAGCCGGCCGCGCATCTCGCCCGCGGCGCGGTTGGTGAACGTGACGGCCAGCACGCTGTGCGGCTGGAGGATGCCCGCGTGGACGCCGTACGCGATCCGGTGGGTGATCGCGCGGGTCTTGCCCGTGCCGGCCCCGGCCAGGACGCACACCGGGCCGTGCAGCGCGGTCGCCACCTCGCGCTGCTCCGGGTCGAGCCCTTCGAGCACCGCGTCGGCGCCCTGCGGCACGGCCGCGGACGGCCCGGCGCCGGAGTGCTGCGGGAAGAGGGTGGAGTGCGTTGCTGGTGTCACCCCGCCATGCTGCCAGGTCCCCGGGGGCGCGTGAGCCGCGTTGTCCACAGGGGGACGCCATTGGTCGTACGAATACGGAGGATGTGTCCCCGGCCACGTCCGGCCGGCAGGTCCGGCCGGCAGGTGTCTCCCGCCACGAGGGCGCTCGTGCGGGAATGGCGGCACCGTCGCGTACGTTCGTCCCTTAGCGACCACGCACCCCCGGCGACGAGAAGGAGCGCGAGACAGATGCAGGGCACTGTGACGATGTACAGCACGACGTGGTGCGGCTACTGCCGCCGGCTGAAGAGCCAGCTGGACCGTGAGGGCATCGCGTACACGGAGATCAACATCGAGCAGGACCCCGAGTCCGCGGCGTTCGTCGAGAAGGCGAACGGCGGGAACCAGACGGTTCCCACCGTGCGCTTCGCCGACGGTTCGACGCTCACCAACCCGTCGCTCGCGCAGGTCAAGCAGAAGCTCGCCGCGTAAGCACCGAGGGCCCGTGGGGCCGCGCCGTCACGCGGCGGCGGTCCCGGGCCTCGGCAGGGGCTTGCCGTACCAGAGTTCGATCAGCCGGGCTGCGATCGAGATCCCGTAGGGGGGCAGTACCTCCCCGGACTCGAACGCGGCCCGCAGGTCGTCGCGGGAGAACCAGCGGGCCTCGGAGATCTCCTCGCCGTCCACGTTGATCTCCGACGAGGTGGCGCGCGCCATGAAGCCCAGCATGAGGCTCGACGGGAACGGCCACGGCTGGCTGGCCACGTACTCCACGTCGCCGACAGTGACGCCCGCCTCCTCCCACACCTCACGACGCACCGAGTGCTCGATGGACTCGCCCGGCTCGACGAAGCCCGCGAGCGTCGAGAAGCGGCCCTCCGGCCAGTGCATCTGGCGGCCCAGCAGCGCCCTGTCCTCGTCGTCCGTGACCAGCATGATCACGGCCGGGTCGGTGCGCGGGTAGTGCTCGGCCCCGCAGGCCGGGCAGCGGCGGATGTGCCCCGCCGCCGCGATGACGGTGCGCTCGCCGCAGCGCGAGCAGAAGCGGTGCAGCCGCTGCCAGTTCTCCAGGGCGACCGCGTGCACCATCAGGCCGGCGTGCCGGGGCGAGAGCAGCAGCCCCGCCTCGCGCAGGCCCGCGGGCCGCGCGGACTGGTCCATACGGCCCGGCAGGGAGTCCTTCTGGAGCGCGAAGTAGCTGACACCGTCCTCGTCGGTGCCCAGGAAGTACCGGTGCGACTCGGTGAGCGGGGCCTCGAACGAGGGCGTCATCACCAGTTCGGTCGTGCCGTCGGGTGTCTCGTCGATGAGCACTTGGCCGCCGGAGACCACGAACACCCGCGTGCTGGGGTGGCTCCAGGCTGCGGCCAGCCATGCCTCGTCGAGGCGGTGGTGGGCCGCACGGTCGATGCCGCTCGGCGCGGTCAGCGAGATCGGCCGGTCGGCGGTGCGGTCGGTCCAGATGGTCACGGGTGCTTCCAACTCCCCCGGTGCAATGGTTGTTTCGGCGGGCGGTTCAGCAGGGTGTCCGGCAGGTCTGCGAGCGGTGGCGGGCCCGGCCCGTCCGGGACGGCCCCTTCAGTGTGCATCGGTCCGCGGAAGGCCCCGGACACCGTCCACGGGTCAGGACGCACGGCGCCAGTGTTCCGCGAGGTCGCCCCACAGATGGGCGGTGGTCTCCACACCCTTGAGGAGGAGGTCGAGTTCCACCTTCTCGTCGGGGGCGTGCCAGCCGTCGGACGGGACCGAGATGCCCAGGAACAGGACGGGCGCACCGAGCACGTCCTGGAGGTCGGCGGCGGGCCCGGAGCCACCCTCGCGGGTGAAGCGGATCTTCTGTCCGAAGGCCCGTCCCATGGCGCGGGCCACCGACTGCAGCGCCGGATGGTCCAGCGGCGTCAGGCAGGGGCGGGTGGCGGCGCCGAAGGTGATCGTGTGCCGGATGCCCGCGGGCAGCTGCTCGGCCACCCACGCGCGGACGGCCGCCTCGATGCGGTCCGGGTCCTGGCCGGCGACCAGGCGGAAGGAGAGCTTCAGCATGGCGGACGACGGGATGATCGTCTTGCCTCCGGGGCCCTGGTAGCCACCGCCGATGCCGTTGACCTCGGCGGTCGGGCGGGCCCAGATGCGCTCCAGGGTGGTGTGTCCGGCCTCCCCGTGCGCGGCGTACGACTTGGCCGTGCGCAGCCACTGGGCCTCGTCGAAGGGCAGCTCGGCGAAGAGCTCCCGCTCCTGTTCGGTGAGCTCGACGATGCCCTCGTAGAAGCCGGGTATCGCCACGCGCGCGTGCTCGTCGTGCAGCGCGGCGACGAGGCGGGCGGCCGCGGTCGCCGGATTCGGCACGGCGCCGCCGAAGGATCCGGAGTGGATGTCCTGGTCGGGGCCGTACAGCTCGATCTCGCAGTCGGCCAGGCCGCGCATGCCCGTGCACACCGTGGGGGTGTCCTCGGACCACATGCCCGTGTCCGAGACGATCACCGCGTCGGCGGCCAGCCGGTCCCGGTGCTCCTCGACGAGGGCCCGGAAGTGCGCGGAGCCGGACTCCTCCTCGCCCTCGACGATCAGCTTGAGGTTGACCGCGGGGGCGGTGCGGCCGGTGGCGGCGAGATGGGCCCGGACACCGAGGGTGTGGAAGAAGACCTGGCCCTTGTCGTCGGCGGCCCCGCGCGCGTAGAGGCGGTTGTCGCGCAGGACCGGCTCGAAGGGATCGCTGTGCCAGCCGTCCTCGCGGGCGGCGGGCTGCACGTCGTGGTGCCCGTACACGAGCACGGTGGGCGCCTGCGGGTCGTCGGACGGCCATGCGGCGAACACGGCCGGGGCACCCGGCGTCTCCCAGACCTCCGCGGTCGGGAAGCCCGTCTCCTTGAGCTTGGCGGCGAGCCAGTCGGCGCTGCGCCGTACGTCCCCGGCATGGTCCGGCTGGGCCGACACGGACGGGATGCGCAGCCATTCCACGAGGTCGTCGAGGAACGCGGAGCGGTGGTGCTCGATGTACGTGCGGACGACGCTGTCCGGGGTCTCGCTCATGCGCATGACCCTATCGGCCCACCGGCGCGGTCCGGTCCGGCGGTTCCCCGAGCCCGTCGCGGGCCGGGTCCGCGGGGTCCTCCAGCAGCAGGCGCTCCAGCTCCGCCCGGCCCGGGAGCCGCCGGGGGCGGACGATCTCGCCGCTGCGCACGAAGAGGAACGCGGCGTCCACGGACTCCGGGTCGATCCCGTGCTGCTCGGCCCATGCCAGGCGGTAGACCGCGAGCTGGAGGGGGTCGGCGCTGGTGGTGCGGCCGGTCTTCCAGTCGACGATCTCGTACGTGGCGCCGGGGCCGTCGCCGTTCCGGTAGACGGCGTCGATACGGCCGCGCACCACCCGGCCCGCGATGTCGATCTGGAAGGGGGTCTCGACCCGGTGCGGGGTGCGTCGGGCGTACGGGCTGCGCTCGAAGGCGTCCTTGAGGGCTTCCAGGTCACGCTCGTCGGCGATCTCGGTGTCGTCGGCGCCCGGCAGGTCGTCCGGCTCCAGCATGGGCAGGCGCAGCTCCTCGAAACGGGCCTCCACCCAGGCGTGGAAACGGGTGCCGCGGCGCGCGGCCGGCTGCGGCGGGCGCGGCATGGGGCGCGCCAGGTCCCGGGCGAACCCGTCGGGGTCGGCTGCGAGGTGCATCAGCTGCGATGCGGTGAGGGACGGCGGGAGCGGCACGTCCGTGACGGTGGCGCGGGCGCTCAGCAGCTCCTCGGTGAGGGCGTCCAGGTCGCGGTCCCAGGAGGCGACCGCGCGAGCCTCCTCGGGGGTGAGGCGTGCGGCCTGTGCGGGCACCCGCGCGGGCAGCCGGCCGGCTCCGTCCAGGAAGGGATCGTCGGGGAACGCGTCGTCCGTGAAGGGATCGTCGGGGAACGCGTCGTCGGGGATCGTGTCCGCGTCGCCGAGGAAGGCTCGGTCGTCCCCGCCGGGGAAGACGTCACCGCCGGGAAACGCGTCCCCTTCGGGGAAGGCGTCCCCTTCAGGGAAGGCGTCCGCTTCGAGGAAGGCCTCGTCGTCGGCAGGGGCGGCCCGGCCGAGGAAGCCCTCGTCCTCGGGATGGGCGTCGTCCGGGACGTCCGCCCCGTACGGGTCCTCGTCCTCCTCCGGTGGTGGCGGCCACTCGGGGTCCTCGGACGGCTCGGCCGGCACATGAACGGCGGACCCCGCGAAGTGCGCAGCCGTCCTGCCGGGCGGCACGGCCGGCTCCGCCGTCAGGCGCTCCAGGTGTGCCAGCACGGTGCGCGCCGCCGCCCGCCTGCGCGCGGTCGCCGCGTCGTCCAGCGGCAGCGGCCATGCCTGCTCGGCGGCGGATTCGAGCAGCGCCGGGTTCTCCTCGCCGTCCTCGGGCTCGTCCGCCCAGACCTCGATCTCGCCGTGTCCTGCGGCGCAGTGCTCGTACAGGGCCCGGAGGAAGTCGGAGGGGCCGCGCGGCTTCTTCTGCGAAGGACCCCACCAGTGGCCGGAGCCGAGCAGCAGGGAGCGGGGGCGGGTGAACGTGACGTATCCGAGGCGCAGCTCCTCGGTGCGCTGGTGCTCCTTCATCGCCTCGTGGAAGGCCTTCAGACCCTTGGCGTCCCAGGCCTGGACGTCGGGGAGGGTCGCGGCGTCGCCGCGCAGCACGTGCGGCAGCACCCTGCCCTGGGCGGTCCACTTCTCGCGCCCCTGGGCGCTGGGGAAGGTGCCGGTGACCAGCCCGGGAACGGCCACGACGTCCCATTCCAGGCCCTTTGACTTGTGCGCGGTCAGCACCTTGACGGTGTTCTCGCCGCCCGGGAGGGAGTTGTCGAGGCCCTTCTCGTACCGGGCGGCGGTGCGCAGGAAGCCGAGGAAGGCCAGCAGGGTGGCCTCGTGCTCGTTCGCGGCGAAGGACGCGGCGATGTCGAGGAAGTTGGAGAGCGTCTCGCGTCGCCGCGCGGCCAGCGCGTGCGGCGACGCGGACAGTTCCACTTCGAGGCCGGTGACGGCGAGGACGCGATGCAGTACGTCCATCAGCGGGTCGGAGAGCGAGCGGCGCAGGTCGCGCAGTTCGGCGGCGAGGCGGGCGAACCGTACGCGGGCCTCCGGTGAGAAGGGCAGCCCGTCGTCCTCCGCCTCCGCGTCGAAGGGGGATTCCAGGAAGGTGTCGAGCGCGTCGGCGAGCGAGATCACCTCGGCCGGGTCCACGCCCTCGACGGCTTCGGCGAGCCTGCGGTCGGGATCGTCGGACCGCTCGTGGCCGTGGCGCACCAGGAGGCGGGCACGGCGGCCCAGGAGGGCCAGGTCGCGCGGGCCGATGCGCCAGCGCGGACCGGTGAGCAGCCGCACCAGGGAGGCGTTGGCGCCCGGGTCCTGCAGTACCTCGCAGACGGCGACCAGGTCGGCGACCTCGGGCAGGTGCAGAAGCCCGGACAGGCCCACGACCTCGACGGGCACGTCACGGGCGACCAGCGCGGCCTGGATCTGGGCGAAGTCGGTCGCGGTGCGGCACAGGACGGCGATCTCGCCGGGCGGCGTGCCGGTGCGCACCAGGTGGGCCAGCGAGTCGGCGATCCAGTCGATCTCCTCCGCGTGGGTATGCAGCAGGGCGCAGCGGACCGTACCGTCGCGTTCGGCGCCCGGTGCGGGTCGCAGCGCCTCCACGCCCGCGTGCATCGCGCGCAGGGGCTCGGCGAGGCCGTTGGCGAGATCGAGGAGGCGGCCGCCGCTGCGGCGGTTCTCGCTGAGGGCGAAGCGTGCGGCAGGGCGGCCGTCTCCGTGCGCGAAGTGGTCGGGGAAGTCGTCCAGGTTGGCGACGGAGGCGCCGCGCCAGCCGTAGATGGCCTGGCAGGGGTCGCCGACGGCGGTGACCGGGTGTCCGGTGCCCGCCCCGAAGAGCCCCGCCAGGAGGATGCGCTGGGCGACGGAGGTGTCCTGGTACTCGTCGAGCAGGACCACACGGAACTCGTCGCGCAGGATCGCGCCGACCTCGGGCCGGGTGCGGGCGAGGGTGGCGGACAGGGCGATCTGGTCGCCGAAGTCGAGGAGGTCCCGGGTGCGCTTCGCCGTGCGGTAGCGGTCCACCAGGCCGGCCAGCTCACGCCGGGCGGCGGCGGTCTCCGGGACCCGGCGCAGATCGGCGTTGCTGAGCTTCGCGCCCTGGAGCGCGGTGAGCAGCCCGGCGTCGTACGCGCGCAGTTCCTCGGGGCGTACGAGGTGTTCGGCGAGCTCGCCGTCCAGCGCGAGCAGATCGCCGACCAGGTCAGGGAAGGAGCGGGTGAGCGCCGGGTAGGGGCCGGGGGCGTCCTGCAGGACGCGTGCGGCGAGCTGGAAGCGGGTGGCGTCGGCGAGGAGCCGGGCGGTGGGCTCCAGGCCGATGCGCAGCCCGTGGTCGGTGAGGAGGCGGCCCGCGAAGGAGTGGTACGTGGAGATGACGGGCTCGCCCGGGGGGTTGTCCGGGTCGATCACATCGGGGTCGGTGACGCCCGCCTTGATCAGCGCCTTGCGTACGCGCTCCGCCAGCTCGCCCGCCGCCTTGTTGGTGAACGTCAGGCCGAGGACCTGTTCGGGCGCGACCTGGCCGGTGCCGACCAGCCACACCACGCGCGCCGCCATGACCGTCGTCTTCCCGGACCCGGCTCCGGCCACGATGACCTGCGGGGCGGGCGGCGCGATGATGCAGGCCGTCTGCTCCGGGGTGAACGGGATGCCGAGCAGCTCCTTGAGCTGTTCGGGGTCGGTGATGCGAGCGGTCACCCGGAAGACCCTAGCGGCGGCCACCGACAGCCGGGTCCGCCCCGGGCGGTCCTGTGACGGGTCCCTCCCGGCCGGTCCGCCCGGCACCCTGGCTCTTCCGCCGTCGCCGCGGCCTTTCCCCCGGCCGGTCCGCCGCCGGGCCGGGTCCTCCCGCCCACCGCCGCCGGGCCGGGTCCTCCCGGCGCCTGCCGCCCGTGCCCCGGCTACTCCACCACGTGCCGCCCCTCGGGCCGTGCGCTGCACGACGCACGGAAGGCGCAGTGGGTGCAGTGCTGGCCCGTGGTCGGGGTGAACCGCTCGTCGAGGACCTTGCCCGCGGCCGTGGCCAGCAGGTCGCCGATCCACTCCCCCGACTGCGGGTCCTGGGCCTGCGTTCTGGGCAGGTCCTCGCCGCCGTCCTTCTTGGCGGCGCCCTGCCGCAGGTGCACCAGCTCGGCGCCACCGGTCTCGGGGCGTACGCCCCCGAAGGCCTCGTCGACCGCGCCTTCGCGCACGGCGAGCTGGTAGACGGCGAGCTGCGGGTGCCGGGCCACGTCGGCAGCACTCGGAGCCTGTTTTCCGGTCTTGAAGTCGACGACGTAGGCGCGGCCCTCGGCGTCCCGCTCGACGCGGTCCATGGAGCCGCGGATGCGTACGTCGAAGGAGCCCGCTCGGAGCGTCACGTCGAAGTCGTGCTCGCTCGCCACCGGGGTGCGGCCCGCACGGTCCATGACGTGCCACTGGAGGAAGCGTTCGAGCGCCACGCGCGCGTGCTCCTTCTCCTGCTGCGACTTCCAGGGCGCGTCGAAGGCGAGCGCGTCCCAGACGGAGTCGAGGCGCTCCATGAGGACGGCGAGGTCGGCCGGGGTGCGGCCGGAGGCGACCTCGTCGGCGAGGACGTGCACGACGTTGCCGAACCCCTGGGCGGCCGTGGCCGGCGCGTCGGCCTTCACCTCGCGGCCGAGGAACCACTGCAGCGCGCACGTGCCGGCGAGCTGGTCGAGGGCGCTTCCGGAGAGCACGACGGGCTTGTCGCGGTCCCGCAGGGGGACCCTGCTCTCCGTGGGGTCGTCCATGCCCCACCACCGGTACGGGTGCGCCGCGGGCACGAGCGGGCGGCCGTCCCCGTCGTCCAGGGCGGCGAGCCGGGCGAGACGGTGCGCGGCGGCGGTCCGGAGGGCGTCGGAGACACGGGGGTCGACGGTCGTGGCCCGCAGTTCGGCGACCAGCGCGGCCACCGACAAGGGGCGGCGGGGGCGGGCCGTGACGTCCCTGGGCTCCACGCCGAGCTCGGTGAGGAACCTGGACGGCTGGTCGCCGTCGTCGGCGGGTGCCTTGACCGCGGTGACGACGAGGCGCTCCCGCGCGCGGGTGGCGGCCACGTAGAACAGGCGGCGCTCCTCGGCGAGAAGCGCGCCCGGCGTGAGCGGTTCGGCGAGGCCGTCGCGCCCGATGCGGTCCGCCTCCAGCAGGGAGCCGCGGCGGCGCAGGTCGGGCCACAGCCCTTCCTGCACGCCGGCGACCACGACGAGCCGCCATTGAAGACCCTTGGAGCGGTGCGCGGTCATCAGACGTACGGCGTCGGGGCGCACGGCCCTGCGGGTGAGCGTGTCGGCGGCGATGTCCTGCGCCTCGATCTCGGCCAGGAAGTTGAGGGCGCCCCGGCCGCCGGTGCGTTCCTCGGCGCGGGCCGCGGTCTCGAAGAGTGCGCACACGGCATCGAGGTCGCGGTCGGCGTTGCGGCCCGCGGCGCCGCCGCGGCGGGCCGCACGGGCCAGGCGCTGGGGCCACCCGGTGCCGTCCCAGAGCTCCCACAGGGCCTCTTCGGCGGTGCCGCCTCCGGCGAGGCGCTCGCAGGCCTTGCGCAGCAGTGCGCCGAGGCGCTGGGCGCCCCGGGCGTACGCCGGGTCGTGCGCGACGAGCCGCTCGGGCTCGGCCAGGGCGCGCGCCAGCAGTTCGTCGGAGGGCGGCGGCAGCGGGTTGCCTGCGGCCCGCTCCTCCTCGCGCAGCGCGCGTCCGAGGCGGCGCAGATCCGCGGTGTCCATGCCCGCGAGGGGCGAGGCGAGGAGCGTCAGCGCGGTCTCGGTGTCGAGCCACGGCCGCTGCGGGGCGGACGCCGTGGGCTCGGCGGCAGGTGAGGACCCCTCGTCGACGGCGGCAGGTGAGGACGACCCCTCGGCAACGGGCGAGAGCTCCTCGCCGACGGGCGCGGACCCCTCGGCGGGGGTCTCCTCGGACACGGCCTCCTCACGGACGGCCTCCTCGGGTGCCGTCCCCTCCCCCAGGGGTGCCTCCCCCAGGGTCGCCCTCGCCACCGCGCCCAGGGCCTTCAGGAGCGGCTGGACCGCGGGCTCCTGGCGCAGGGGAAGGTCGTCACCGGCTATGTCCAGCGGCACACCGGCGGCCGTCAGGGCACGCCGCAGCGCGGGGATGGTGCGGGTGCCGGCCCGGACGAGGACGGCCATGTCGCCCCAGGGGACGCCGTCCTCGAGATGGGCGCGGCGCAGGATGTCGGCGATGTTGTCGAGTTCCGCGCCCGCCGTGGGGTACGTGAAGACCTCGACGCGGCCGCCTTCGTCCACGGGGGTGAGGTCGCGGTGGGCGCGCACCTTGGCGGCCGGGAGCCGGGTGAGCGGCATGCGCCGGGTGAGCAGCCTGGTCGCCGTCAGGACGTCGGCGGCGGACCTGCGCGACGTCCGCAGGACCTCCACACGCGCGGGGCGGCCGTCGGAGCGCGGGAAGGCGTCCGGGAAGTCGAGGATGCCGTTGACGTCGGCGCCCCGGAACGCGTAGATCGACTGGTCCGGGTCGCCGAAGGCGACGAGCGTGCGGCCGCCTCCGGCGAGGGCGTGCAGCAGCCGCACCTGCGCCGGATCGGTGTCCTGGTACTCGTCCACGAACACGGCGTCGTACCGGGCCGCCAGCTGCGCGGCGACCTCGGGCCGGCGGGCGAGCAGGACGGCGCGGTGCACCAGCTCCGCGTAGTCGAGCACGCCCTGCATGTCGAGGACGTCCAGGTACTCGGCGAGGAAGGCGGCCGCGGCGCCCCAGTCGGGGCGGCCGATGCGGGCGGCGAAGGACGTCAGGGAGCCGGGGCCCAGGCCCAGCTCCCGGCTGCGGGCGAGGACCGCGCGGACCTCGTCGGCGAAGCCCCGCGTGGTCAGGCAGGCGCGCAGCTCGTCGGGCCAGCGGACATGCCCGCGTCCGTCCCGTTCGAGGTCGATCTGGCCGGCGAGGAGCTCGCGGACGGCGACGTCCTGTTCGGGTCCGGAGAGCAGCCGGAGGGGCTCCGTGAACAGCGTGGCGTCCTGGTGGGCGCGCACGAGCGCGTAGCAGTAGGAGTGGAACGTGGTCGCCTGCGGGGCGCGCGCGGCGCCCATGCGGCGTGCCATGCGGTCGCGCAGCTCCACCGCCGCCTTGCGGCTGAAGGTGAGGACCAGGACCCGCGCGGGGTCCGTGCCCCGCCCGACGCGTTCGGCGACGGCTTCCACCAGGGTCGTCGTCTTGCCCGTGCCCGGACCCGCCAGAACCAGAAGCGGACCGTCCGCGTGGTCAACCACCGTGCGCTGTGGTGCGTCCAGACGAGGGGGCTCCACCGGGACCGGCGCGGTACGGACGAGCCGGTACGCACCGGGGTCCCCCTGTCGTACCGGACGGTGCGACAGGCGGCGGGTGGAGGAAGAGGAGCTCACGTGGTTCGCCGGTCCTGGTGGGTGTACGGGGTGTCGGGCAGCCGTCCGGGCGGGGCGGTGGCCGCGGGGTGACGGGGATGCGCGCGCTCGACGCTACGCCAGGCGGTCCGATGGCAGGGGCGCTTCCCCTCGTTCCCGCCGCTGCGGCCGTCCCGGGGACTCCCGCGGATCCCGGGTCTCCCGCCGAGCACCGGCATCACAGACGTGTCGGACGTCACGGAAGTGCCCGTGTTCCCCCGTACGGGCCACCTGTCCCCCATCCGGCCCCCCGATGGCGGAAGCTTGCTGGTGTGAGTCCGCTGCCCATCGACCGACCCCGACGCCGCCGCACAGCACCGCGCACACGGCTAGGCGCGCTCCTCGCCGTCCCAGCGCGC
Organism: Streptomyces sp. NPDC002004; assembly: GCF_053593975.1. NCBI lineage: Bacteria > Bacillati > Actinomycetota > Actinomycetes > Kitasatosporales > Streptomycetaceae > Streptomyces > Streptomyces sp. NPDC002004. Next base: position 321,598 of record NZ_JBSFDP010000006.1, read on the forward strand.
GCGTCGCATGTCCAGGCGCGGCACATGGCCGTCCGCGGCGCGCCCCGCCTCGCGCAGCGGCGTCCCCTCCGCGTGGTAGTGGTCCAGCGCGCGCACCTCGTGCCCGGGCAGCAGCACCCCGTCGGCGCGGACCACGCGCCACCACGGCACCGCACCGCCGTAGAGGGCCATCACCCGGCCGACCTGACGCGGCCCGCCCTCCCCCAGCCACTCCGCGACGTCCCCGTACGTCATCACGCGGCCCTGCGGGATCAGCTCCGCGACCTCCAGGACGCGCTCGGCGTACTCCGGCAGGGCAGCCGCGCCGGGGACGTCATCCGCGTACTGCGCACCGCTCTCCTCGCTCATCCGTCCCATCCTGCCGCACACCACCGACAGCGTGACCCGGCCGGTACGGAGCGCTCGCATCGCCTTGCCGCGGCGGTTGAGGCAGACTGTGCGGCCCCGCATTGCACCCTGATGACCCCGTCTGTCGGCAGGGCATGCCACCATCGTGCGGGCGGTGACTGGTGATACGAGACCAAGAAGAGACGACTGAGCAGCAGGGCGTGCACCCCGGCGGGACGGCGGGCACCTCTGGCGCCGCGTCGCGCCCGGACACCGGTGACGTCGGCGAGCATGAGCCGACGGGGGACCACCGGGACCTCGCCGAGGCCGACGAGGACGAGGGCACCGGCTGCCGGGACAACGGTCACCCGGAGGAGGTCGAGGGCGACGAGCCCCTGCTCCCCGCGCGGGTGCACCGGCCCTCCGATCTGATGCGGTTCCTGGTCGGCATGCTCGCGATCGCCGTGCTGCTGATGATCGCCGCGTTCGCGCACGGTACGACCTCGGGCCTGGAGCAGGACATCTCGGCGGGCACCGGCCAGGCACCCGACCTGCTGATCCGGTTCGCGGGCCTGGCGTCGAGCATCGCGGTGCTCCTCGTCCCCGTGGCGTTCGCCGTCGAGCGGCTGATCAAACGGGACGGGCTGCGCATCGCCGACGGCGTGCTGGCGGCCGTCCTCGCCCACGGGGTGACCCTCGCGACGGACCTGTGGGTCGCCGAGGGCGCCCCCGCGTCCATCCAGGACGCGCTGACGCGGCCGTCCCCGGGCGACATCCACGCCCTCACCGACCCGGTGCACGGCTATCTCGCCCCCGTCATCGCCTATATGACGGCCGTCGGCATGTCCCGCAGACCCCGCTGGCGGGTGGCGCTGTGGGTGGTCCTGCTGCTCGACGCGTTCGCGATGCTGGTCACCGGATACACGACGCCGTTCTCGATCGTCCTGACGATCCTCATCGGCTGGGCCGTCGCGTACGGAACGCTGTACGCGGTGGGCTCACCGAACGTACGCCCCACCGGGCGGACGCTGCTCGCGGGGCTCCGCCGCGTCGGCTTCCATCCGGTCAGCGCGGCCCGCTCCGAGTTCTCCCCGGACAGCTCCGAGAACGGCGACCGGGGCAGGCGCTACTTCGTCACGCTGGAGGACGGCCCCCCGCTGGACGTCACGGTCGTCGACCGCGAGCAGCAGGCGCAGGGGTTCTTCTACCGGGTCTGGCGCCGGCTGACGCTGCGCGCGATCACCACCCCGCGCAGCCTGGTGTCCCTGCGCCAGGCGCTCGAACAGGAGGCGCTGCTCGCCTACGCGGCCATCGCGGCCGGGGCCAACGCGCCGAAGCTGATCGCGACCTCCGAGCTCGGTCCTGACGCCGTGATGCTCGTGTACGAGCACACCGGCGGCCGCTCCCTGGACGCGCTGGAGGACGAGGAGATCACCGACGAGCTGCTGCACGGCACCTGGCGGCAGGTGCAGGCGCTCCAGTCGCGACGCATCGCGCACCGGAGGCTGGCGGGCGACGCGATCCTGGTGGATCGTTCCGGCACGGTGATCCTCACCGATCTGCGCGGCGGCGAGATCGCCGCCGGCGATCTCATCCTCCGGATGGACATCGCACAGCTCCTCGCGACGCTGGGCCTGCGGGTCGGCGCCGAGCGGTCGGTGGCATCGGCGGTGGCCGTGCTCGGCCCCGACGCGGTAGCGGACTGTCTGCCGCTGCTCCAGCCGATCGCCCTGACCCGCTCCACGCGCGCGACGCTGCGCAAGCTGGCCCGGGAGCGCGCGCACCGCGAGCGGGAAGCGGTCCTGGAGGCGTCCCGGCTCAGCAGGCAGGCCCGCCTGGAGGTGGCCGAGGCCGAGAAGCACCGCGACAAGAAGGCCGAGCGGGCCGAGAAGCAGGCGGAGAAGCGGGCACTCGACGAGGCCCTGGAGGGCGCGCGCGAGGAGGACCTGCTCACCCAGATCCGCCACCAGGTGCTGCGGATCAGGCCCCAGGCACCGGTGGAACCGGCGCGTCTGGAGCGCATCAGGCCGCGCACGCTGATCAGCTTCATCGCGGGTGCGATCGGCGCCTATTTCCTGCTGTCGCAGCTCACCCACATCGAGTTCGGCAGGCTGTTCGCGCAGGCCCAGTGGGGCTGGGTCGCCGCGGCCGTGGCGTTCTCGGCGCTGAGCTACGTGGCCGCGGCGATGAGCCTCATGGGGTTCGTGCCGGAGCGGCTGTCCTTCGTGCAGACGGTGGCCGCGCAGGTCGCCGGGTCGTTCGTGAAGATCGTGGCGCCTGCGGCCGTCGGCGGGGTGGCCCTCAACACGCGCTTCCTCCAGCGGTCCGGGGTGCGCCCGGGGCTCGCGGTGGCCAGCGTGGGCGCCTCGCAGCTGTTCGGACTCGGCAGCCACATCCTGCTGCTGCTGGCCTTCGGCTATCTGACCGGCACCGAGAAGACCCCGTCGCTGTCGCCGTCCCGCACGGTCATCGCCGGGCTGCTGACCGTCGCGGTGCTCGTGCTGGTGATGACGTCGATCCCGTTCCTGCGGAAGTTCGTCGTCACCCGAGTGCGGTCGCTGTTCGCGGGCGTCATCCCGCGCATGCTCGACGTCCTCCAGCGGCCGCAGAAGCTGGTCACCGGCATCGGCGGCATCCTGCTGCTCACCGCCTGCTTCGTGATGTGCCTGGACGCGTCGATCCGCGCGTTCGGCGGCGGGACGACGACGCTGAGCCTCGCCAGCGTGGCGGTGGTGTTCCTCGCGGGCAACGCGCTCGGTTCGGCCGCACCGACCCCGGGCGGCGTGGGCGCCGTCGAGGCCACCCTCACGGTCGGTCTGATCGCGGTGGGCCTCCCCAAGGAGGTCGCCGCGCCGGCGGTGCTCCTCTACCGGCTGCTGACACTGTGGCTGCCGGTGCTCCCGGGGTGGCTGTTCTTCAACCACCTGACACGCAAGGGCGCTTTGTAGCGATCACCCGGCACGCGGGGGCGCCCCGCAGCGATCACCCGGCACGCACAGGCGCGTTGCCGCGGAGGCGCGCCGCGGACGGCTGCGCACTTCACCCGCACAGCCCTCCCCCCGGGCGGGCCGGAGCCACCCGCCGCACGATGGAGGCATGCCGACTCCGTCCCGTCTGCGCGCCGCCGCGCTGGCCGCCTCCGTCGTCCTGCTGTCCGCTCCGCTCGCCGCGTGCGGCAGCGACGACAAGGGGGACGGGGACCTGACGACGCAGAAGCTGCACTGGAAGGACTGTCCCCCGCCCTCCGAGTCGGAGGGCGGAGGCGACGCGCCCTCACCGCTGCCCGGCGGCGCCGAGTGGCAGTGCGCGACCATGAAGGCGCCGCTGGACTGGAGCAAGCCCAAGGGGAAGACGATCGACATCGCGCTGGTCCGTGCCCGCACGAGCGGCCCCCCGGACCAGCGCATCGGTTCCCTGATCTTCAACTTCGGCGGCCCGGGCGGTTCGGGCGTCACCACGCTGCCCGCCTTCGGCGACGAGTACGCGAAGCTGCGCACCCGGTACGACCTGGTGAGCTTCGACCCGCGCGGTGTGGGCCGCAGCGCCGGTGTGAAGTGCGAGGACGACGAACAGCTCGACAAGTACTTCCAGCAGGACTTCACGCCGGAGGACAAGGCCGAGGCAAACACGTTCCTGGACAACACGAAGCAGTTCAACGACTCCTGCCGCAAGAACTCCGGCTCCGTGCTGCCCCATGTGAGCACCGAGGACGCGGCCCGCGACATGGATCTGATGCGGCAGGTGCTCGGCGACGACAAGCTGCACTACTTCGGCATCTCCTACGGCACCGAGCTGGGCGGCGTCTACGCCCATCTCTTCCCCCAGCACGTCGGCCGGGCCGTCTTCGACGGTGTCGTCGACCCGACGGAGGACCCCGAGCAGTCCGCGCTGGGCCAGGCGCAGGGGTTCCAGCTCGCGCTCGACAACTTCGCCAAGGACTGCACGTCCAAGCCCGACGGGTGTCCCATCGGCGACACCCCGCAGGACGTCCAGAACCGCATCGCGAAGCTGCTGAAGGACCTGGAGAAGAAGCCTCTGCCGGGTCTCTTCCCGCGCGAGCTGACACAGACGGCCGCCACCAACGGCATCGCCCAGTCCCTCTACTCCAAGGACTTCTGGGAGTACCTCACCGAAGGCCTCGAGCAGGCGTACGACGGCGACGGCAAGGTCCTGATGCTGCTGTCCGACTCCTTGAACGGCCGGAACCAGGACGGGCACTACAGCAACCTCCAGGCGGCGAACATCGCGGTCAACTGCGCCGACGACAAGGCTCGCTACACGCCCGCGGACGTCGAGGCGAAGCTCCCGGAGTTCCGCAAGGCGTCGCCGCTGTTCGGCGAATACCTCGCCTGGGGCATGCTCAGCTGCACGGACTGGGCGGTGCCCGGCCGGTCCGACCGCCCGGAGGTGAGCGCCCCCGGGTCAAAGCCGATCCTCGTCGTCGGCAACACCGGCGATCCGGCCACGCCGTACGCGGGCGCCCGGAGGATGGCGGACGCACTGGGCAAGGGCGTCGGCGTCGAGCTCACGTACAAGGGCCAGGGCCACGGGTCGTACGACAGCGGCAACAAGTGCGTACGCGATGCCGTGGACGGCTATCTGCTCGACGGGAAACTGCCGCCGGAGGGCACGGTCTGTTCCTGAGGCGGGCGTGCCGCGGCCCGGCGGCGGGCAGGACGCAGCGTGAGCGCGGCGGCGGATACGACGTGGCCCGGCGACGGGGCCGGACACGGCGTGGATACGGCGAAGGCCCCGCTCGCGTGGAGCGAGCGGGGCCTTTCGGCAGAAGGGCCGCTGACCGCGGTGACCGGCGGACGGTCGCCGGGGCCGGGCAGGCCTAGTAGACCGGCTTCTCGGGCTCGATCTGGTTGACCCAGCCGATCACACCGCCGCCGACGTGCACGGCGTCCGCGAAGCCCGCGGACTTGAGCACGGCGAGGACTTCCGCACTGCGGACACCCGTCTTGCAGTGCAAGACGATCTTCTTGTCCTGCGGCAGGGCCTCCAGGGCGGTGCCCATCAGGAACTCGTTCTTCGGGATCAGCTTCGCGCCGGGGATCGAGACGATCTCGTACTCGTTCTTCTCGCGGACGTCGATGATCTCGATGTTCTCGCCGTCGTCGATCCACTCCTTGAGCTGCTTCGGAGTGATCGTCGAACCGGCGGCCGCCTCCTGGGCCTCCTCGGACACGACGCCGCAGAAGGCCTCGTAGTCGATGAGCTCGGTGACGGTCGGGTTCTCGCCGCAGACCGCGCAGTTCGGGTCCTTGCGGACCTTGACCTGGCGGTACTGCATCTCCAGGGCGTCGTAGATCATCAGACGGCCGACCAGCGGCTCGCCGATGCCCGCGAGGAGCTTGATGGCCTCGTTGACCTGGATGGAGCCGATGGACGCGCAGAGCACGCCCAGGACGCCGCCCTCGGCGCAGGAGGGGACCATGCCCGGCGGCGGGGGCTCCGGGTAGAGGCAGCGGTAGCAGGGTCCGTGCTCGCTCCAGAACACCGACGCCTGGCCGTCGAAGCGGTAGATCGAACCCCATACGTACGGCTTGTTCAGCAGCACGCACGCGTCGTTGACCAGGTAACGGGTCGCGAAGTTGTCCGTACCGTCGACGATCAGGTCGTACTGGGCGAAGATCTCCATCACGTTGTCGGCCTCGAGCCGCTCCTCGTGAAGGATCACGTCCACGTACGGGTTGATGCCCTTGACGGTGTCGCGCGCCGACTCGGCCTTGGAGCGGCCGATGTCGGACTGGCTGTGGATGATCTGGCGCTGCAGGTTCGACTCGTCGACCTCGTCGAACTCCACGATGCCCAGCGTGCCGACGCCCGCCGCGGCCAGGTACATCAGGGCCGGGGATCCGAGGCCGCCGGCGCCCACACAGAGCACCTTGGCGTTCTTCAGCCGCTTCTGCCCGTCCATCCCGACATCCGGGATGATCAGGTGGCGGGAGTACCTGCGGACCTCGTCTACGGTGAGCTCAGCAGCCGGCTCGACCAGGGGTGGCAGCGACACGGGGACTCCGTTGGTCGGTCAATCACTACAGTGGTTCTTCCCGTAACACTGCCACGCCCCTCTTCATTCCGAGACACCCGTTCCGACACGCGAGACGAATTCGTCCCAGTAGCCGGGCATCCCCTCCCAGGGGTCGGTGTGCCCGTGCCGGTCGGTGCGGTCCGTGAAGTAGACCGTCGATGCGCCCTGCCAGCGGGCGATGCGCAGCGCCTCGTCGAGATGCCCCCGGGGCACGCTGTGCACGAAGTGGCAGAACCGCTCGGGCGGGTGATCGGCTGTCCACTCGGCCACCTGCGACCAGCGGTAGTCGTTCCAGGTGCCGGAGAACGTCACGAGCTGGTCGGCGACCTCCGCATAGCCGGGGTACGGGTGGGTGCCGTGGCCGAGGACGATGTGCCCCCGGTGCAGCAGCGCGCGCAGTGCGGCGACCGTCCGCCGGGTCTCCGGCAGGGCCGTACGCTCCGTGGGGCAGCGGTCCAGCAGGAAGCCGTCGACCCGGTACCAGTCCAGATACCGGTGTGCGTCCGAGACGATCTCGCCGAAGGGGCGGGCGCCGGAGGTCAGGTCGAGGTGACCGAGGACACGCGCGCCACGGTTGGTGAGGCGGCCTGCGGCTTCCAGGCAGTGCGGGTCGGGGCAGGTGCCCGGGCCGTGGCCGACGTTCAGGACGGCCCAGTGCAGCGGCGTGCCCGGGCGGGTGAGTTCCGCCCATTCGACGGGGGCGACGAGCGGGTGGGCGTATCCGGGGACGCCCACGCCGAGCCGTATGCCGGTGCTCGCGGGCCCCGTCGCGGCGCGGGTCAGATACGACATGCGGCCTCCATCCAGATGTCCGCGAGGGATTCCTCCAGGTTGATCCGGGGCCGCCAGCCGAGGCGGTCGCGGGCGGTGCGCACATCGGCCTGCTGCCAGCTGCCGCAGCCGTCCGGGTAGGGGTGGGCGGCGGCCGGCGGCACATGGTCGGAGTCGCCCCTGGGGTGTCCGAGCACGGAGCGCATCGGGCCGGGGGGCGCGTCGAGCTCGTGCAGCGCGCCGCCGTAGCCGGCCACCCTGGCGAGGACGGCGGCGGCGTCGCGCAGCCGTACGGCGCGGCCGGAGCCGATGTTGATGACGCCCTGCGCCGCGGAGAGCGAGGCGGCGTGGACGGCACGGGCGATGTCGCGCACATCGACGAAGTCGCGCTGGATGCCGAGTCCGCCGAGCTTGAGTTCGCCGTCGCCGGACTGCATGGCGCGGCGCAGGGCCTCGGCGAGCCGGCCGAGCGGGGAGCCGGCCGGGGTTCCGGGCCCGGCGGGCGAGAAGACCCGCAGGACGACGGCGTCCAGGCCCGATCCGAGGACGAGCTCCGTCGCGGCGAGCTTGCTCACGCCGTAGGGGCCACCGGGCCGGGGCACGGCGTCCTCGGCCGTGGAGGAGCCGGGCTGGCTGGGTCCGTACTCGGCGCCGCAGCCGATCTGCACCAGACGGGCGCCGCAGCCGCTGCGGCGCAGGGCCTCGCAGACGGTGGCGACGGCGACGGTGTTGTGCCGGGTCAGGTCGCGGGCGCCGCCGCGGGTCGCGCCGGCGCAGTTGATGACGACCCCGGGGTGCACGGCGTCCAGGAAGCGGGTGAGCGCGCCCGGGCTGCCGCTCGCGAGGTCGAAGCGGACGTCCGCGTCGTCCCCGCGGCCGAGCGCGGTGAGCTGGACCGCCGGGTCGGCGAGCAGACGGTCGGCGACGAATCGCCCGAGATAGCCGTTGGCTCCGATCAGCAGCACCCTCATAGGGCGGCTCCTCGGGCGCGGTCTCCGGGTCGGAGGCTGGTCATCTCGCTTTCTCCTTCGGGGTGTTGCCGTGATCGTCGATGGCACCCGCGGTGTCGGCTCCGCGGGATTCGGGGTGCGGCTGCGGCCGCGAGGTGGTGCGTGGGGGGTGCCGGTCCGGCCGGGGCTGCGACGGCGGGTGCCGTGCGCGGGCCGGTCCGGGAGCGAGAGGTGTCCGGTGGAGGGTCGGTCGGGGTCACCGGGGACCGCCCCCCTCGGCATGGGCGGAGGCACGGGTGAGGGTGCGGGCGGCATGGGCCAGCAGGAGCACGGCGCCCGTGCCGCAGGCGGCGGCCGGGAGGACGCCAGGGCCCCAGGCCGCCACCGCCGCTTCGACGGGGGCCGACAGGAGTCCGCAGCCGGGCACCCGACCGCCGAACACCGCGGCGAGGCAGAGCAGTTCGGCAGCTCCCGTGCAGCCGAGGACGAGGGCGCCCGCGCGCAGGAAGCCGTACGACGTGAGCAGCCGGGCGAGCATCAGCAGCGCGCCCAGCGCACCGGCTCCGGCGTATCCGGCGTCCTGGTGGAGCACGGTGCCGCTCAGCCACAGCAGCGCGGCGAGCGCCGCCAGGAACAGGGCGAACACGGCGAACAGCAGCGGCCGTACGGAGGCCGCGAACTCCTCCAGACCGCGGCTGGCGGTGAGACGGCGGGCCGCTCCGCCGGCGAAGAGGCGGGCGCACCAGGTCGCGGGGGCGACGGCGGCGGTGAGCGCGAGCGCGGGCGCCGCCGCCAGGGGCCAGCCGCCGTCGGGGCCGCCGGCGATCGCGGCCCGCAGGAGTCCGTCGCCGAGCAGGGCGTATGCGACGAGCCAGCATGTCCAGGCGCTCGTGGCGGGCGGCTGCCGGGTGGCGTGCAGCGGTCCGGTGCGCAGTGCCGTGCGCAGGGTCGCGGCCACGCCGAGGACCCCTGTCACGGCGACCGCCCCGTGCCAGGGGCCCGTGGTGAGGCGCAGGGCGGTGATCGTCGCGGCGCCCGCGGTGGCGGGGAGCAGCGCCAGGAACAAGCGACCGGTGTGCCCTGCGGGCACGGGGGGTGAGGCCGGTGCGGGCCCGCCGTCGTCGTCGCGGGCCGCGCGCGCGTACATCTCCTCGGCGAGCGAGAAGACGTCGCGGTGGCGGTAGCGGGCGGCGGTGCGGTCGGTGACGCCGTGCGCCTCCAGTCCGGCCGCGATCTCCAGGGGGTCGACGGCGCGTTCGCACAGGTCGCGGTGGCGGTGCATCAGCGCCTTGACGGGGTCGGCCCCGCCGCGGCGGGTACGTGCCGCGCGCTGCGGCTCCCCCGGCGTGTGCCGTGCGGACGGGTCCTCCGGCGGGCCGTCCCACGGCTCCGGGCTGCCGGGGGTCGTGGGCGCGTCGAGCGAGCCGTGCTTCTGCGATGCGCTCATCGCGCCACCTCCCCGGTGACGGAACCGTTCCGGTGAACGGCCTCCGCAGGATCCGGGGCGACGGCCCCGGCCCGGTCCGGTGGCCTGCCGGCCCGCACGGGCTCATCGGCGGTGGCCGCCCGGCGCGCCGCGCCCTGGATGATCGTGGCGGCGCGGGCGATCTCGGCGACCCAGGACGGGTCGGCGCTCCAGACGTCGTCGGAGGAGAACGGGGAGGGCCCGTCGGACACATATGCGGACGGGCCCCCGGACGAACCGGCGGCGGGTGGGTACACGGGCGCGGAGACCGACGCCCCCACGGCGGAGTCCACAGACGCCGAGACCGACGCCCCCTCGGGGAAGCACGCGGACGACCCTCCGGACCCCGTCTCCGGAGCCCGCGTCGTCGTGCTGTCCGCCCACTCGGCGGCGACCGTGTCGGGGCATGCCGTGTCCGGGCCGTCGACCGCCCACCGCGGCCTCGTACGGGGAGGTGCGAGCACTCCGGGCGTGGCTGCCGCGCCCGCCGGTCCGGGGCCGGCCGAGGCCTTCGCCGTCCGCCAGCTTCCCGGCACATGTGCCTCGGCAGGGACCGCGAACGGCTGGGGCACCGCCTCGGGGTCCGCGTCGGCATGCCGCTGCCGCACCGGGGCCCGGGAGACGATCTCCAGGTAAATGCCGCGAAATGCCGCGGTGTTCTGCTCGACGGTGAAGAGTTCGAGAGCGCGGGCGCGGGCGGCGGCTCCCAGGCGCTCACGGCGCTCGGGATCGCGCAGGAGCGCCACGCACGCCTCCGCGAGAGCCCGCGGGTTCCGCGGCGGGACGACGAGCCCCGTGCCGCCGATGACCTCGACCACGGCACCGGCGTCCGTGGACACCGTCGCCCGGCCGCAGAACATGGCCTCGACCAGACTGACCGGAAATCCCTCCACGACGCTGGAGAGCACGACCACGGCCCCCGCGCCGTACGCGTCCTCCGGGGTCGGCGCCTCGGGAGAGCCGAGCTCCTCGAAGGACACCGGGTTCTCGCCGACCGCGTGCAGCCCCTCCGCCTCGTCGGGGAAGAGCTGCGCGGCAAGTGCCCTGCAGTGGCGCAGATACGAGGCGGACTCGCCCCCGTCCTCCGCCGGCGCGCCGATGATCCGCAGCCGTGCCCCGGGCTCGGCCTTCCGGATCTCGCCGAAGGCGTGGAGCAGCGAGATCAGGTCCTTCGAGGGTTCGATGCGGCCGACCCAGACGAGCGTGTCGGGGTCGCCCGCCGCTCCGCCCTCCCCGACCTCGGCGAACCGTGTGGCGTCCATCCCCGGGTGGATCGTCCGCAGTTTGGCGCGATCCGCACCGCACCGCTCCTGCCAGCGCCGTGCGTGTGCGTTGCCGGGGGTGATGAGCGCGGCGCTCCGGTACACCTCGGCCGCCAGCAGGCCGTGGAACGCGGCGAGCAGCGCCCGGACGGGAACGCTCGCGGAGGCGTCGCCGGGCGCGGGCACCCCGGAGGCGAGGTAGTGGGCACGCAGCTGCACCCCGTACTCGGTGACCAGCAGCGGCACCCCGTCGAAGTGCCGCGCCAGCAGTCCCGGCAGGGCCGCCGAGCCGCCCGATGCGGCATGGCACAGGTCGACCGCGCCGAGCCCGGCGGGCCCGTACCAGTCGAGACCGACGGGCCGCAGTACGCGTTCGATGTGCGCGGCGACGGCGAGCAGGTCCGGCACCCTCGCCGCCCGCCCGGCACGCTGCGCGCCGGGCGCACGACAGGCGCTCTCCAGGGCCCGCACGGCGGCCTCGGAGCGCAGGGAGCGGGCGAGTCCGCCCGGTCCCTCGTCGCAGGCGAGGTCGGCGAGCCCGTACAGCGCACTGCTGAAACGGTCCGCCAGAGGACCGGACTCGGCCCCAACCCGCGCTCCGAGCTCCCCGTACCCCCCGGCGCACACGACGGCGGCGAGCTCGCGGTAGTGCTCCGCGAAGCGGCGCCGGCCACGACGCCCGAGCGGGGCGCCGTCCTCGCCGGTGCCCCACAGGGGCGCGGTCCGCACACGTCCGACCTGGGGCGGGAGGTCGATCCACCCCTCGTCCTCCTGCCGCTCGCTGCGGCTGAGCGCGTAGACGTCGAACTCGTGCTGCCCGAGCCCGCGCACGAGTCGGTCGCACCAGAGCCTGGCGTCACCGCTCGCATACGGATAACCGCCCTCCGTAAGGAGTCCGATGCGCACGCGTCCACCCCCGATCCGCTGTTGGAGAGCCGCCGTCGGATCGGGCGGCTCGCAGCGGGAAGAACGTATGCGGACAGGCCGGTGGCGCGACGGACGGTTGTCCGTCGCGCCATCAGAAGGGGTGAACGGTCGTAACTTTCCCGAGCGGGTAGCGTTCCGTCGCGCTAGAGCGGCCGGCCGTCACGCACGGTCATGCGACGGCCGACTCGCCGGTTTCGTCCGGCCCGCGTTCAGGCGGTGGGGAACGGCCACGGGTTGGGCTTGCAGTGGATCCCGTCGTGGTCGAGGAACTTCGTCTGCTGCTGCATGACGGGGGCGAGTTCGCCGTCCTTGTGGCAGGTCACATGGTTGAAGCCGAGCCGGTGGCCCACCTCGTGGTTGATGAGCATCTGCCGGTACGGATGAATCCTCGGGTCGCCGTAGGTCTTCGAGCCCTGGGCCCACCGATAGGCGTTGATCATGACGCGGTCGGTGGCCGCGGAATCGCAGGAGACGTTGTCCTCGGCGGTGTCGAGACCGGACTTGGCGCACCAGACCGCGGTGGTTCCGGGACTGGCCAGGGTGATGACGAAGTCGGCCTTGCCCGAGGAGACGCGTTCGAAGGTGCGGCCGCCCTCGTGGGCCCAGCTGCGGTTGTCGTTCAGGGTCTTCTGGACGGCCTCGGCGAAGAGCGCGCCGTCCAGCCCCAGACCCTTCTCGATGTCGACCCGGTAGCGGAACAGCCGCCCCTTTCCGGGCGCCTTGGCGAACCCGGGGACCACCTCGAACCGGCCCGACCCCTTCAGTTTCGCATCGAGGGGGAAGATCCGGTCCATCAGCTGCGTGTAGGTCGCCGGGGCGGCCTTGCCGTTGTGGGCGGGCACCGCGCGGTCGTGCGAGCGGGAGCTGGAGCCGTCGCCCTCCCGGCTGTCGGTACCGGCGGCCTTGCCCTGCACATCACCGTCGGGCTTCCCGCCGGTGACCTGGCCTGCGACGACCACCGCGAGCACGGTGGTGACCGCGGCGGCCGCGATCCCGGTGAACGCCAGGCCCTTGCCGCGGCGCCGCTGGGCGGGGATCGGGGCCGTTCCGGCCTCGCCGGCGGCCTCCTCCTCCGGTTCCCACGCGGTGACGGAGGCGTACGGGTCCTTCGGGGGCGCGGCGGCCGACCCCGGCGCGGCTCCCGTCGGGGTCGCCGGCCCCTCGGGGCGCGCACCGGTGCGCGGCGTGAACAGATCCTCGTCGTCGAAGGCCTCGACGTACTCCCGGCGTGGGCCCGGAATCCGCGACTCTGGCCGCGGCCGCGCCGTCGGACCTGTCGCGGGACCCGCGCCCCAACCGCCGCCCGGCTCGCGCTGCTCGGGATGCCCGCCCCGGACGCGCGGGATGCCGTGTGCGGGGGTCCCCCGGGCGGGAGTCCCCTGGACCGGGGTGCCGTTCGGCGGCGTCCCGTAGGCAGGCGTGCCGTGGGCCGGAGTCCCGTCCGCACCCGGCGCGCGCCGCCGACGGCCCGGCCCCGGGGTGCCGCCGCCCGGGCCCTGCGGCCGGGACGCCTGCGGGGTCCCGGCGCCGTCCGCCCCTGCCGTTATGTCGGCCGCGGCGCCCGGCTGTGCCGGGCCCCGGCGGCTGTGTCGTCCCACCCGGCGTCTCAGCTCCCCGCGTTCACGTCGTCGTCGGCCGCGTCGTCGTCGGCCGTCCTGCCGGCCGCTCCCGCTCCGCCGTCGGGCAATCCGCCCGTCTCCGCGAGGAGTTCACGGAAGGCCGTCGCGACCGTCTCGGGGTATTCCATCATCGCCACGTGCCCGGCATCCGGAAGCATCAGCAGCCGCGCGTCGCGGAAGGAGCGGGCCGCCTTCTGGGCCATGCGCGGGGAGACGAGCAGGTCACGGCCGCCGTAGACGAGCTGTACCGGCGCGAGGACGCGCTCGGCCTGGCGCCACAGATTGTGCTGTCCGCCCATGGTGTACGCGTTGACGATGCCCCGCGACGAGCGGGTCATCGCGTCCCAGAAGTACGGAAGAACGAGCCGGCGTTCCATCTCGTCGACGGCCGCGCGGAACCCCTCCGGGGTGACCCGGCCGGGGTCGCCGTAGCAGAGCGCCGTGACGCCGCGCACCCGTTGCTCGGCCGTCCAGTCCTTGGTCAGGCGGGTGAAGAGCGCCGCGACGCCCGGCACGGCGAGCAGCGCCGTCGGCACCGCGCTGCGCTGCACCCGCAGTTCGGGCAGCGCGGGCGAGATGAGCGTCAGGGTGCGGACCAGGTCGGGGCGTACGGCCGCCACTCGGGTGGAGACCGCACCGCCGAGCGAGTTGCCGAGCAGGTGCACGGGTCCGCGGCCCTGCGCGTCGAGATAGCGGATGACCGCCCGGGCGTGTCCCGTCACGGAGTAGTCGCCGTCGTCCGGCGGCGGCGAGTCCCCGAAGCCGGGGAGGTCCAGCGCCTCGCCGTCCACGACGTCCTCGAGGAGCGGCATCAGTGCCGACCAGTTCTGCGAGGAGCCGCCCAGTCCGTGGACGTAGAGCGCTGGTGGGAGGCCGGGACGGGGAGACCGCCGCGATCGCACCGTGAGCGAGAGTCCGGGGAGGCCCACCGAGCGAAACCGCTCACCCGCCGCGACCTTGACGGCACCCACGTGCGGAGCGGCGGCACTCAGATGCGGCAGCTCGGTCGAAGACATGCGGCAATGTTACGAGACGATCACGCACCGGCTTGTGTGTTCGCCGTCACAGATCGCGTAGCGTCGCCCTGTGCAAGCTCCTACGCTGTGGGGGAAGAGCATTGGGAGAGTGGGAGGACTACTCGCAAGACGCTCCTGCCGCTCGGAAGAGAACACATCAGTGACCGTCCGGGAAGAGGACAGATGACCGTCGACCCCACCGACCCCGAGACGTTCGAGGATTCGTCGGACAACGGCAGCAACGGCATCGACGTCGAGGCTCCCGAGGCCGACACCGCCGAGCAGCACGCGGACCTGGCGCCACAAGAGGACGACACCCTGCAGAACGGGAACGCCTACGACGCGAACGAGGCCGACCGCGCGGAACAGGCCCGCGTCGTCGCGCTCGACGAGGACGACTACCGCTGAGCGGCGGGGACTGCCGTCGCCGACCGGAGGGCGACCATCGCTGAACAGCAGGAATTACCGCTGAGTAGCCGAGGATTACCGTTGAGTAGACGACGGACCTGCCCTGTTCAGCGCCCTCTGTCCGGTTTTCAACACCGTCCGGTCCGTGAAATTCTGCGTTCGCACCGCGCACAGCCGGGTTACCGAAAAGTACGATGGCGACGCGGCGCACAGCGCGCATGGACGATCTTGGGAGGCGGCGTGACAGCCATCGAGCAGACAGAGGCGGCACGCCCGCGGGGCACACGCCTGCCGCGCCGTGCCCGACGCAACCAGCTGCTGGGCGCAGCCCAGGAGGTCTTCGTGGCCCAGGGCTACCACGCGGCCGCGATGGACGACATCGCCGAGCGCGCGGGTGTCAGCAAGCCGGTGCTCTACCAGCACTTCCCCGGCAAGCTCGATCTCTACCTGGCCCTGCTGGACCAGCACTGCGAGGCGCTGCTGCAGGCCGTGCGCGGGGCGCTCGCCTCGACGACGGACAACAAGCTGCGGGTGGCGGCCACGATGGACGCCTACTTCGCGTACGTCGAGGACGAGGGCGGCGCGTTCCGGCTGGTCTTCGAGTCGGACCTGACGAACGAACCCGCGGTGCGCGACCGCGTCGAGCGGGTGAGCCTGCAGTGCGCCGAGGCGATCTGCGAGGTGATCGCCGAGGACACCGGGCTGTCCGAGGACGAGTCGATGCTGCTGGCCGTCGGCCTGGGCGGCGTCTCGCAGGTCGTGGCGCGGTACTGGCTGTCGAGCGGGCGCTCCATTCCGCGTGACACCGCGGTCCAGCTGCTGACCTCGCTGGCGTGGCGCGGCATCGCGGGCTTCCCGCTGTACAGCGGCGAGGCACAGCACCACTGACCTGCCGGTGTGTTCGCTACCGGCGTTCCCGGAGGGCACCTTCGGGCTCCGCTCACCGGGCTAATGTGTGCGGGGTACGGCGCGGACGGCCGCGCACATCACTGACCGTCGGAGGGACAAACCGTGGAGGTCAAGATCGGCGTGCAGCACGCGCCGCGCGAGATCGTTCTGGAGAGCGGTCAGAACACCGAGGAGATCGAGAAGGCGGTGGCGGATGCCCTGTCCGGCAAGGCGCAGCTGCTGAGCCTCGAGGACATCCACGGACGCAGGGTGCTGATTCCGGCCGACCGCCTGGCGTACGTGGAGCTCGGCGAGCCGACGACGCGCAGGGTGGGCTTCGGTCCGCTCTAGGACCGCGCCGCCAGGGGCGGAGTACAAGGGGTACGGCCCGGTGGATGATCCACCGGGCCGTACCCCTTTCGCGTCTCCCCCACGGGAGGCGCACGACGCCCACACAGCGGAGGGTTGCATTCCGCTCGGCGGGGGTAGACCGGCTACGACCGAATCGCCCCTGGCCGTGCGGGAGGGAACGTCAACATGCTCTGGGAAGCACTCGGCTCCGGACTCCTCGGTCTCGCCCTGGCCTGGGCGGCGTGGCGCCGCCTGCCCCACCGTCTTCCGCGTCGGAACATGGTCCTGGCCACCGGCGTGGCGGGAGCCCTGTTCGGCGCCTTCGTCACGCACACGGCGCTGGGCGACGGCAACCCCCTGCTGACGCTCCTGGGAGCCGTCGCACTCTCCGCGGCCGCCCTCTCCCTGCTGCTGCGCCCGGCGGGCCTGCGCCGATCATCGGCGCCGGCGTAGCGCCGGCGGATCAGGCGGCCAGCCCCAGCGCGGCCATCCGCTTGGTGTGCGCCTCAGTGATCCGCGAGAACATCCTGCCGACCTCCGCGAGGTCGAACCCGTCGGCGACGCCCCCGACCAGCATGGTCGACAGTGCGTCGCGCTCGGCGACCACACGCTGGGACTGCGACAGGGCCTCGCCCATCAGCCTCCGGGCCCACAGCGCGAGCCGGCCCCCGACGCGCGGATCGGCCTCGATGGCGGCCCGCACCTTCTCCACGGCGAAGCTCGCGTGGCCCGTGTCGTCCAGCACGCCCAGCACCAGGTCGCGGGTGTCGGAGTCGAGCCGGGCCGCGACCTCGCGGTAGAAGTCGGACGCGATCGAGTCGCCGACGTACGCCTTGACCAGGCCCTCCAGCCAGTCCGACGGCGCGGTCTGGCGGTGGAAGCCGTCGAGCGCGGCGACGAACGGCTCCATGGCCGCCGTCGGCTCCTCGCCGATCGCCGCGAGCCGGTCCCGCAGCTGCTCGAAGTGGTGGAACTCCGCCGACGCCATCTTCGCCAGCTCCGCCTTGTCGGCGAGCGTCGGGGCGAGCTTCGCGTCCTCGGCGAGCCGCTCGAACGCCGCCAGCTCTCCGTAGGCGAGCGCTCCGAGCAGGTCCACGACCGCGGCGCGGTACTGGGGGTCGGCGGAGGCCAGCGCCCAGTCCTGGGCGGCGACTCCGGTGGGTGCGGCGGCTTCGGCGGGTGCCTCGGATGCGTTGTCAGGCGTCGTCATGAAGCGCACAATAGCCCGCTCGGGACGGCACGGAGTGCCTGGTCAGCCACCGTGACTACGGAGACATGAGGAATGTGACGACGGCTACGTGACCAATTCGGCCATCACGCCTGCGCGGTTCCGGGGTATGGTGGTAATGCGCCCGCTGAGTACGTGGAGTATCTCGACGTCACTCTACGGGCACATGAATGAGGATGCCCGGTCGGTGGCCCGATCGGCTCCGACCCGACAGCCCTCCGAAGCGGTGCGTGACAGTGCGCTCGGCACGGAGGGGCCCTCCGCGGTACGAGCGCTCGAGCGTCGGCAGTGGTCCCGTGCCACCCGGCCCGCGCGACAAGGCGGCCGGCGTCATCCCGGCACGGTCACGACCCCCAGCGTTCGCCTCACGCCGCGTCTCACAGAAGAGGCAGCACCCTGACTACGACTTTTCGAGATCTCGGAATCTTTCCCGAGACGGCCGAGGCCCTGGAAGCCGTCGGCATCATCAATCCCTTTCCCATCCAGGAGATGACGCTCCCCGTCGCACTCTCCGGCACCGATGTCATCGGCCAGGCCAAGACCGGAACGGGCAAGACGCTCGGTTTCGGTCTTCCGCTGCTGGAGCGCGTGACCGTACCGGCGGACGTCGAGGCCGGCCGGGCACGCCCCGAGCAGCTGACCGACACCCCGCAGGCGCTCGTCGTCGTCCCCACCCGTGAGCTGTGCACGCAGGTCACGAACGACCTGCTGACCGCGGGCAAGGTCCGCAATGTGCGCGTCCTCGCGATCTACGGCGGCCGGGCCTACGAGCCGCAGGTGGAGGCCCTGAAGAAGGGCGTCGACGTGGTCGTCGGCACCCCGGGCCGGCTCCTCGACCTCGCGGGCCAGAAGAAGCTCGACCTGAAACAGGTCAAGTGCCTGGTCCTCGACGAGGCCGACGAAATGCTCGACCTGGGCTTCCTGCCCGACGTCGAGAAGATCATCAACATGCTGCCGGCGCGCCGCCAGACGATGCTGTTCTCGGCGACCATGCCGGGCGCCGTCATCGGCCTCGCGCGCCGCTACATGTCGCAGCCCACGCACATCCGCGCCACCGCGCCGGACGACCAGGGCGCGACCGTCGCGAACATCGCGCAGCACGTGTACCGCGCGCACTCCATGGACAAGCCCGAGATGGTCGCGCGCATCCTGCAGGCCGAGGGCCGCGGGCTCGCGATGATCTTCTGCCGCACCAAGCGGACGGCGGCGGACATCGCCGAGCAGCTCCAGCGCCGCGGCTTCGCCTCCGGCGCCGTCCACGGCGACCTGGGCCAGGGTGCCCGGGAGCAGGCCCTGCGGGCCTTCCGCAACGGCAAGGTGGACGTCCTGGTCTGCACGGACGTCGCGGCCCGCGGCATCGACGTCGAGGGCGTCACGCACGTCGTCAACTACCAGTCGCCGGAGGACGAGAAGACGTACCTCCACCGCATCGGCCGTACGGGCCGCGCGGGCGCGTCCGGTACGGCGATCACGCTGGTCGACTGGGACGACATCCCGCGCTGGCAGCTGATCAACAAGGCGTTGGACCTGTCGTTCAACGACCCGGTCGAGACCTACTCGACCTCCCCGCACTTCTTCGAGGAAATGAAGATCCCGGCCGGCACCAAGGGTGTCCTGCCGCGCTCGGAGCGCACCCGCGCCGGGCTCGCGGCCGAGGAGCTGGAGGACCTGGGCGAGACCGGGGGCCGCAAGTCGCGCGGCCGCGGCGACCGTGGCGACCACGCTGCGGGCCGCGAGTCCGAGCGCGAGCGCGAGCGTCCGGCCCGTACGCCGCGTAGCCGCCGTCGTACGCGGGCGGGGGCGCCCCTGGACGCCGCCGCGACCACGTCCGAGGCGGCCGCCGAGGCCGTCGCCCCGTCGGCGGACGCCGCCGAGGCGGCGGAGCCGCGCACCCTGCGCCGGCGTCGTCGTACCCGGGCGGGTGCCGCCGAGGCCGCGGTGACGCCGGTGGCCGCCGAGCAGACCGAGGCACCCGTCGCGGCGGTCGCCGTGGCGGAGGCCCCTGCCGACGAGACCCCGGCCAAGCCGCGTCGCCGTCGTACCCGCAAGGCCGCCGAGGCCGCGGTCGACACCGCCGAGGCCGCGGTCGACACCGCCGAGGGCGCGGTCGCCGCGCCGGAGGCCGCCCTCGAGGTCCTTGAGGCCCCCGAGGCCCCTGCGAAGCCTCGCCGCACCCGCAAGGCAGCGGCGGCCACGGTCACCGAGGCCGAGGAGGCTCCGGTCAAGCCGAAGCGCACCCGCAAGGCCGCCGCGTCGAAGGCCGCCGAGGCCGCCGTCGCGACGGCCGAGGGCGTCGCTCCGGCGGAGGACGCCGTCGAGGCGCCCGCCAAGCCGAAGCGCACCCGCAAGACGGCCGCGGCCAAGAAGGCCGAGACGGCGGTCGACACCGCCGAAGGTGTCACCGAGGCTCCGGTGAAGCGGACCCGTACCCGCAAGACGGCCGCCAAGGCCGTCGCCGCCGTGGCCGACACCGAGGCGGTCGAGGCCGCCGAGGCCCCGGCCAAGCCGAAGCGCACCCGCAAGGCGGCGGCGCCGAAGGCGGAGGCCGTCGCGGAGACGGCCGAGGCCCCGGCCAAGCCGCGTCGCCGCACCCGCAAGGTCGCCGAGGCTCCGGAGAGCTGACCTCGTCCCCGAAAGCCCGGCCCCCTCCGCGGGGCCGGGCTTTCGGCATCCTGGCCCCGTCCCGCACGCGCCCCCGCGCCTGCGGACAACGGCCCCGGGCCGAGCGGGAGTAGGGCCCCGGCGCAGGCGGCGCGAAGGGGCCAGTAATCTCACCTCCATGAGCCGGCCCCCGACCTTCGTGCCGCCCCCGGGCGCGCGCGCCCACGCCCTGGCGACGTCACGCGGCACCTTCGCCGTGATCGACGCGGACGCCACGACGACACCCCGAGGAACCGTCCTGCTGCTGCCCGGATTCACCGGCAGCAAGGAGGACTTCATCGCGCTGCACGAACCGCTCGCCGCGGCCGGCTACCGCACCGTCGCCGTCGACGGCCGCGGACAGTACGAGTCGGACGGCCCGAAGGACGACGAAGCCCCCTACGGGCGCGAGGAGTTGGCCCGCGACGTCCTCGCCCAGGCCGCCGCTCTCGGCGCCACGGCGGAGCGTCCGGTGCATCTGGTGGGCCACTCGCTCGGCGGTCTCATCGCCCGTGCAGCCGTGCTGCTCGATCCGGCGCCGTTCCGGTCGCTCACTCTCATGTCGTCCGGCCCCGCCCGTATCTCGCCGTCGCAGCGGAAGCGTGTCGAGATGCTTCAGGAGGCATTGGGCGCCATGGACATGACGCATGTGTGGGATGCCATGCGGGCGCTGGAGCCGCTGGAGGAGACCCACCTCAACGGCAGGGACGACGCCGAGGACCTGCGACGCCGCTGGCTGCGCACCAGCCCCGCCCAACTCTCCGCCACGATACGGCTGTTGTGCACCGAACCGGACCGTGTGGACGAGTTGTCCACCGTACGGATGCCCAAGCACGTCGTGTCCGGGGATCACGACGACGCCTGGCCCGTTCCCCTCCTCGACCGGATGGCCGTGCGCCTCGGGGCGCACCGGACGGTCGTCGAGGGAGCGGACCACTCGCCGAACACCGACCGTCCGGAGCGGACGGCGGAGGCACTCGCGGCCTTCTGGGCGGAACTCGGCTGACCGTCCGGCGGGGCGGGCTCAGTACTGGGCCTGCAGATGCTCCCAGAAGCCGTCGCGCAGGGCCCGGCGCAGGTCCGACTGGCCGCGCAGGGAGTAGTCGATCATTCCCTCCGCCTCCACCAGCAGGTCCTGGTCGACCGAGCCGGGCAGATACGGATGCCCGGGGAGCAGTTCCACGAGCGACTCCCGGCCCCGCGCGGCGAGCCATTTCGCGGCGATCTGCGCGCCGACGAACCGCACGTCCTCGCGGGTGGGCCGGGGCTTCGCCGCCGCGTCGTACGCCGCGACGAGCGTGCGGCGGGTGACGTACGGCTTGAAGAACTCCAGATCGAAGGTGCGCTGGCTGTCGACCTCCCAGAGCAGCGGCTCGGCCTGGTTGCGGCCCTCGGGCGCCTCGACGCCCCACAGGTGGACGCGTGCGCCGTACCCCTGCGCCGCCTCGACCGCGGAGACCAGGTCCTCGTCGCCGCCGATCAGGGCCGCGTCACTGATCGCGCGGTGCCGGGCGAGGGTCTCCAGGTCGGTGCGGATGAGGGAGTCGACGCCCTTCTGCTGGTTGTTCGCGTTGAGATTGCCGAGCCGGACCTTGACGTCCGGGAGCTCGGCGATGATCTGCTGCTCCGCGGTGTGGATGCGGCGCCTGGCGCCGTCGTACCAGTACACCCGCAGCAGCCTGCTGTCCGCGAAGATCGTGCGGGCCCGGTCGATGAGCGCGTCTATGAGGCCTTCGGCGTCCAGGTCGAAGGCGCGCCGGTCCTCGGTCCCTGCCACGAGCCGTCCCGCGGCGGCGTACACGTATCCCGCGTCCACGAAGATCGCGTGCGTGGACGGGGTCTTCGCCACTTCGGCGAGCATGCGCTGGAGCAGCTGGTTCGTGCGGTCCAGGCGGGCGCCGAGTTCCTCGTCGTTCATATCGGGCCCATTGTCCGGTCGGTCACGGACCGAGCACAACCCGTCCCACTACCCGTCGGTAGTTAGCCACTCAAAAAATTTCCTTAGCGTAGGGAATGTTTGCCAGTGGCAAGGCGTTGGAACATACGGATGCGCACCGTAGCGCAGCAATCCACACTTAACGGGCGGGCAACGGGCCTGCCTCACTGCGGGGCAAAGCTGTTGTCCCGCAGCCAGTAGTTCTCCAGCAGGAGGATGACCAGACGAAGGGAGAAGCCTGTGCGCTTCGAAATCATGCGCCTGGACGACGCGGACGGCGCGGCCGTCGACAGCACCGTCGTGGACGCCGCCTCCGTCAACCGGATCGTGCAGCAGGCCGCAGCCACCGGGCAGCGCCTGTACATCCGCCCGGCGGAATGCTCGGCCTCATAGGGCCGGTGCACCCGCCTTCGGCCCGGTAGCGCCGAACACACTTCAGAGCCCCCCGTACGACGTCGTACGGGGGGCTCTGCATTCACGGCCATACGGGGAGCGGGCCGCCGGACCGGCTCAGGACCCGTGGATCACCTGGGTCACGCCGTTGATGATCTGCTGCACGGCGATCGCGGAGAGCATCATGCCCGCGAGCCGCGTCACCAGCACCACACCGCCGTCCTTGATGACCCGGATGATCAGCAGCGAGTAGCGCATCACCACCCAGAGCACGACGTGGATGGCCGCGATCGCGACCCAGACCGAGATCTGCATCGCGAAGCTGTTCGCGTTCTGCACGGCGAGGATCACCGACACGATCGCGCCGGGACCGGCGAGCAGCGGCATGCCGAGCGGGACGAGCGCGACGTTGACGTCCTTGGTCTGCTTCGGCTCGTCCGTCTTGCCGGTGAGCAGGTCGAGCGCGATCAGCAGGAGCAGCAGTCCGCCCGCGATCATCAGCGCGGGTACGGAGACATGCAGGTAGTCGAGGATCTGATGGCCCAGGACGCCGAAGACCGCGATGACGCCGAAGGCGACGCACACGGCCTGAAGGGCCATCCGCTTCTGCACCTTGCCGGGACGTCCGGCGGTGAGCGCGAGGAAGATCGGGGTGATCCCCGGCGGGTCCATAATCACAAAAAGGGTGAGAAAAAGGGATCCGAAGACAGCGAAGTCGAACACGTGAAAGGCCTTGCAGAGTTCAGGGGCGTACGAGGTCAGGAGGGGGTGTCGGTCCGGCGCCCCACAGGGCGGCAGACACACCCCGGCGGCGGCCACAGGCCGCGGAACGCGCGGAGCGGGAAGGTCCGGTCAGACCGAGCGGCGGGCTCCACCGGCGCCGGGCACGGGAAAGGCCCCCGCGGCGCGCCGGGTGATCTCCCCGTAGATCTCGGGGTCCGTGGTGAACTCGCCGAGCTCACAGGTCTTCCGGCTGCCGTGGTAGTCGCTGGACCCGGTCACGAGGAGCCCCAGCTCCCCGGCCAGACCCCGCAGTCGCGCCCGGGTGGCAGGTTCGTGGTCCATGTGGTCGACCTCGATCCCGTCGAGCCCCGCCGCCGCGAGCCGGCCGATGGCCGCCTCGGGGACGGTCTGCCCGCGCTTGTCGGCGCCGGGGTGGGCGAAGACGGTCACACCGCCGGCGGCCTTGACGAGCCGGATCGCGTCGAACGGGTCGAGCTCGTGCTTCTCGACGTACGCACGCCCGCCGTCGGCGAGCCACTCCGTCGTGAACGCGTCCGAGACCGATGCGACGACACCGAGTTCGACGAGCGCCTCGGCGATGTGCGGCCGGCCCACGGAGCCGCCGCGGGCGATCCGTGCGACCTGCTCCCAGGTCACCGGCACGCCCAGCGCCCGGAGCTTGCCGATCATGGCCTGGGCGCGCGGCACGCGGTCGTCGCGCACCAGCTCGCGCTCGCGCAGCAGTTCGGGCTCGTCGGGGTCGAAGAGGTACGCCAGCATGTGCAGGCCCACCCCGTCGAGGCGGCAGGACAGCTCGGCGCCCGTGACGAGGGTCAGGTCCCGGTCGAGTCCCGGCAGCGCGGCGATGGCCTCGGCGTAGCCGCGGGTGGTGTCGTGGTCGGTCAGCGCGACCACGTCGAGCCCTGCGGCGGCGGCGGCGCGGACCAGCTCGGCCGGGGTGTCCGTACCGTCGGACGCGGTGGAGTGGGTGTGCAGATCGATGCGCACGACGCGTACTCCAGGGCTCTGACGCTACGGAAGGGGGACGCTCAAGGATAACGGGAATCGAACGCTCCGCCGACACGCGCCGGATTCACCCGTGAGGGTGACGACGGCGCACGGTCCGCGGGGCGGGTGGCAACGCCCTCAGGACGACCGCCCGCACGCCGTCCGCGGCCCGGAGGGCTGCACTCTCGGAGCGTGCGGCTCGGAGGGCTGCACCCTCGGAGCGACGGCAGCATGCCGTCCGCGGCACAGGTGCCGCCGGCGGCGCACGTGGCGCACCCTCAGGGCGACAGCAGACGCGGTGACAGTGCCCCGCAGGGCAGCAGGTCCACCTCGGCGCCCGCGTCCCGCAGATCCGTCAGCACCAGCTCGTCGTAGAGCAGCAGGCCCGAGCTCTCCGGCCAGACGATCGCCCACAGCCACAGCCCGCGCGCCTCGCCCGCGAAGACGGCACGGTCCGCGGGAACACCGGAGACATGCCAGAGCGGGGTCGGCCGGCCGACGGCCAGCACCTTGGCCTGGGGCGGTTTCTCGACATTCATGTAGGGGCCGGGGTCGGGGCCTTCGATGCCCGCGTACCGCGCACCGAGCCCGACGCCCAGCTCCTCGGCGACGAGCAGCATCTCGCCCATGCCCCCGAGCGGGCCGGGGCCCGAGCAGGCGACGACCGTGGCCCGGCCTCCGCTGCGGTCGTCACCGGCGTAGGCGACCCCTGTGAAGAGCCAGCCCACCGGCAGCGGCCAGGGCATCCACACCGGGACGTGCGCACGGTGCACCACGACGCTGAGGGCCTCGACGCTGGGCGGGATCACGGGCTGCAGCGGATGCACCGTGCCGTGCACATCGCACTGCCAGGAGTCGGCAAAGAGTCCGGGAGCCCTGACCCGGCCACCACACTTCGGGCAACTGGGTTCGCCCCTCATGGGGCCTAACGGTCCTACCCGCTCGCCGCCGCGTCAAGGACGATCACCCGTCCGGAGTGCCCATGACCAGGCAAAACTAGATGCATCTTGCATCAATTAGCCTTCCTAACTTATTATGTGTAAACGTCAACGATCCTTACGGGAGCGACCGAGGAGCGCATATGAAGAGCAGTACGGAAGACGGCGCCGCGACGGCGGCCGGCGACCCGTTCGACGCGGGGGCGACGAGCCTTCTGCGGCAGCCGAAGGCGGTCTGGGCCACCGCCGGGGCCTCGGTCGTCGCCTTCATGGGCATCGGGCTCGTCGACCCGATCCTGCCGTCCATCGCACAGGGCCTGCGGGCGACCCCGAGCCAGGTCTCGCTGCTCTTCACCTCGTACTTCCTGATCACCGCCTTCGCGATGCTCGTGACCGGCTTCGTCTCCAGCCGCATCGGCGGCCGCAGGACGCTGCTGCTCGGCCTGGCCCTCGTCGTGGTCTTCGCCGGCCTCTCCGGCACCTCCGACTCGGTCGGCCAGCTCGTCGGCTTCCGGGCCGGCTGGGGACTGGGCAACGCCCTGTTCGTGTCGACCGCCCTCGCCGTCATCGTCGGCGCCGCGGCGGGCGGCAGCGCCGCGGCGATCCTGCTGTACGAGTCGGCGCTCGGCCTCGGCATGGCCTGCGGCCCGCTGGTGGGCGCGCTGCTCGGGGACGCCAGCTGGCGCTATCCGTTCTTCGGCACGGCCGCGCTGATGGCGATCGGCTTCGTGTGCATCACGGCGTTCCTGAAGGAGCAGCCGAAGCCGGCGCGCAGGACCTCGCTGCTCGACCCCGTCAGGGCGCTCGGCCACGGCGGACTCGCCTCGGTCGCAGCCTCGGCGTTCTTCTACAACTACACGTTCTTCACCGTGCTGGCCTTCACACCGTTCGTACTGAACATGACGCCGTACAAGTCCGGGGCGGTGTTCTTCGCCTGGGGCGTGCTGCTGGCGGTGTTCTCGGTGCTGGTGGCGCCGCGCCTCCAGGAGCGGTTCGGCTCGCTGACGGTGCTCGGCGGTTCGCTGGTGCTGCTCGCGGCCGATGTGCTGGTGCTCGGCTACGGGGACCACACCACCGCCGTCGTGTGCACGGTCCTGTCCGGTGCGTTCATCGGCGTGAACAACACCGTGTACACCGAGCTGGCCCTCGGCGTCTCGGACGCCCCGCGGCCGGTGGCGAGCGCGGGCTACAACTTCGTCCGCTGGTTCGCGGCCGCCGCCGCGCCCTTCCTGGCGCCGAAGATCGAGGAGTGGACCGACATCCACGTCCCGTTCGTGGTCGCGGCCGCCACCGCCGTCGTGGGCGCGCTCGTGGTGTGGGTCCGCAGGACCGCGCTCGCCGGCGAGGCGGTGGAGCTGGAGCCCCGGCACGCGACGGAGGACGGCGTCACCGTCTTCGCCGGCTGACCCGCCCTACCCGCGGACGGGGTGCGCGGCCCCGTCCGGGCGTGAGCGGCCCGGGAACGTCTAGTTGTGCTGTCCGGGGACGTTGGTGACGGGCGACATGCGCCTTCGTGGTGCTTGAACGGGTGAGGGCCTTCTGGGTTCGGTGTGGATTGCGACATCTACCGCCGAAGCTCAGGAGGCCCTCGTGTCCCACCGTAATGCCCCGCTGACCCCGACCGGGAGACTGCGTCTGGCCCGCTGTGTCGTGGACGACGGCTGGCCGCTGCGGCGGGCCGCGGAACGCTTCCAGGTCAGCCACACCACCGCCGCCCGCTGGGCAAGCCGCTACCGGCAGCTGGGGGCCGCGGGCATGCGTGACCGCTCCAGCCGTCCACATCACCAGCCGCGCCGCACCCCGGCCGCCATCGAGGAGCAGGTTGTGCAACTGCGGCGTGAACACCGCATCGGACCGCTCAGGCTCGCGGCCCGGGTCGGCGTCGCCGCCTCCACCGCCCATCGCATCCTGCACCGTCACGCCCTGCCCACTCTTGCCTCGCTGGACCGGGCTACCGGCGAACCCGTCCGCCGCTACGAGCGCACAAGACCCGGCGAGTTGGTCCACATCGACGTCAAGAAGCTCGGCCGCATCCCCGACGGCGGCGGCCACAAGGTCCTCGGCCGCGCGGCCGGCAGTGCGAACAAGGACCGCCGCAACGGCG